>RFYV01000011.1 GCA_009921265.1 Betaproteobacteria bacterium | reverse complement strand
TTGAAAAAATTTTTTCAATCGACAGCGCATCTGCATTGTCGCAAGTGATAGAAGTCATTCAAAAAGACCCCAATTGGATATTTTTACAAGATAAAAAAGATTGGACGTTTAGCGTGTGGGGCAGAAAAATTAATTCGTCCTATCTCTTCGCGCATCTTGATCGATTAGAAATTGTTCGAGGATTGTTGGTTGATCCCAAAACGGCTAGGCGAGAGCGATTTAAAAAACAAGGTGCGCGAACGGCCGGACTTTTTTCTAAAAAGCGCCCTGGCGCCAAGCAAGGTTATTAAAACTTGGTGAATTTATACGCGGCCGTGTAATGCGCGTGTTCTGACATGAGACGTTGAATCTTTTCGATCATGATGGCTTTTTCAAAGGGCTTAAACATAATGTCATTGGCACCCGCTTGCATGAAAATATTTCCATCTGATGCGTTGACGTTAGCTGTGAGACCCAAAACAGGAACGCGGCATTTGGGCTCTAAAAAGTCTTGTCGAATTCTTCGTGTAGACTCGACGCCATCCATGATTGGCATTACCATGTCCATGACGATCATGTCGATCGGGTTGTTTTTAAACAGTTCCAACGCTTTTTGTCCGTTGTCTGCTTCATACAGTGAGCAATGCGTACAATAATTTTGCAAAACTTTTTTGAGCAAGAGACGATTCACCGCATTGTCGTCAACGATCATGATATGAATAGTTCGATTTTGAATGAGATTGTCTTGCCGTAAAGAAGCAATAAACAAATCCTCTGAGGTGGCTGAAATGAGGGGCAGTTTGAACCAAAAGCGTGAACCTTTACCCAATTCGCTTTCAAAGCCAATTTCGCCACCCATCAGTTGCACCAAGTTGTGACAGATAGAAAGCCCAAGCCCACTTCCACCGTATCTAACTTGAATTTCGTCGTTCGCTTGGTTGAATCGTTTAAAGATCGATGAAAAATGTTCGGTCGCAATGCCGATACCCGTGTCTCTCACAGAAAATAGAATTTCGGTTGAATTGCATTCAACAAAAATATGAACCGATCCTTGATGCGTAAATTTAACGGCATTGCCGATTAAATTCACTAAGATTTGTATGACTCGATTTTTGTCGCCTCGGATGACTTGGGGTACGACGTCGCTGATGTCGTAACTATATGCGAAGCGCATACTTTCGATTTTGGGTTTGTGTAATAAAAAAGCGTTTTCAACGGTTTGCCGGATCTGAAAATTCTCAACGTTGATTCTTAATTTTCCCGCTTGCAATTGAGAATAATCCAGTACATCATTGATGACCGTGAGTAAGTGCTCTGCCGACTGACGCGTTTGTTGCGTGATTTGCAAAGCGCGAGGATTGCTTGCTACCTTTTCTTTTAATAGGTCATTAAATCCCAAAATACCGTTCATGAGTGTTCGCAACGCATGACTGATGGCAGAAATAAACTTATCTCGACTCGCAGTTGTTTCTTGCAATTCTTTTTGACGCTTTTCGAGTTCAATATTTCTTAATTCACTTTTAATCAAGGTGTATTTGTTGAGTTGATCGTAAACAATTGGAAGCGACATCAAGGCTAAAGCTAAAAAGCAGTAATCTGAAAATGCGATGGACATGAACTCCAAGCCATATTGAAAATCCGAATATAAATAACCGTGCCATGTAAGAGAAGCCATGATAAAAAATAAAGCGACACTGATACACATCCAAATATAGCTTTCGCGTCGACTAAGTACAAAGAAAGGAGCAATGGGCAAAATTATCAACCAAGCACAAGTGGGGGCAAAAATACCATTGCTAGTCCAAGCGTTAATCACAATTTTTGACATTCCCAAAAAAGTGACCAGATGAATATAAATACTTAATGATCCATTAAAGTGCAAATAAATCAAGCCTAACAACATGCAAATAACATAGGCCAAATTAATTTCGAAGGCATAGGCATAAGGCTCAAATATTGTGCCATTTAAAACCGTAATAATGATTAAAAAGGAATAAACAAAAGTGAACGTAACTTGTCGATCTTTGTAGCGCTCAGGAAGCGCTGCAAGAAATTTTTCGAGGCGCCTTAAGAGTGCTAATTGAAATGTGGTTTTAGAGGTCATGACAAGCTTTTTTTCTCGGACATGGTGAGCCAGTATTGAATAGTTTGGGATAGAACTGTTTTATCTACAGGCTTATGGATCACTGCATTCATACCCGCTTGCAACGCCATATCTTCGTCAATTGGATTTGTGCTTGCTGTTAAGGCGATGATGGGTACAGGGTTGTGTGCCATCAAAGAACGAACGGCGTTGGTAAAGCCTATTCCATCCATATCAGGCATCATCAAATCAGTCAGTATCAAGTCAATGGCTTGCTTGCCGATGATGTCTAAACCCTCCTGTCCTGTGGTTACTTGGTGTAATAGGGCGGTTGGCCAAAGATCGGCAATCATTTTTTTAACGATTAAAAGGTTAACGGCATTGTCGTCGACGACTAAAATTTGGAGGTCGATCCATTGTTTGTTCAATGCAAGGGGTGCGGAGGTTTCTACCCATTGCACTTCGGGCAATGGCACATAAAAGCAAAACTCGGTTCCTTTTCCAGTTCGTTTTTTAATTCCAAGTCGACCTTTGAGTAAATGAATCAAGGCCGCGCTAATAGTGAGTCCCATTCCTGTATCGCCCAAATTTTTACGCTCATTGTTTGCGTTGTGAGTAGCCCGATGTTGGTTAATAATTGAATGAGCCAATTCAAATTGTGCGCTTGATAAATTGATATCCTGGTTTGTAATTAAGAAAAAAATCTCACCGTCTCGTAATTCGCATTCGAGTTGTATGCGGCCTTCCATTGAAAAGCCCATAAAGGTGTCTAATAAATTTCGAATGATTTGCTGTAATCTTTTGGGATCTCCATGAACATACGCTGGTAACTTTTCGTCTAGATGAATGTCGAATGCAATGCCCAGATGTTCATATTTTTTTTTAATTCGATGAAAAATCGCGTCGATGCATTGGTGTAGATGAAAATCTTGCGGTTGTATTTTGAGTCGTCCTGCTTGCACAGAGGAATAATCTAAAACATCATCAACGATATGGAGCAATTGTTCAGTAGATTGTCGAATGTGATTCACAATTTCAATATCAGCGTGTTCGTTTTTTAATTCATCTTTTAATATTTCATTCAGACCTAATATCGCATTCATGGGCGTTCTGAGTTCATGGCCGACGGACGCAATCAAATCATCCTTGTGGGCTTGCGCTTTAGTAATAGCCAGTTGCATATCGCTAAGACTTTCTGATCGTTCTTTGAGCGTTTGAATGCGACTGCGGTGTGATGTGTCGTAGAACACAATAATTAACATCAAGGAGCCGATCGCCAAAATGTAATTAATCAAGCTCCAAATCACCATGGGATGATCGACGGCAACCCGTGCAGAAATCACAGAGCGATGTGCAAGTTCCATTAACAAAACACCAATTGCAACCATGACAAAAAACCATGAAACGGCGGCCCGCCAACCTTGAAGTAATACGGTGGCGGTGAGAATAATACAAAGCCAAATCATGGCTGTGGAGTTGACGCTACCTGTTTCTGCAATGAGGTTTGTTAAAAAAATCATCAACACAAAAATGGCGAAATTCAGAGCCCAATCAATTTTCAACCCCAAAAATGTGGCTAAATAAATTGTAAAAATAGCAATTGCGGTCCAAATGTTGTATTTGCTGATGGGTATGAGATTGTTTAAAAAATAAAATAGCGCTAAGATAACAACGCTGATGATCAACCCCCTTTGGGCTAATTTGGCCTTGGTCAGCTGCCGACCGCTTACGGGGTCCTTTCGATTTTTATTATCAAGAGAGTTGGACTGCAACATTGAATTTTATGTCTAAAAATATATACATTTTAGACAACAACTCATTCAAAAATTCATTCTTTTTGTTACATATGTATACAACTATCTATTAGAGGTAGGTATGATCGCTCTTTTGGAGCCTCTTATATGCGTTTACTCGGCCACGCGTTCACCTTTGATGATGTTTTGTTGGTGCCAGCTTTTTCTCAAGTTTTGCCCAAAGACACCGTCCTGTCCACCCCGTTTTCCCGACGAATTCAACTCAATTTGCCCTTGGTTTCTGCCGCTATGGACACGGTGACAGAGGCTCGTTTGGCTATTGCTATCGCTCAAGAGGGCGGTATTGGCATCATCCACAAAAATCTCACACCCCAGCAACAGGCGTCAGAAGTTGCCCGGGTCAAGCGATACGAAAGCGGGGTTTTGCGCGATCCTGTTGTTATTACCCCAACTCATACTGTGAGGCAAGTCATGGCCATGTCCGACGAGATGGGCATTTCTGGCTTTCCTGTGGTTGAAGGCGGTAAGGTCATAGGCATCGTTACAGGCCGAGATTTGCGTTTTGAAACACGCTATGACGTGATGGTGAAAGACATCATGACGCCGCAAAACAAGCTCATAACCGTGGCTGATGGCACAACGCCCGAGCAGGCCAAGGCATTACTCAACAAATACAAGCTCGAGCGCTTGCTCGTGGTCAACGATGCGTTTGAGCTCAAAGGCCTCATCACCGTTAAAGACATTACCAAGCAAACCAGTTTCCCCAACGCCGCTCGCGACACCGCGGGTCGACTGCGCGTGGGCGCGGCGGTGGGCGTGGGTGAGGGCACAGAAGAGCGAGTTGAGGCGCTGGTTAAAGCGGGTGTAGACGCGATTGTGGTGGATACGGCGCACGGTCACAGCCGTGGTGTGATTGAACGAGTCAGATGGGTCAAGCAAAATTATCCACAAATTGATGTGGTAGGGGGCAATATTGCAACAGGTGCGGCAGCTTTGGCATTGGTCGAGGCGGGGGCTGATGCCGTCAAAGTGGGTATTGGGCCTGGCTCCATTTGCACAACGCGTATTGTGGCGGGCGTGGGCGTTCCTCAAATCACCGCCATTGACAATGTGGCTACTGCGCTTAAAGGGACGGGTGTTCCATTGATTGCCGACGGTGGCATTCGTTACAGCGGCGATATTTCAAAGGCCATTGCTGCGGGTGCAGCCAGCGTGATGATGGGCGGTATGTTTGCGGGTACCGAAGAGGCACCCGGCGAAATTATTTTGTATCAAGGGCGTAGTTACAAAAGTTACCGAGGCATGGGCAGTATCGGGGCGATGCAACAAGGCAGTGCCGATCGCTATTTTCAAGAAGCCACCACGGGCAACCCCAATGCCGACAAATTGGTGCCCGAGGGCATTGAAGGTCGCGTGCCCTACAAAGGCTCTTTGATTTCGATTATTTTTCAATTGGCGGGGGGAGTGAGAGCTTCCATGGGCTATTGCGGCTGCGCCACCATTGACGAATTACGCGATAAAGCAGAATTTGTACAAATCACCTCGGCGGGTATGCGCGAAAGCCACGTGCACGACGTGCAAATTACCAAAGAAGCGCCCAATTACCGCTCAGACTGAGCCTCATCCATGGGGTTTCGACTCTGCGACAATCAAGCCAAGAAACTTTCTTGGCTTTTTGTTTTATGCACCATCAAAAAATTCTCATTCTCGATTTTGGTTCACAAGTGACGCAATTGATTGCGCGTCGTGTGCGCGAAGCGCACGTGTATTGCGAAGTTCATCCATGCGATGTGAGCGATGAATGGCTCAAGTCCTATGCGAGTGATGGAAAGCTTAAAGGCATTGTTTTGTCGGGTAGTCATGCGAGTGTGTATGAAGAATCCACAGACAACGCGCCCGTATCTGTTTTTACATTGGGCGTGCCTGTGCTGGGTATTTGTTATGGCATGCAAACCATGGCGCAACAATTGGGTGGCAAAGTTGAAAGCGGGCATCAGCGCGAATTCGGTTACGCCGAAGTGCGTGCGCATGGTCATACGGCATTACTTAAAAACATTGCAGACTTCACCACCGAGCAGGGACACGGCATGCTCAAAGTGTGGATGAGTCACGGCGACAAAGTAACGCAGATGCCCCAAGGCTTTAAGTTGATGGCAAGTACCCCGAGTTGCCCCATTGCCGGCATGGCCGATGAAGCGCGACATTTTTATGCGCTGCAGTTTCACCCTGAAGTGACGCACACTTTGCAAGGGCAAGCGGTGCTCAATCGTTTTGTTTTGGATATTTGTAAGGCCAAGCCCGATTGGATCATGGGCGACTACATCACCGAAGCCGTTGAAAAAATCAAACAACAAGTCGGTACACAAGAAGTAATCTTGGGATTGTCAGGCGGTGTGGATTCATCGGTGGCTGCTGCGTTGATTCATCGCGCCATTGGTAATCAACTCACTTGTGTTTTTGTTGATCACGGATTGTTGCGTCTCAATGAAGGCGATATGGTGATGGAGATGTTTGCCAATCGTTTGCACGCGCGAGTGATTCGTGTGGATGCAAGCGATTTATTTTTGGGCAAACTCGCAGGCGTGAGTGAGCCCGAGGCCAAACGAAAAATCATTGGTGGTTTGTTTGTGGATGTGTTTAAAGCCGAAGCAGCCAAACTCAAAGCGGGCAACGAAGGCCACAAGGGCGCAACATTTTTGGCGCAAGGCACTATTTATCCGGATGTGATTGAAAGCGGTGGCGGTAAAAGCAAAAAAGCAGTCACCATCAAGAGTCATCACAACGTGGGCGGCTTACCCGAGCAACTGGGCTTGCAATTGCTAGAGCCTTTGCGTGATTTGTTTAAAGATGAAGTGCGTGAACTCGGTGTTGCTTTGGGGTTGACGCATGGGATGGTGTACAGACATCCGTTTCCTGGACCAGGACTTGGTGTTCGAATTTTGGGCGAAGTTAAAAAGGAATATGCAGATTTGTTGCGTCGTGCAGATGATATTTTTATTCAAGAACTTCATCACTTCAAAGATGAAGCGACGGGCAAGAGTTGGTATGACTTAACCAGCCAAGCGTTTACAGTTTTTTTACCTGTGAAGAGTGTGGGTGTGATGGGCGACGGCAGAACCTATGACTACGTGGTGGCTTTGCGTGCGGTGCAAACGAGTGACTTCATGACGGCCGATTGGGCCGAGTTGCCATATGCGTTGTTGAAGAAAGTGTCGAGTCGCATTATCAATGAGGTGAGAGGAATTAATCGAGTAACATATGATGTGTCGAGTAAACCGCCTGCGACGATAGAGTGGGATTTTTTAATCGCTAGGTTGGAGGATGAATTTGATGCTTCTATTTGTTGATTCTAATTTTCTATCGCCTTATGCGATGTCTGCATTTGTCGCATTAAAAGTGAAGAAGTTAAACTTTGATTTGAGAACTATTCATATTGACTCGAAAGAAAATAGACCGACTGATTTTTCAACGGCTTCGCTTACAAATCGCGTTCCAACGCTTAATGATGGTGATTTTTCTTTAACGGAGTCATCCGCTATCACTGAATATGTCGAGGAAATGTGTCCTTCGCCGCGCCTTTATCCTGGCGATATGCGCGAGCTTGCAAGAGCACGACAAATTCAAGCATGGCTTCGAAGTGATTTGGTGGCTTTGCGTGAAGAGCGGCCTACTGAAGTCATTTTTCAAAGGCCCTCTGATCAACCCTTAACAAATCTTGGTAGAGAGGCAGCTGAAAAACTTTTTGCGATTGCAAGTTCGCTTTTGCATCACGGGCGCTTGAGTATTTTTAAGGACTGGAGTATTGCAGATGTTGATTTGGCTGTGATGCTCAATCGTCTCGTAGTGAATGGTGATGAAGTGCCTAATCAACTTGTACGATATGTCGTTCATCAATGGCAACATCCGGCGATTCAAGAGTGGTTTGGGTTTCCAAGATTTTTCAAATAGTTAAATTTTGAGCCCGTTTAGCCTCTCTCAGACCAAGATGGTAAACTCGTTACTTCAATCTCAAGCTGTGTAGCAGTTGTGCGACCATCACCTGATCGGTGATAGCCTCCATCTCCCTCCCTTCTTGATTAATGCCCCGCTTTGGGTTGGTACCATCAAAAGGTTATTGCTACACATGTCAAAAGAAGAAATGTTAGAGATGAAGGGCGTCGTTAATGAGGTTCTGCCCGACTCACGTTACCGCGTCACACTAGAAAACGGCCACGGCCTGATTGCCTATACCGCAGGCAAGATGCGCATGCATCACATCCGCATTTTGGCGGGCGATAAAGTCACACTCGAATTGTCCCCCTACGACATGACCAAGGGACGCATCACTTTTAGACATATTGAAGGTAAAGGCCCCGGCCCAGCAGCTCGGCGCCGCTATTGACCGATTCCATAGCCCTCGGCTATTCGGTTAAGCAAACCGAAGTCGCTGTGGAAGGAGGCGATTCTCTGCAAATTCGATCGCTTCTCAACAACCAACAGTTTTTTGATCCGTGGGGCTTGGCCTCAGCACAAGGTATATCTTCTGCCACTTGGCCCTTGTTTGGATTGGTTTGGCCGTCAGCGCAAAAAATGGCCGATTTGATGCAAACATGGCAATTTCAGAATCAACGTGTATTAGAAATCGGTTGTGGACTCGGTTTGGCCAGTTTGGTATTGCACCGCAGAGATATCGACATCACCGCTTCAGACTGTCACCCCTTAACTCAAACATTTTTACAAAAAAACACTCAACTCAATCATCTGTTGGATATGAAATACCAAACAGGGCATTGGGCCAGAAGCAATTTGGATTTGGGTAAATTTGATTTAATCATTGGCAGTGATGTGTTGTATGAGCGCGATCAACCTGGGCAATTGGCCGCATTTATTGGTCGTCACGCCAATATGCATTGCACGGTTTTGATTGTTGACCCCAATCGAAGCAACCGTTCGGCGTTTATGCAAAGCATGAAAGCCATCGGCTACATCTGCCATGAAAGTCAAATTGTGGCGCCATTGCACGATATGTCGCCCTACAGGGGGCGTTTGCTGCATTTTCAGATTCATTGAGTTGCACTTGGGTTACAGTTTCGTTTTTACCTGAGTCGAGGTTCAAAATGTATTTACCCCCGCAATTCAATAAGCCCGAACATGCGCATACATTGATGCACGAGCATCCGTTAGCGCAGTTGATTTCTAATAACAATGAAGGTTTTCCGTTTGTTACTGCATTGCCTCTTAAGTTAGACAAAAAAGACCCAGAGTTTGTGTTGCTGGGCCATTGCGCTAAACCCAATCCGCATTGGAAATATTTAACTCAACGCCCCGAAGCCTTGGCTATTTTTACGGGGCCGCAAGCATTTATGTCTACGCGTGTTTATCCCGATTTGGTTCGAGTACCAACTTGGAATTATTTAACTGTGCATGCCAAGGTAAGGGCGCGCATACTGGAAGGGGCGGAGGCCAAGGACGCGTTGTTGAAGCAATTGATTGCTGATCACGATGCCCCTTATGCGGCGCAATGGCGTTCTTTGTCTCATGATTACACCGAAAAAATGTTGAACGGTATTACTGCGTTTGAATTGGAATTGTTGGACGTTCAATGCAAGGTCAAACTCAATCAACACCGACCTGAATCGCATGAAGCGATGTATAAAGCCTATGCCAGTGGCAATGAGCAAGAAAAGCAATTGGCGCAATGGATGACTCGCTTGGGGTTGTATGCATGAGTGATGAGGCATGGATGACTGAAGCGCTTTTATCTGCCAAGCAGGGGGCGAGTAGGGCAGAGGTGCCCGTGGGTGCTGTGGTGGTTCATGAGGGAGTGGTGATTGCACGTGCGCACAATTCAACCCTTCACCATTACGACCCGACTGCCCATGCAGAAATGGAAGCCTTGCGAATGGCGGCTCAGCAGTTGGGCAATTATCGATTGGACGAATGCGAAATGTATGTGACGCTTGAACCGTGTGCGATGTGCGCGGGTGCCATCATGAATGCGCGTATTCGACGTTTGGTTTATGGTGCGCATGAACCGAAAACTGGTGCTGCGGGTTCGGTGGTGGATCTTTTTTCCAATGACAAACTCAATCATCAAACAAAGCTTGTGTCGGGTGTTCTGGCCGAGCCGTGCGCGCAAGTGATGAAAGATTTTTTTAGTCAACAACGGATCGATCATAAAAATAAAGCGCAGACCATGCGTTTAAGAGACGATTGCGTGCGCACGCCTGACTCGGCTTTTGAGCAGATCCCAGATTACCCATGGGCGGGTCATTATGTAAATGATTTGCCTGCCCTTAACGGCATTCGAATTCATTATCTTGACGAGGGGCCGCCCGATGCGGCCGTGACATGGTTGTGTTTGCACGGAAACCCTGCGTGGAGTTATTTGTATCGAAAAATGATTCCTCTGTTTTTAAAACGAGGACATCGTGTGATTGCGCCCGATTTGCCAGGATTTGGAAAAAGCGATAAGCCCAAAAAAGTATCGGTGCATACCTTCGATTGGCATCGACAGGTGTTGCTTGAACTGATCGAGCGTATTGATTTAAAGCATATTCATTTGGTGGTGCAAGATTGGGGCGGCTTATTGGGTTTGACCTTGCCGATGGAAGCGCCTCATCGCTACGATGCCTTGCTGGTGATGAATACCACCTTGGCAACGGGTGAAAAGCCCTTATCCGACGGTTTTGTGGCTTGGCGGACTATGTGCGCACATAAACCAAATTTTGACGTGGGGCGCTTGTTGATGAGGGCTAATCCGCAGATGACCCAACAGGAGGCCGACACCTACAACGCCCCCTTTGTGGATGCGGGCCACCGTGCAGCGTTGCAAGCTTTCCCACCCATGGTGCCTGAGTTTTCAAACTCAGAAGGCGCAGCGGTATCGCGCATGGCGCAAGCGTTTTGGAGAAATCAATGGACAGGTCGCTCGTGCATGGTCATTGGTCAAGCAGATCCTGTGTTGGGTGAACCCATCATGCGTGATTTACAAACTCAAATCAAAGGATGTCCGCCACCTCATGTGTTGACGCATGCGGGTCATTTTGTACAAGAACACGGCGAGGATGTTGCGACAATCGCCTTATCTCATTTGTTTTAAATTTTTAACATGTCAAACATTTATATTTATTCTCCATCGGGTGCAGTTCGTGACAAAGCGGGTTTTTTGCGTGGGGTGGCACACCTCAAAGGCATGGGGCATTCAGTCGAAATCGACCCCGATGCGCTTAACAGCCATTTGCGTTTTGCGGGTGATGACGCAACGCGTTTATCTGCAATCTCACGCGCGGCCGCCAGCGGCGCAGATATCACCATGATGAGTCGTGGCGGCTATGGCTTAACGCGTTTATTGCCCAAACTTCCATACAAAGCCATCCTCAAGTCGATGCGGCAAGGTACGCAATGGATGGGCCACAGCGATTTCACGTCCATGCAAATGGCGTTGATGTCACAAATTGATGCAATGACTTGGGCAGGACCGCATCTGATATTTGATTTTGGACCCCCCAAGGTTGATGACATCATGCAAGCGTGTTTTGAAGATGTGACTTTGGGTCAATCCGAAGGTTTGGGTTGGCGTGTTCCTGCCCAAAACCTCAAAACCTTGAAGATCAAACCATCTGGCGTGGTGGCCAAAAATGCCACGCTTTGGGGTGGAAACTTGGCGGTATTTGCAAGCCTTGTGGGGACGCCCTATTTGCCCAAGGTCGAGAACGGTGTTTTGTTTTTTGAAGACGTCGGCGAGCATCCATACAAAATCGAAAGATTGTTGACGCAACTCTTAAACGCTGGAATTTTGGTCAAACAAAAAGCCATCGTTTTGGGATCCTTTACCGATTACACATTGATTGATCACGACAAAGGTTTTGATTTATACAACGTCGTTCAGTTTCTTCAAAGCCATCTCAAGATTCCTGTTGTCACAGGATTTCCGATGGGTCATGTGTCCACCAAGGTATGCCTGCCAGTGGGCGCCAAAGTTAACTTTCATATCGACGGCAATGAGGCGTTTTTGATGTGGGGTGCTATCGGGCACTAATCGGAATATCATTTAATTTGTTTCTACGATGTGTATTATGTAAACTAATAAATATTATTTTAAATCATAGGGTTGGATTCTTTCGGCAACAAAGCCACGCCTTTTATTTGGCAAATAACAGATGCTGATCCGCAAACGCTTTGAACTCAATGGCGTTGCCACATGGATCTAAAAAAAACATGGTAGCTTGCTCACCAACTTCACCTTTGAAACGAATATAAGGTTCGATGATGAATTGAGTGTTGACGGCTTTTAATTTGTGAGCCAATGAGTTCCATTGATCCATGGTGAGGATCATTCCAAAATGCCTTACAGGAACGTTTTGTCCATCAACAGCGCTGGTGTTGTTATGACCGGCTTCAGATGGGCTTAAATGCGCCACGATTTGATGGCCATAAAAGTTTAAATCGACCCATTCTTTGGACGATCGACCCTCTGGGCAACCTAATAAATCGCCATAAAAGGCGCGTGCTTTTGCGAGGCACGTAACGGGAAATGCGAGGTGAAAAGGTTGCATGATGTTTTATGTGATGTTGCTATTTTTTGCTATTCCAAGCGTGGACAAAGGATTCTAAATACGCAATAGAGTCCTTTTTTTCTCCAAGTTTTGCAAAGTCGATGGCGGTGAGGCCTTTTTGATTTTGGATTGTTGGGTCTGCGCCCTCTTCTAACAATAATTTACAAATGAGGGGTGTGCCGTATTGAGCTGCCATCATCAGGGGCGTCGTCCCATTTGGTGAGGGTGAGTCGATATAAGCGTGGTGTTCTAAGAGAAGTCTTGCCATCGCAATGTGCCCATTCGTCGCTGCATAGTGAAGCGGTGTCCAACCCGTTTTGTTGACATCGGCGCCACGGTTGATTAAGTGCTTGGCTAAATCAAGGTTGTTGATATAGGCGGCAAACATCAATGCGGATTCACCATCGGGGTTGATTTGACTCAATTGTGTTTTGGGCCATTCAATCAAAACCTTTGCAACCTTATTGGATCCTTTGTTGATGGCGATATGCAAGCCAATTTGACCTTGTTCGTTGGGTGTATTGGCGTCAAATCCTCTTTTGAGCAAGTATTCAATCGGCTGTGGTTGATCAAACTCAATCGCTTTAAAAAAATCATCAAAAGATGATGCCGTACTTGTATTTAGGTGAGTTAAAACAAATAGATATGGAATAAATTTGAAGTACTTCATATACTTATTGGGGTTTAAATAAAGTATTAAAATTTTGGGTCGTTTGGTGTGCGATTGTTTCGACATTCGTGTCTTTGAGGATGGCCAATTGATGCGCAACCCATGGAACCAAAGCAGGTGAATTAGTTTTTCCTCGATGTGGCGTTGGTGCCAAGTATGGGCTGTCCGTTTCTATCAACATGCGATCCATAGGAACAAATCGAGCCACCTCTTGCAGGTCTTTGGCATTTTTAAAGGTCACGATGCCAGAGAAAGAAATGTAAAACCCCAAATCAAGGGCGGCACGTGCCACCTCCATGGTTTCTGTAAAGCAGTGGAATACACCGCCTGCACTGTTTGTCGTGCCGTCTTCGCCCTCTTCCTTGAGGATGCTTAGCGTATCGGCCGATGCGCTACGGGTATGTATCACCAGGGGCAAGCGCGTGGCTTGTGCGGCTTGTATATGAATCCGAAATCGCTCGCGTTGCCACTCCATTTGTTCGTAAGTGCGCTCACGGATGCGGTAGTAATCAAGGCCTGTCTCTCCAATACCGATGACGCGTGCACGTTTGGCGCGATCGGTCAGGTCAAGCAAAGTCGGTTCTTGAACGTCTTCTTCATCGGGGTGAACGCCAATGGTGCACCAAAAATTGTCGTAGTCGACAGCTAGCTGGTGGACGGCGTCAAAGGTTTCCAGCTTGGTGCTGATAACCAGCGCACGATTTACCTGAGCCTCGGCCATTGCCGCACGAATGCTGGAGAGATTTTGCATTAACTCTGGAAAATTCAAATGACAATGAGAATCAACAAACATGTTCGATCAAACTTTTGAAATCAGCGCGCGCTGGGCTTGTGACACCAAGGCCTCTAGCATCAAGCCCGCTTGGAAGGGATGGTCGGCGGTTTTAGAGATTTGCATCAAATCTTTGGACCATTGGCTCAGCGCATTAAAATTTTTGGATGCGGGTAAATCTTTATTTAAAAAATAACGAGGTTGCAAGCCTTGAAAATGAATGAGTGCGTCATGACATATTTTTTGCAAAATTTCAACTACTTGAGTAGGTGAAAAGTCGCTCAGACTTTTGATTTCACCTTTGGCAATGGATTGCGGCAAACCAGACCAAGTAGAGGCCTTGAGTCCCATGTGATGAAATTGCAAGGCATCATCGGGACGCCCGCCGCTGGCGCGTAAAAGCACTTCGGCGTCTTCTTTTTTAAGACCTTGCCCAATTAACCAAGCAATGGATTCCTCTAAGCTTGGCCACTGCAACGAATGAAATTGACAGCGACTGCGGATGGTGGGCAACAATTGATGCGCGCTATCCGTGGCCAAAATGAATCGTGTGTTGCCAGCGGGCTCTTCTAAAGACTTGAGCAAAGTATTAGCCGATATCGTATTCATGCGATCGGCTGGATAAATCAAAACAACTTGAGACTTGGGCCCTGATTGTGTGAGCTGAGTAAATGCCACCATATTTCTTAAATCGTCGACACGAATTTCAGAGCTGGGCTTTCGTTTTTTATTTTCTAAATCTTCTTGGGCTTTTTCGCTCAAAGGCCATTCGTGGTCGAGCATCCACGTTTCTGGCATTAAGACGCATAAATCGGCGTGCGTGTGAACGTCGATTTGATGGCAACTGGGACACACACCGCAAGCACCATCCTGTGTGGGTTGATGGCACAACCAAGTTTTGGCCAATTCAAGTCCGAGTTGGTATTGCCCCAACCCTGAGGGGCCTTGAAGCAACCAAGCGTGACCTTTTTGAGAACTTAAATCAATCAGCTGGCGCTTGAGCCAAGGAGCCAATAACGCACTCATTAGGCGTGTCCTGTATTTGAAAAATCATGCGCCGAGAGCCATTGTTTTTGAATCAGGGTTGAAGCTACATCATCCCAAACTTGCTCTTTTGTTTGGTCGGCATTGATCTGAGCAAAACGCTGGGGCGACTCATTCATTCGGTTTTGATAGCCTCGATGAACTTGTTTAAAAAAATCAATCGGCTGAGATTCAAAGCGATCGGGGACGCGTGCGCCCACCAAACGTTGGGCCGCAATCGAGGGGTCGAGTGCAAACCACAAAGTCATATCGGGTTGATGCAGTTGATCTGAACTTTCAATCTGTTGAACCCAGCGCTCGAGTTGTGACAGCACTTCTAAATTGAATTGGCGCCCATATCCTTGATAGGCAAATGTGGCGTCCGTGAATCGATCGCACAACACCACATCACCTCGCTCAAGTGCGGGTTCAATCACATTTTTTAAATGATCGCGCCTTGCCGCAAAGATCAAGAGTGCCTCGGTGAGTGGATCCATCGCATCGTTTAAAACCATGTTTCTAAGCTTTTCGGCCAGCGGTGTGCCCCCAGGCTCGCGCGTGAGTGTGACTCGTCGCTTTGCTTGTTTAAAAGCCTGCGCCAAGGCTTCCACATGCGTGGATTTGCCCGCTCCATCGATACCTTCGAAACTGATGAATAAACCTAGGGTCATGAAATAATTATTTTTGTGAAGTGCTGGTTTTATTTTTGTTCAAAATAAAACGCTGAACCGCCGCATTGTGATCTTCAAGATTGTCGCTGAATTGACTTGAGCCGTCCCCACGCGCCACAAAGTACAGTGATTTACTGGTGGCGGGCTGAACCGCTGCCATCAATGACTCTTTGCCTGGCATGGCAATGGGTGTGGGCGGCATGCCTTTTCGGGTGTAAGTGTTCCAAGGATGGTCGGTGCGCAAATCGATGCGTCTCAAGTTGCCGTCAAAAGCATCTCCCATGCCGTAAATCACTGTGGGGTCGGTTTGAAGCGGCATGTCAATTTTTAATCGGTTATGAAAAACACTTGAAATAAAAAAACGGTCACTGGCTTTGCCCGTTTCTTTTTCAATAATGCTGGCCAGTATCAATACGTCGTAGGGATCTTTTAAAACCGAGTTGGCATCTTTTTGTTTCCACGCGTCTGCCAATTTTTGATCCATGGCTTTGAGCGAGCGTCGCAAAATTTCTTTGTCGGATGTGCCTTTGCCGTAGGTATAGGTATCTGGATAAAAGCGCCCTTCGGCTGGCACGTCAGTACGACCCAAAAGTGCCATGATTTCTGTGTCACTCAGGGGTTTGGTATCGTGTTTGATGAACTCCGATTGATTGAGTGCTTGCCGCCATTGCTTAAATGTCCAGCCTTCAATCAGAGTCACGGCTTTTAAGTTTTCATCGCCGCGGGCTAATTTTTGTAACAAATCCCATGGACTGATGGGAAGGGTGAGCTCATAACTGCCTGCGCGCAGTTGCCGAGATTGACCGCTGAGTTTGAAGAAGTAATACAAAATTGTGGGCGAGACATCGACCCCTGCATTGGAGACAAGTTGACTGATCGCTCGAACCGACGTGCCGGGTTCAATGGACACATCGACAACCTGTGATTTGAGAGCTAAGGGTTGGGTCGCCCAAAGCCCAATGGCACCTATCGCCAAGCCCATCGAGACCACGCTCAAAGCGATCAACCGTTTTAAAAACTTCTTCACAACCCTATTCCTGTGCTAGTTCTCAACTCCGATGATAATTCACCCATGCAAAATTTTATTTATAACGGAAAAACGACTCTTTCCCACTTGGGCGTCATCAAATCCCAAGGCGTGGATGCCGCAAATTTTTTGCACAATCAACTGACTCAAGATTTTTTAATGATTCAAGAGGGCGAATCCAGACTTGCTGCATTTTGCAATGCCAAGGGTCGAATACAAGCCTCTTTTTTAGGGATTAAAAAAAATGCCGAAGAGATTTTGTTGATTTGTGATTTGTCTTTGTTGCCTCAAACGCTCAAGCGCTTGTCGATGTTTGTGTTACGCAGCAAAGTCAAACTCACTGACGCTTCACAAGAATTTTCTATTTCGGGATGTATCGGTAAAACCGCATCAGATTTGATGCACGACTCGCCGCCTTGGCGTCATCAAGTTTTCGCATCAACCGATATGATCTCGCTTTATCCATCGCTTGGGTTAGCAAGAGTCTTGTGCATTGCACCCGCAGGCGTGTTGCCCATAGGACCCTCCGTCGATCTGGACGCATGGCTTTGGGCCGATGTTCACAGCGGTGTTGCTATGTTAGATGTGGCCTGTTTCGAAGCCTTTGTGCCGCAAATGCTCAACTATGAATCGGTAGGCGGTGTTAACTTTAAAAAAGGTTGTTACCCGGGTCAAGAAGTGGTTGCTCGAAGTCAATTCAGGGGCACACTCAAACGAAGGGCATTTATTGTTCACGGGCCATCGCCTTTTCAATCGGGACAAGAGATTTTTTCTTCCCATGACCCCTTGCAACCTTGTGGAATGGTTGTTCAAGCAGCGAGTTGGCGCAATCAATTTGCTGCCATTGTTTCCTTGCAAACGCAGGCCACGCTACAAGGCTCTTTGCATTTGGGATCGTTACAGGGCGATGCGTTGCAGTTGCAAGATCTGCCCTACCCGCTTTTAGAAGATATATAACAGGGTTCGATCATGGACAGAAAAGATTTTCGATTTTTTCATACGCTGCGTGTGCGTTGGGCAGAAATTGATATGCAAAAAATTGTTTTCAATGGCCACTACTTGATGTATTTTGATACAGCCATTGCAGATTATTGGCGTGCATTGGCACTCCCCTACGAAGAGGCGCTTCATGAACTCGGCGGTGATTTGTACGTCGTCAAAGCGGGGTTGGAATACAAAGGATCGGCTCGTTACGACGAACTACTCCATGTAGGAATGAAGTGTTCGCGCATGGGCAATTCATCCATGACTTTTACGGGTGGAATTTTTAAAGGCGATCAACTCTTGATCACGGGTGAGTTGGTTTATGTTTATGCCGATCCGCAAACGCAAACATCCAAGCCCATTCCCGATATTTTGCGCAGCACGATCAGCGGCTACGAAGAAGGTCAATCGTCACTCCAACTTCGTGTGGGCGATTGGACTTCGATGAAAAAAATGGCTGTGTCTATTCGAACTCAGGTTTTTGTTGAAGAACAAAAAATCTCTCAAGAAGAAGAGTGGGACAAGTGGGATGACGGCGCCGTGCATGTGGTGGCTTGTAATGGAATGGGTTTGCCCATTGCAACGGGTCGATTGCTTCAACCCTCCCCGCGCGTTGCACAAATCGGTCGCATGGCGGTTATTGAACGAATGCGCGGGCAACAATTTGGCGATATTATTTTGCAAAAAATAGTGAGTCTTGCGCGTGATCGAGGTGATCAAGAAGCGGTGTTGCATGCACAACTGAGCGCAGAAAATTTTTATCGACGACAAGGCTTTCAAAGACGTGGCGATGTGTTTTTAGAGGCGGGAATTGAACATATCGAAATGAGCCTTAAGCTTTGATGCTTTTTACGCCAAATCCAAAACTTGCTTGAGATCAGGGCGTCGCAGCCAATCTTCAAATTCTTCGGCCATCTGTACCGCAGCTGATGTGGCTATTTGCCAAATTTGTACACGTGCCTTTAAATCATGCCCGTATGTTCTAAAGTCGGAGCGATCGGGTAATTTGCCATTGGGTAATTTTTTAACCCAATCTGGGTTGGGCGCTAAAAGTATTGTTTTGTCTAAAAATGCAGTGGAACCGTGTCGATGTTTGAATTTTTTATCCAACCATCCAGGAATCACTTCTTTTTGAAAATGTGGATACAAGGTAAGACCTGTGGATGCACGGTAATCCAAATGCAAATGGTAGTCTGTGATACCACCGTCCCAATAAGGCCCTGAAGGAGCGCCTGCAATGTCAATGACGGGCTGTGTGACAAAAGGAATAGAGCAAGAGCCTTGAATCGCATCCATAAAATTATTTGCTGATAAAGCCACTTGTTGCGTTTTGTAATCATGGGTTGCAAAGGGTAAGGGCTGGGGTTGAGTTAAAAATGGACTTGAGAATACAACACGCTCAAGCCAAAAAGACATGGCGGGTCTGTGGACGGCATTGGTGATGAATGCGCCCATATACCCCAATGACATTCGCCAAGGTTTGTTTTGATTGAGTATGAACTTTCCCAATGACGTGATTACGTGCAGTCGATAACGCGAATGGTTCATGACCTCTTGAATATGGTCGCCATAGAAATGGTTTAAATTTTTTCTAAAAGCCTCGCTGATTTCGGCGGGGTTTGCTTTGTGCCCCTGATAGTTGACATAGTCTTGGTGGATATAGTCGTGCTCAAGTTTTAGCAATGCTTTTTCGGGTTCCGCCATACAAGCCGTTGCCATGCGCCACGCGCCGATAGACGCACCCACTAAATCGACCGACTGTCGGCTTCTCGCCAACCATTTGCCAAAGATAAATCGATCCAGTGGACCCAATATGAGGCCCTTTGGGCCACCCGCAGCGCCAGGAATAACCCCGATATGTTCTGGTTGTAAGCCATTGATTTGTATATGTTCTTTGGCTTTTGGACCTGCATAAATTTGCAGTGCTTGCATGGACTTGTTTCCTGTTTGTTTGTAGGGTTAATCAATGGCAATGGAGTGTGCCACAGCTCATTTTTAGCAATTATTTTATCAAAAAAAATAAATTTTAAGATACAAAAGAAATAATATTAAAAATTAATTAAAAATAAAGTAATTATTTAAATTTCTTAAAATAAATCATAATAGTTAATGTTCCAACTGAGGGTCGAGAATATAAGAAATGATTACCCAGCAATCACAACTCGACACTATTTATCGCTCATTAAGAAAAAAGAAGTTAGAGTAAAAAATCGAAGTTGTACAACCGATCGATACCTATGTCACGTGGTTGCAAAGATTTATTCATGCCAACAAAATATATTTGCAAAATGGCCAGTCGCAAATGCAAGACGAATCTGCACAAAATTAACAGCAATTAACGACTAAAATCAAAAAAACTAAACTTCCTTTAACATTAAAGCGTTTGCCTGAGCGCTTCTCTTAACTGTTCACCAATTTCAGGTCTTTGCGCAAAAGGATCGGGCGGATTATTTCCCATCACGATCGCTTCCATGCGTTGCTGAACATTACCCAAGGCTTTGGGATGGCTATAAATATAAAACTGATTCTTTGTCATGGCTTCAAAAACCATTTGGGCAACATCATCGGCACTCACCTTGCCGCTGCCTACTGCTTTGTCGCTCATGGCCTGACCAATGAGTTGACTTTGTGTGGGTTTTTCTGCTGGCGCAGAATTGGGTCGATTGCGATGACTTTGACTGATGCCTGTTGGAACAAAATAAGGACATAAAACACTCGCACTCACTTGCTCGGTGATCAGTTGCAAATCTTGATACAAGGTTTCGGTGAGAGCAACCACTGCATGTTTGCTGACGTTATAAATGCCCATATTGGGAGGTGTTAACAGGCCAGCCATACTGGCTGTGTTTACCATGTGTCCACGATAGTGGGGATCTTTTTTTGCAGCTTCGAGCATGATGGGTGTAAACAATCTCATGCCATGAATAACGCCCATCATGTTGACGCCCAACAACCATTGCCAATCAGCAAGGCTACTTTCCCAAATCAAACCACCCGCAGCAACGCCTGCATTGTTGAAAACAAAATGAGGCGCGCCAAATTGTTGCATCACTTTTGTAGCAAGTTGTTCCATTTCAGTAGCCGATGAAACATCGACTTTGACGGCCAACACTTCAGCTCCCATTGCGCTAATTTCTTGAGCGGCCTTTTGCAATGCGTCTTCTTGAACATCAACCATCACCAATCGCATGTCCAACATCGCGCCCTGTTTGGCGCAGGCCAAACCAAAGCCCGAACCTGCGCCCGTTAAGACCGCAGTTTTACCTTTAAAATCACTGATCATGCACTCACCTTGCTGATTGAAAAACCAATTCTTGGAAAATGAACATGTACCTGACCTGCACGTTCATCGGTGCGCTCGATGGAGTAACGGGTACGCGTAGACGCAATCAATTTGCCTTCGGTCGGTTCGGTGCCAAATGATTCGGCACGAATGACCACAGGCGTACCTAGTGCAATGCCGTGCTCATCCATGAAGGGCTCGTTGTTCAGTGCAAGTGTTTGAGATGATTTTGAAAGCTTCAATGCGTCGTCACTGCTGATGGTTTTGAAGCTTCCATGTCCGATGTCTTTCATACGTTTAGCCCAATCACGCACCAAAGGTGTTGCATCGAAGATTGATGCCATCGCGGGTGTTTTTTCAAGCGTGAACCACAAAGGGTGGTAGGCAGAAAAATCAGCGACACACGGCGCATCGCCAAATAAAAAGGGATGATCCGTTAGGATATCCGATAAACGTCTTAAATAACTTTTGTAAGTGGACGCCGCATCTTCGGGTCGCATGCGGGGTTGTCCACCGCGCATGGTTTGACGATCTTGCGAAAAACTTTTCATGAACTCAGGTTCCGAATTTCCAAACGCTTGCGCAGCGCCTTGTGGATGAAAGTTGTAGGCCATCACGGGACCAAAGATGATGGCGTCGGCCCATTGCGCAACAATGCGAGCCAATCCTTTTTGATGTTCTGGATAAAGCGTGGGCGCGGGATATAAATGTTCGAGCACATCACAAATTAATGCTGTGTCGCAATAGATATCAGCACCGATTTGCAACAAAGGTGTACGACGGTGACCGCCCGTCAGTGAGACTACATCGGGCTTGGGCATCATCATAGGAATGATGACGCTGGTCCAATTGATTTTTTTGTAACCCAATACCAATCGAATTTTTTCTGCAAAAGGTGACATCGGGTAATGATGCAAAATAATATCGGCCATGCTTGTCTCCGTTTTTTTTATTTAAATTAATTTAACTAATTGCTTGCCAAAATTTTTGCCTTTAAGTAAACCCAAAAAGGCCTCGGGCGCATGGGATAAACCTTGCGCAATAGTTTCTCTAGGTTTGAGTTTTCCACGGGCTACCAATTGAGCTAACTCGGTGAGTGCAGTAGGCCAGTCTTCCATGTGCTCACTCACAATAAAGCCTTGCACTTTGAGTCGATTCACCAAAATCAAAGAAGGATGTGTCATAGGTAGTGGCGCGCCGTCGTAACCTGCAATCATTCCGCAGACTGCGATGCGACCAAACGCATTGGTTCTGATCATGACAGCGTCTAACACCATGCCGCCTACATTTTCAAAATGTGCATCAATGCCATTGGGGCATGCATCGCGCAGTGCTTTAGAAAGTGAAAGATAGTCTTTCTGTTGCTTGTAATCAACGCATGCATCAAAACCCAATTCATTGACGACATAGTCGCACTTATCTTTACCGCCTGCAATGCCGACCACTCGACATCCGCGAGCTTTTGCCAATGCGCCTAATGCGCTACCCACGGCACCACTAGCCGCGCTGACAGTGACAGTTTGACCCGCTTTGGGTTCCATGATTCGAACCAACCCGTACCATGCGGTGACGCCAGGCATGCCAACGGCGCCTAAGTAATAACTCAAGGGAACATGAGTGGTATCGACTTTTCGAATCGCACCTGGTGTATCGCCGTGAACCACACTGTGCGTTTGCCAACCGCCCATACCCACCACGTAATCGCCTGTTTTAAATTTGGCATGAAGACTTTGTACGACCTCGCCTACCGTGCCCCCAATCATCACTTCACCCAAGGCTTGTGGTTGCGCATAACTCTTGGATTCGTTCATTCGGCCGCGCATGTAAGGGTCTAAGCTTAAGTAATAGTGACGAATCAACACTTCACCGTCTTTTAAAACAGGAGCGGCTGTTTCAATCAGTTTGAAGTTGTCAACAGTGGCAACGCCTTGTGGGCGATTATCTAAAATAATTTTTTGAATCGTCGTCATTGTCATTCCTTGTTTTAAAAATTAATTCGAGGCTGGTTTCTTGAGGTTGGCTTGATTTTTATTGTGAACATATTTAAATGTACCCGTTGCATGTGCGCAGTGTTTGTTATTGATATCAAAAATACTCGCCTCTAAAAATGCAGTCGATTGCGTTCGATAAATCAATCGCCCTTTGGTGATGACTTTGCCGATGGCTGGTTGCATAAACGTTGTTTTCATTTCAATGGTGATCACCGATAAAAGCGGATCGATACTGCGCGCAGCTGCGGCCATCGCTACATCCATGAGCGTCATCAAAACGCCACCATGAATAAAATCTAATGTGTTGAGATGCTCTGGCAGGGGGTCAAATTTAACTTCTGCAAGTCCATTTTCAAATTTGGCGAGATTAAAGCCTAAAAGTTCAACAAAAGGAATTGGATATAAAAAGCCTTCACTTTTGCGTGGTGTGTTTAAACTGGCCATTCAACCGCCTTTGATGACGCTCACACCGCCATCAACGGCGATGTATTGACCCGTGATATGTTTGCTAGCGTCTGACGCGAGTAACACGCATATTCCTTTTAAATCCTCGTCATCGCCTAATCGACCCAAAGGCGCGTGAGCTGCCAAACGCTCTTCACCTAAATTTTTAAGCGTACCTTGGGTCATTTTGCTGGGAAAGAAACCAGGGCAGATGGCATTGACACGAATGTGATGTTCGCCCCACTCGCCTGCTAATGCGCGCGTGAAATTAACGACTGCACCTTTGGATGTGTTGTAAGCGATGGTATCCATGCCTTTGGGGTTCCCGCCCAATCCAGCAATTGAGGCCAAGTTGATGATGCTACCTTTGCCTCTTGGAATCATCGAATGCTTGCCCACATACTGACTCAGAATAAAGTAGCCTCTAATATTAAGGTTCATAACTTTGTCCCACGCATCAATGGGATGGTCTTCAGCGGGCGCTCCCCATGCGGCACCTGCGTTGTTAATCAAAATATCGATGTGACCCAAGCGTTGAATGGTTTGCGCGCCGAGTTCGTGAATCTCTTTTTCATTGGCGCAGTCGGCTGCGATCCAATCTGCATCAATGCCTTGGGACTTTAGCTTTGAAGTGGCTTCTTTTAAATCATCGGCTTTGCGAGATGAGATGATTATTTTTGCGCCACCTTCACCCAATGCTTGCGCCATTTGAAAACCAAGACCGCGTGAGCCACCTGTGACGAGTGCGGTTTTGCCTTTGAGGCTTAACAGTTCTAATACATTGCGTATCATTCGAATTCTCCAAATTGAAGGTGAAAAAAATTAAAAACTCTCGATGGGCATTTCAGCGCATGTCATGTCGTGGTTGTTCACCACATGGAGCCATGCACTGATTTTAGGCAATTCATAGTTGAAAAAGTAGTCGCATGCGCGTCGGCGACCCTCATGCGTAGCATCTTTGCATTGAGTGGAAGCTATAACGCTTAACCATGTCCAAGCCATCACCGTATGACCAAATGCTTGCATATAGGGGACTGCATTGGCTAATGCGATGCTTGGGTTTTGTTGGCTCCACGCTAGTTGTGTAGCGTGTTCAATTTGCTCAATGGCATCAACCAATTTTTGCGCATGCATTTTGATCGGTTGCTC
This sequence comes from Betaproteobacteria bacterium, assembly GCA_009921265.1. Lineage (GTDB taxonomy): Bacteria > Pseudomonadota > Gammaproteobacteria > Burkholderiales > Burkholderiaceae_C > Limnohabitans. Next base: position 38,476 of record RFYV01000011.1, on the reverse strand, counting down.
TTGGGTGTTAGCCAAACGAACTGTCTCCATGATGCGTTGCTTTAACAATTTCAAGCCAAGACCTTCTTCCATCAATACTTTTCGCCCTAACAAATCCAAGGCCTGAATACCATGTGTGCCTTCGTGAATCATGTTGAGTCGATTGTCGCGCCAATATTGCTCAACAGGAAAATCACGCGTGTAGCCATAGCCTCCGTGAATTTGAATGGCTAAATTATTGGCCTCTAAACACCATTCGCTGGGCCAGCTTTTTGCAATTGGTGTTAACACTTCTAAGAGTAATCGGGCCTCGTTGGCTTGTTCACGGGTGCCTGTATGTTGTTCATCAACTAAACGTGCGCAATATAAAGCCAAAGCCAGTGCACCTTCTCCATATGATTTTTGTGCCAGCAACATACGCTTGATATCTGCATGTTGAATGATAGGAATACTGGGGCTTGATGGATCTTTGCCTTGGCCCCGCGCAGAGCGTCCTTGATGGCGATTTTTTGCATAGTCCAATGATGCGTAATACCCCGCAAGACCGAGCATCGTAGCGGCCAATCCAACACCAATACGCGCCTCATTCATCATGTGAAACATACAACGCAAACCTTGGCCAGGTTGTCCTACTAAATAGCCGATCGCACCTGCACCACGGTGATCAATTCCACCTGAGCGCACAGGATATTTGCCTTCGCCAAAATTGAGCAAGGTGTTGACCGTGCCTCTCCAACCGCATTTGTGATTGAGTCCTGCCAATGCAACGTCGTTTCGCTCTCCCGTTAGTTGGCCTTGCTCGTTGACCAATTGTTTGGGAACAATAAACAGTGAGATGCCTTTGGTACCTAGAATGAATTGACCGTTGGCGTCCGGAATTTTGGCAAGCACCAAATGCACAATGTTTTCGGTGATGTCGTGGTCTCCTGTCGAGATCCACATTTTGTTGCCTTTGAGGCGATAACGTTCACCCAACACATCGTTTTTAAAATCATCACCATCAGGCGTTGCACGTGTCGTGATGTCCGATAAAGATGAACCTGCTTGAGGTTCAGACAAACACATGGTGCCCATCCAGCGACCTGAAAACTCGTTACGTGCAAAAACTTTTTTTTGTGTCTCGCTGCCATGCGCCATTAATAAATTGGCATTGCCAACGGTGAGCATGCCGCTACCAATACTCACCGACGCGGCAGCAAAAAATGAATTGGCTGCAGCCTCTACTGTATAGGGCAACTGCATACCACCGATGTCGTAGTCTTGCGCGGCGCTGAGCATGCCAGAGCCTGCATAGGCCGCGTGTGCATCGTGCGTGACTTGTGGAAGAATGACGCGGTCCCCTTCCATTCGGGGTTCTTGCGTATCCACCAATCGATTGAACGGCGCGTATTTGTCTTTGGCGATACGCTCGCATATATCTAATACCGCATCGAAAGTTTCTTTGCCGTGTTCTAAAAAACGATCTCTTCCACACAAAGTGTCGACATGCAGCCAGTCATACAGAAAAAAATCAATGCTTTGACGCAAGCTCATGTCAACATCCTTGAAGACGTTTTTTTATAAAACTTCAAAAATGCCTGCTGCACCCATACCACCACCAATACACATGGTGACGCAGACGCGTTTGGCACCACGACGTTTTCCTTCAATCAATGCATGACCTGTGAGGCGTTGTCCGCTCACACCATAAGGATGACCCACAGCGATAGCACCACCATTGACATTGAGAAGTTCTGAGGGAATGCCCAGTTTGTCTCTGCAATACAAAACTTGTACCGCGAAGGCTTCGTTGAGCTCCCACAAATCGATGTCTTTAACGCTCAAGCCCAACCGTTTGAGTAATTTAGGAACTGCAAACACAGGACCAATACCCATTTCGTCGGGTTCACAACCCGCAACAGCAAATCCTAAAAAACGACCCAAGGGTGTGAGGTTTCGTTTGCTGGCTAGTTCTTCGCTCATCACAACGCACGCACCAGCACCATCAGAGAATTGGCTCGCATTCCCAGCGGCAATGACACCACCTGGCATGGCCGACTTGATTCCACTGATACCTTGCGCAGTGGTTCCTTCACGCAGACCCTCGTCTTTGCTTACGGTCACTTGTTGCGTTATCATGCCCATGGTTTTATCAATGAAACCTGCCTTGACCGTGATGGCCGCAATTTCAGCGTCGAATTTGCCAGCGGCTTGTGCGGCGCATGCTCTTTGTTGACTGAATGCACCGTATTCATCCATCACATCGCGATTGATTTTGTATCGCTTGGCCACTTGCTCTGCCGTTTGCAACATGTTCCAATAAATTTCTGGTTTTTTCTTGCTTAAATTGGGATCTGCCAACATGTGTTGATTCATTTCTTGTTGCACACAAGAAATACTTTCAACACCACCTGCTACATACACGTCTCCCTCGCCTGCAATGATGCGTTGAGAAGCCAATGCAATGGTTTGCAAACCCGATGAACAAAACCGATTAACAGTAACGCCTGATACCGTTATGGGGCAATCTGCCATGAGAGCAATTTGTCGAGCGATATTGGCGCCTGTTGCACCTTCGGGTGTTGCGCATCCCATGATCACATCGTCAATTTCGGCAGCCTCGATGCCTGCACGAGCAATCGCGTGTTTGACTGCGTGGCCACCTAAGGATGCACCATGCGTCATATTGAAAGCGCCCTTCCAGCTTTTTGCCAAAGGGGTTCTAGCGGTTGAAACAATCACTGCGTTGGTCATGTCAGTTCCTTAATTGAATGTTTTGCCTTCGGCGGCGAGTTTGGCAAGCAAGGGTGCGGGTTTCCAAAAACTCGCATCGTCGAGTGGGTTTCGTGCAAAGCGTTGCATGGCTTGAATCACATTGAATAAACCGAATTGATCGGCATAAAGCATGGGGCCACCGCGATAGATTGGAAATCCATAACCTGTGATGTAGACCATGTCAATATCTGATGCACGCGCAGCAATACCTTCCTCGAGGATGTGAGCAGCTTCGTTGACCAATGAGAACACCAAGCGTTGAACAATTTCTTCATCAGAAATTTTTCGAGCTGTGATGCCCATGGTTTTTCGATGATTGACCACCATGTCCTCGACTTCCTTGTTTGGAATAGCGTCGCGTTTTCCTTCTTGGTAGTCATACCAGCCTTTACCCACTTTTTGACCAAAGCGGCCCATCTCACACAACAAGTCGGCCGTTTTGCTGTACTTCATATTGGATTTTTCAACATAGCGACGTTTGCGAATCGCCCAACCGATGTCGTTGCCTGCAAGGTCACCCATGCGAAAGGGTCCCATGGCAAAACCAAATTTTTCAATCGCTTTATCCACTTGTTGAGGTGTGCAGCCTTCCTCAAGTAAAAATCCACCTTGACGTCCATATTGTTCGATCATGCGGTTGCCAATGAAGCCATCGCACACGCCAGATACAACCGCAGTTTTTTTGATTTTTTTAGCAACAGACATGACAGTTGCCATCACGTCCTTGGCCGTTTTTTCGCCACGCACCACTTCAAGTAATTTCATGACATTGGCAGGGCTGAAAAAATGCAATCCAACGACGTCTTGAGGACGCTTGGTGAAGCTTGCAATTTGGTTCACATCTAATGTGGACGTGTTGCTGGCCAATATTGCGCCTTTTTTCATCACTTGATCGAGTTTTTCAAATACTTGTTGCTTGACGCCCATTTCTTCAAACACCGCTTCGATGACCAAGTCGGCGTCCTTGATGTCGTCGTAACTGAGCGTGGTACTGAGCAAGGACATGCGTTGTTGGTATTTGTCTTCTTTGAGCTTTCCTCTTTTAACCTGTGACTCGTAATTTTTTTTGATCACAGTCAAACCGCGATCCAAAGCTTCTTGTTTAGTTTCCAAAATTTTGACGGGTATGCCAGCATTGAGAAAATTCATGCTAATACCACCGCCCATGGTGCCCGCACCAATCACAGCGATCGATCCAATGTTGCGTTGTGGCGTGTCAGATGGTACGTCTTCAATTTTGGACGCAGCACGTTGTGAAATAAACAAATGACGCAAAGCGCGTGATTCGGGTGTGAGCATGAGATTCATAAAAGTCTCGCGCTCATAGTTCATGCCGTCATCAAACTTTAACTTGGTAGCCATCTCAACTGCATCCACGCATTTGGGTGGTGCAGGATAATTTTTTGACATGCCCTTGACCATGTTGCGAGCAAATTGAAAGTAAGCGTCCCCCAATGGATGTTTGCATGGTAACCTAATACACGCGGTAAACGCTGCGTACCACCTGCACCAGGAATCAAACCAAGTTTGACTTCTGGAAAAGAAATATCACAACCAGGCGCGCAAACTCTGTAATGACACCCAAGGGCTAATTCGAGTCCACCGCCCATGGTGACACTGTGCATGGCTGCAACCACGGGTTTAGTGCTGTTTTCGATGGCATTGATGACGCTAATTAAATGCGGTTCTTGAATGGCTTTGGGTGTTCCAAATTCTTTGATATCTGCGCCACTTGAAAATGCTTTGCCTGCGCCCGTGATGACGACCGCTTTGACCTTGGCGTCTGCAACGGCTTTATTTAATCCATCGACAATCCCTTGGCGCGTTGATAGACCCAACCCATTCATGGGTGGATTATTGAGAATGATGATGGCGATGTCGCCTTGAACTTTGTAATCTGCGCTCATATGGGATCCTCTAAGAATTCGACAAAAAAGAACGGTCGTTCACTTTTTGATTTGATTGTAGCAAAGGCAGTTTCTTTTGACTGAATAAAAATGCTCGATGTGACAGTGGTTTTTAATTGCCTTGAAAGACAGGTTTTTGTTTGTTAACAAACGCCAGATAAGCTCTTTCGTAGTCTTTTGTTTGCATGCAGATGGCTTGGGCTTGGGCTTCTGCTTCAATGGCTTCGTCAATACCCATGTTCCATTCTTGATGAATGCATCGTTTGGTCATGGCGTGGGCAAACGTAGGGCCGTTAGCTAGTTCTTGAGCAAGCTTGTGCGCATCGTTCAAAAGTTGATTGGGTGCGCAAAGTCGATTTAAAAATCCCCACCGCTCGGCTTCGACGCCGTTCATGGATCGACCCGTGTATAAAAGCTCAGCCGCGCGACCCGCACCAATGATTCGTGGCAATATATTGCAGGCTCCCATGTCGGCTCCCGCTAAACCCACTCTGACAAATAAAAATGCTGTTTTTGACTGCTCTGTACCCAAACGCAGATCGCTGGCCATCGCCAAAATCGCGCCTGCACCTGCGCACACGCCATCGATGGCAGACACAATGATTTGTGGACAGGCACGCATGGCCTTGACCAAATCACCTGTCATGCGAGTAAATTGAAGCAACCCATCCATGTCTTCGTCTTTTTGCATTTGAACCAATGGACCAATGATTTCATGTACATCACCACCCGAACAAAAATTACCACCTGCACCCGTCAGAACAACTGCTTTGATTTGTTTCGTATAGGTTAAATTTCTAAAAGTATCACGCAGTTGCGCATAGGACTCGAGCGTGAGTGGATTTTTTTTATCGGGTCGATTGAGGGTTATGGTGGCTACTTTATCGTTGACTTGCCAATCAAAGTGTTCGGGTTTGAAATTTTCAAAATTAAAATTTTTCGGCTTGAACCGATCCGATGTAGTCATTGCAATCTTTCTTTCAACATACGATTTAAACTTCCAACCATTCTTTTCGAATGTAATTGTCTTCTTTGAGCGCCTGCGGCGTTCCATTAAAAACAATACTGCCGTGTCCCATCACCAACGCAATTTGTTTGAGTGTTTTTAAAAATACACCTACTTGCTCCACGATCTTGGGTGCAAGTCCTTCGGTCGGTTCATCAATGATGATGAGTTCGGGGTTACCCATCAAGGTGCGACACAGCGTGAGCATTTGTTGCTCGCCACCCGACAACACGCCTGCTTCAGTGTGTTGACGCTCAAGCAACCGAGGAAACATGGTGTAAATATCATCAAAAGACCATTGACTCTTTTCGCCCTTGACTTTGATGCCAAGCATTAAGTTTTGATGCACGGTCAGTTTGGGAAAGATGTCTCTGTTTTCGGGCACGTAGCCAATTCCCATCCAAGCGACTTCAAATGCTTCTTTATCGATGATGGATTGGCCTTTCCATTTCATCTGTCCGTGGGCATCGACCAATCCCATTATTGCTTTGGCAGTTGTGGAACGACCCGAGCCATTGCGACCGAGCAAGGCCACAATTTGACCGGGTTCTACGCAAAAGTTAACGCCATGTAAAACATGGCTTTTGCCATAAAACGCGTGAAGATTTTCAACTTCTAACATGTCAATGCGCCTGATCGGTTGAAACGCCTAGATAGGCTTCTTGCACAATGGTGTTGGCGCGAATGGCTTGCGGCGTATCAAACGCAATCACCTCGCCATATACAACCACTGCAATTTTGTCGGCCAATTCAAACACTACACCCATGTCGTGTTCAACTGCAAGCAAGGTTTTACCTTCTGTCACTTGCTTGATGAGACGAATAAACCGTGTGGTTTCACTTTTGCTCATGCCCGCAGTGGGCTCATCCAATAAAATCACATTGGCGCCACCCGCAATGGTGACGCCAATTTCAAGCGCACGTTGTTCTGCGTAGGTGAGATTCATGGCCAGCAAATCTCTTTTTTTATCCAAGCGAATGCGCTCCATCAAATCTTCGACTTCGTCGTTGAGATCATCAAGTTCCGCTAAAAAATGCCAAAAGCTGTAGCGATAACCTTTGCTCCACAACATCGCGCAACGCAAATTTTCGAACACACTAAGTTTGGGAAAAATATGCGTGATTTGAAAGCTGCGAGCTAGTCCTTTGCGATTGATCTCAAACGGTTTGAGCCCATCAATGCGCGAGCCATTCAAAAGAATTTCACCGCGCGTGTTTTCAAGGCGACCGCTGATGAGATTAAACAATGTGGATTTACCTGCGCCATTGGGGCCAATGATGGCGACGCGCTCACCTTGTTTAATTTGTAAATTGATGCCCCGAATGATTTCTGTTTTACCAAAATTTTTGTAAAGATCTTTGATCTCTAAAGCCCAAGGTGAAGACGGTGAATTACTCATAGTGCCTCCCTCCTTTTGACTTCTTTTTCAATGTACTCTTGGGTTTCATTCCAATCGCGAAGGTAATGTCTTCTCGCAACCTCAAAAAGACCAATGCCTGTCAACATCACAAAAACAGAACCAAACCATGAATTAACACCCTCTGTGTCGAGCGTGACGCCCGCAAACTTAACCAAGGGTCCTAATGCAGAGTTGAGTTGCATGTGATAAAGCATTTCAATCATCGCAGCAGCGCCTGCCATACCCATTAAAGCAGTAAACCCCAATCCAATATACGCAAACCAAATTTTCCCAAGTCGCCCAAATGCGGCTAGACGCAAATTCATCATGATCAAACTGGCGATTCCACCAGGGGCATACATCACCATGAATAAAAAGGCCATGCCCAGATAGAGCAGCCATGCTTTGGTAAATTCAGATAACAGCACGTAGGTTACGACTAACAAAATCGCACCGATGATGGGACCAAAAAAGAATGTGATACCACCTAAAAATGTAAATAGCAACACAGCACCGGATCGGACAGGTCCCACCACTTCAGCCGTGACAATTTCAAAATTAATCACGCCCAAGCCGCCACTAATACCTGCAAAAAAACCAGTGATGATGAAGGCGATATAGCGTACTTGTCGCGTGCTAAAACCAATAAACTCCACGCGCTCAGGGTTGTCTCTTACAGCATTGAGGATGCGACCCAACGGTGTGCGTGTCAATGCATACAACAATGCGACAGAGAAAAATGTATAAATGGCCACCAAATAATAAACTTGAATTTGTGGTCCAAACGTGATGCCCCAAAAAGCTTCTCCCACCACTCGGTTGGTTGAAATGCCGGCCTCGCCACCAAAAAATTCAGAGAACATCAATGACATGGCAAATACCAACTCAGAGATGCCCAAGGTAATCATGGCAAACGTTGTGCCCGATTTACGCGTTGTGACATAGCCAAACAAAACGGCAAAAAACATACCGCCCAATCCGCCCACCAAGGGGATCAAACTCACAGGCATGTAAAACACGCCAGCAGCAACCGCATTGAGTGCATGCACAGCACAATAACTTCCAAGTCCAGCGTAGACAGCGTGACCAAAACTCAGCATGCCTCCCTGCCCCAATAACAAGTTATAGGCCAATGCCGAAATAATCACGGTGCCAATTTGGGTGAGGACTGAAATTCCGAAATTACTTTTGAAATAATAAGGAGCAGCGATCAATATCAATGCAAACAAAGACCAAATGATCCACCGCGCTACATTGACGGGTTTGAATTGATAAACAGCAGACACGTTATTCATCTTCACGCGTTCCTAAAAGACCTTTGGGTCTGAAAATTAAAATAAGAACCAATAATAAATAGGGCAATATCGGTGCAACTTGTGACACTGATAATTTGAGCATGGTGTTGTCGCGCATGGTTTCTGTGATCGTCATACCCAATGAAGATATAAATTGCAAAATGGAATAGTCCACAGCAACAGCAAATGTTTGAATCACACCAATCAAAATCGAAGCTAAAAAAGCACCCGCAAGCGAGCCCATTCCACCGACCACGACAACAACAAAAATGACCGAGCCCACAGTAGCTGCCATCGCAGGTTCTGTCACAAAAGTACTGCCGCCAATCACACCCGCAAGACCAGCAAGCCCTGTGCCCAAACCAAACACGATTAAAAAGACTCTGGGTACGTTATGTCCCAATGCTTCGACCATTTCGGGGTGCGTGAGTGCGGCTTGAATAATCAAACCCATGCGTGTGCGTGTGAGAACCAGCCATAAACTGAACATCATCAATAAAGCAATGAACATCACAAAAGCGCGCGTTGCAGGAAATGGAGAGCACGAAACTGAGTTGTTGGAAATCTCTGCTTTGCATAAAGTTGAAGCGTCGCCCCAAACCAAAGAGATTCCTTCTTGCACGTGATTGATGATGGTAAAAAATGGACCTTGCAAAATATCAGGTGGTGTGAAATCAACTGCCGTTCGACCCCAAACCAATTGAATAATTTCTAAAATAATGTAGGATAAACCAAAGGTAATCAATAACTCAGGAACGTGCCCCCATTTGTGGACCTGACGCAAGCATAATTTTTCAAATAAAGCGCCCAGTAAGGCTGTGCAAATCGGCGCAACGATCAGTGCCGGCCAAAAGCCAGTGATGAACGAAAGCGTATATCCAAAATATGCGCCGATCATGTAAAACGATGCGTGTGCAAAGTTGAGTACACCCATCATGCTAAAGATGAGTGTGAGGCCTGAACTCAACATGAACAACAACAACCCGTAGCTCAATCCATTGAGCATGGAGATGATAAAAAACTCCATCGATGAATTTCTTTCAAAACTAAAAAAGATGGCACGGTAGTTCCGTGCCATCGTTCACAAAATAAACGCCTTCAAGGTGTTTTCATTTGACAACTGGTGGGTGTGCTCGAAATATAGGATTCGAATGTTTTTACGGGTACCAATGTCATGCCTGTGTTTTCTGCATCGTATGGAAATTTTTTATCTGTTTTTTTCCAAACTGTGAGATACAGAGGTTGTTGCAATTGATGGTCTAAACTTCTCATTTCAACGTCTCCATTGAAGCTTTTAAATTTTAGACCGTGCATCGCTGCAGCAACTTTAACTGGATCGGTTGATTTGGCTTTAGCCATTGCCTCACCCAAGGCCGTATAAATGTGAATCACCGAGCCTGTGTAGAAATCATCATTGAATTTCTTTTTAAAGTCAGCCATCCATTTTTGCATTTGCCCGCCCATGTTGTAGTGCGAATAGGCAATTTGGAAAACGCGGCCTTCTCCGCCTTTGCCTAATGCAGTGGGTGTTCCTGTAACGCCTGTGTAATAGGTATAGAACTTGCCCGTGTATCCATTTTCATTGGCTGCTTTGACCAACAATGACAAGTCAGATCCCCAGTTGCCAGTGATAACAGTGTCAGCACCCGAGGCTTTAATTTTTGCAATATAAGGCGCAAAGTCACGCACTTGCGCCAAAGGATGCAAATCTTCTCCAACGATTTGTACATCGGTGCGCTTGCGGGCTAAATTTTCTTTGGCAAATTTAGCTACCTGGTGACCATGTGAATAATTTTGATTGAGCAAATAAACTTTTTTAATGTCTTTTTGATCTTTCATAAATGTAGTCATCGCTTCGAGCTTCATCGACGTGTCAGCATCAAAACGGAAATGCCAATAACTGCACTTGCTATTGGTGAAATCGGGATCGACGGCTGAGTGATTCAAAAAAATCACTTCTTTGCCAGGATTTCTTTCGTTGTGTTTGTTCACGGCGTCGATGATGGCGCCTGCAACACCCGAACCATTACCCTGCGTGATGTAACGCACGCCTTGGTCCATAGCAGATTTAAGTTGATTCAAACTCTCGGCAGGACTTAGTTTGTTGTCCAAGCCGATCACTTCAAACTTAACGCCAGCAGGGTTGGTTTTGCTAAATTCATCAGCAAAAAATTGAAAACTTTTGAGTTGATTGGAACCAACAGGCGCCATCAATCCAGATAAAGGATCAATCCATGCAATTTTGACGGTTTCGCCTTTTTGCGCATAAGCACTCACAGCAAACATTGCACTTGTAGCCAAGGCCAGTGCCATTTTTTTGAATTTCATCGCCAACTCCTTGATTTATTTCAATGCTTGAGAGGTTACCTTGAAAAAAACACCTACCCTTTAGGGTTACCCCTAAAATGAGAGTGTAGCCAAGAATCTTTAAACGGGTAGTTTGTAATTTTTGAGTTGTTCTCGCAACTTGGTTTTGAGCATTTTCCCTGTGGCGCCTAACGGAATGGCGTCTACAAAAACAACATCATCGGGTTTTTGCCATTTGGAGATTTTGTTGTCGTAAAAACTCAAAATCTCTTCGCGAGTGACATCTTGGCCTTGTTTTTTGACCACTACAACAATAGGTCTTTCATCCCATTTAGGATGTGGCATGCCCACACAAGCGGCCATTACGACCGCTGGATGACCCATAGCGATGTTTTCGATGTCGATGGAACTGATCCACTCGCCCCCCGATTTGATGACGTCTTTGCTGCGATCGGTGATTTGCATATAGCCATCGGGATCGATGGTGGCCACGTCGCCCGTTGGAAACCAGCCGTCGACCAAAGGCGTGCCGCCCTCTTGCTTGTAATACTCTCGCAATACCCAGGGCCCTTTAACCAATAAATTGCCAAACGCTTTTCCGTCGTGCGGTTGCTCAAGACCTTCGTCATTCACAATTTTCATATCTACACCAAAGATCACGCGACCTTGTTTAACCAAGAAATTCATTTGTTCGTCTTGCGGCAAAGACAGATGTTTATTTTTGAGTGTGCAAAGCGTGCCCAATGGGCTCATCTCCGTCATGCCCCATGCGTGTAAAACATTCACGCCGTATTCTTCTTTGAATGAATGAATCATGGCGGGAGGACACGCGGAACCTCCAATAACGGTTCGATTGAGTTTGGAAAATTTCAGCCCCGATGGTTTCATGTGACTGAGCAACATTTGCCAAACGGTGGGCACGCCTGCTGCAAACGTGACGCCTTCGGTTTCAATCAATTCATAAACCGATTTGCCGTCAAGTGTTGGTCCTGGGAAAACTAATTTTGCGCCCACCATGGCTGCGCTATAGGGGATGCCCCAGGCATTGACGTGGAACATGGGCACGACGGGCAATATGGAGTCTTTTGCAGATAAACACATCACATCTGGTAAGGCTGCAGCATAAGCGTGCAAAAGCGTTGATCGATGGCTGTACAAAGCAGCCTTTGGATTACCCGTTGTTCCACTGGTGTAGCACATGCTCGACGCTGTGTTCTCATCAAAAATAGGCCATGTGTATTGATTGGATTGTTTGCCAATCCAAGTTTCATAACTTACCAACTTTGGAATGCCTGAATCTTTGGGCAATAGCGATTCATCGCACATAGCAACCCAATGTTTGATGGTGTTGCATTTAGCATGCACTTGTTGAACGATAGGCAAAAAGCTCATGTCAAAACACAACACTTGATCCTCTGCGTGATTGGCAATCCAAACAATTTGATCGGGATGCAAGCGAGGATTGATGGTGTGCAAAACGCGACCACTGCCACTCACGCCAAAATACAACTCTAAATGGCGATATCCATTCCATGCAAGCGTTGCAACGCGTCCACTCATTTCAATGTGAAGGGCGTCCAAGGCGTTGGCGACTTGACGAGCGCGTTGGGCGATTTGCTCCCAATTGGAACGATGGATATCTCCCTCAACACGGCGAGAAACAATTTCAACGTCACCGTTGTGTTTTTCTGCAAAATCAATGAGCGAAGAAATACTTAGATTTTGCGATTGCATCAAACCCAACATGTCACGATCTCCTCAAAATAAAATTGGTTAATCCGCTATTTTGCACTCTTCAAAGGCTTTTGAATACAGTGGTTACTTTGAAATACCAAAAGCCATCGATCTGGTTTCGAAGGACAATAGCGCTTATGACTGTTGCAACTTCTGAAATGAATAGCCTTCAATGGACCCACCGCTACGCCAAGTTGGGCTTGCCATTTGTCACGACTTGGCAGGGAACGCCACTTTCTGACGTGCATTGGGTGGCTCAAAATCATTCCTTACTTCAAAAATTGGGTTTGGATGAATCCTTTTGGGCTACTGAAGGTGTTCTAGAGGCGCTCTCGGGCAATCAAATTCTGAATGGGATGCAACCCCACACAAGTGTTTACAGCGGCCATCAATTTGGCGTGTGGGCAGGTCAACTCGGGGACGGACGCGCACTCTGGTTGGGTGAGTCGCGCATTGGTCACGCGCATTGGGAGTGGCAGCTCAAAGGGGCTGGTAAAACGCCTTATTCGCGTATGGGCGATGGTCGTGCAGTTTTGCGCTCCAGTATTAGAGAATATTTATGCAGCGAAGCCATGCATGGATTGGGTATTCCTACAACGCGAGCTTTGTGTATCACGGGTTCACCCGATGCAGTATTGCGCGAAAGTGTAGAAACTGCTGCAGTTGTGACGCGCATCGCACCATCTTTTTTACGCTTTGGACACTTCGAACATTTTGCAGCTTTAGGTCAAGACGACAAAGTCAAGCAGTTGGCTGACTTTGCTATTGAGCATTATTTTGCAGATCTCAAAGATCAAACCGACGCATGGCGTGGAAATATTTATGCGGCCTTTTTGCATCAAGTGGTTCGTTCAACCGCTCAATTGATGGCGAAATGGCAAGCCGTTGGTTTTTGTCATGGTGTGATGAACACCGACAACATGAGCGTCTTAGGACTCACTTTAGATTACGGGCCCTTTCAATTTTTAGATGGCTTTGATCACAACCATATTTGCAATCACTCGGATCATCAAGGGCGATATTCGTATGCTAATCAACCCAAAATTGGCTATTGGAATTTATTTTGTTTGGCACAAGCTTTGTGGGGCCTCATCAAAGAAGAAGACCTTGCTATGCAAGCCTTGGAGCCCTATCAAACCTTATTCCCCGAGGCACTCGACGAGCAAATGAGACGTAAATTGGGATTAACCGATATTCAACACGGCGATCGACAACTGGCCACCGACGTTCTCGCATGTCTTTCAAAAGAGCGTGTTGACTTCACTATTTTTTGGCGCAGATTGAGTGTGTGTGTCAAAGATTTTTCCAATCATTCAACACCCATGCAAGCGTGGCAACTCGTGCTCGATTTGTTTTTAGATGCCCAACCGATTGAGCAGTGGTTAGACACATACACGCATCGCTTGTCCTCACAAAATCTGCAAGCGGCTGCGCTTTTGATGTTACAAAACAATCCCAAATTTGTTTTGCGCAATCATTTGGGTGAAGAGGCCATTCAAAAAGCAAAAACGGGTGATTTTTTTGAGATCGATACCCTGCTTCATTTGTTGCATTCTCCGTACGACGAACACAGCGGTTACGATCGCTATGCCAATTTCCCGCCCAGCTGGGCTTCCTCCATTGAAATCAGTTGTTCATCATGAGATCCATCCAAAAAACCGACGACGAATGGCGCGCATTGCTCAATGCCAAAGGCGCAGAGCCTGTTGCATTTCAAGTCACGCGCAAAGCCGCGACCGAAAGACCTTATTCGGGCAAATACGAAAATCACTGGACCTCAGGCGAGTATCACTGTGTGTGCTGTGGAAACAAACTCTTTGACTCAGAAACTAAATTTGATGCTGGATGTGGTTGGCCTAGTTTTTACCAAGCTGCAGATAAAAAGGCCATTGAAGAACACGTGGATCGCGCCCACGGTATGACGCGCACAGAAACCTTGTGCTCGCAATGCGGCGCGCACCTCGGCCATGTTTTTCCTGATGGACCGCAACCCACAGGTCTGCGCTATTGCATGAATTCTGCATCTCTCGAATTCAAACCCAAAGATTAATGCCATGAAATTATTTTTAGATTTTTTTCCAATTGTTTTATTTTTTATTGCATTCAAAGTTTTTGATATTTATGTGGCAACAGGCGTTGCAATTGTTGGCACGATTGCGCAAATCGCTTACATCAAGCACAGCACCGGAAAAATCGAAGCCATGCAGTGGGTCAGTTTGGCGGTGATTGTGGTGTTTGGTGGCGCCACCATCATTGCCCACGACGAAACATTTATTAAATGGAAGCCCACGATTCTTTACTGGTTAATGAGTGTGGCTTTACTCGGCGGTCAATTGATCTTAAAGAAAAATTTTTTACGCAAACTCATGAGTGCGCAATTAGAGTTGCCCGATCACGCATGGTTGGTGTTGCTCTACAGTTGGAGTGGTTTTTTTACGGTGATGGGATTTCTTAATCTTTATATTGCCTATCAATTCGACACCGACACATGGGTTAATTTTAAACTGTTTGGTGGCATGGGCTTGATGTTGGTATTTGTTTTGGTACAAGCGGCCTATATGAGTCGATTCATCAAAAAAGACGATGAAACGCAATGAATAGTATCACTTCAGAAAAGCTTGAGCAACGTTTAAAAGAACTGCTCATACCCTCCCAACTTCAAGTGATTGATGAGAGTGCAGCACACGCTGGCCATGTCGGCGCCAATGAAACAGGACAAGGAACCCACTTTCGGGTGCGGATTGCTTGCGCGCAGTTTGAAGGGCTTAGCCGAGTGCAGCGGCACCGTCTTGTGTATGATGTCCTCAAAGATTTCATTGACCAAGGCCTTCACGCGCTGGCCATTGAAGTCCAAAACCCCTAGATTTCTTTTTTAACTTTGAGTTCTTTCATGACTACTTTCTCTATCAAAACCACGGCTTTGGCTGTCGCTCTTGTCGCATCCGCTATGGGTGTGCAGGCTCAAAACCTCGCTATCGTCAACGGCAAAGCCGTCCCCAAAACTCGTATGGAGGCCTTGTCACAGCAGGTGGCTCGCTCGGGTCGCCCCATAACGCCAGAGATTGAGGCGCAAATCAAAGAAGAAGTGATTGCACGCGAAATCTTTATGCAAGAAGCGCAAAAACGTGGGCTTGACGCAACCGATGATTTCAAAACACAAATGGAATTGGCGCGTCAAACATTACTCATTCGCGAATTGTTTGGCGAGTTTCAGAAAAAAAATCCAGTGACAGAAGAAGATATCAAAGCTGAATTCGACAAATTTGTAGCGGCCAATTCGGGTAAAGAATTTCGCGCACGTCACATCTTGGTAGAAAAAGAAGACCAAGCCAAGGCCATCATTGCTAATCTTAAAAAAGGCGGCAAGTTTGAAGAAATCGCCAAAAAACAGTCCAAGGATCCAGGCTCAGGTGCCAATGGTGGAGACTTGGATTGGGCCAGTCCTGGCAACTACGTCAAAGAATTCTCTGAAGCCATGGTTGCTCTCAAAAAAGGTCAGCTCACCGAAAAACCAGTCAAAAGTCAGTTCGGCTTTCACATCATCAAGTTAGAAGATGTGCGTGACGTTCAACTGCCCAAGTTTGAAGACGTCAAACCACAGATTGCTCAGCAATTGGGTCAATCAAAGCTCAGCGCGTTCCAAGAAGAGTTACGCGGCAAAGCAAAAATCGAATAATGGTTTAACCGACCCAACGCCTCGCGTTGTGCCACAGTTGGATCCATGGACTAAATTGTGAGTCGTCCATGGATGTCCAACTCATTTGAATATTTCTAGACACGCGCTCGGGGTGCGGCATCATCGCTGTGAATCGACCATCTACCGTTGTGACACCCGTTAAACCATTGATACTGCCATTGGGGTTATAGGGATAAGTTTGTGTGGCTTGCCCATTGTTATCTACAAATCGGAGCGTAGGCAATACAAGTTGTGAATCGCCTCTTTGAGAAAAATTGGCAAAGCCTTCTCCATGCGCCACCGCTATCGGCAAACGACTACCCGCCATGCCTTTGAAAAATAAACTGGGCGACTCTAAGATTTCAACCATTGACAGACGCGCTTCAAAACGCTCGCTTTGGTTGGTGGTGAATCGAGGCCATGCATCGGCGCCAGGAATAATTTGCGCCAACTCTGCAAACATTTGACACCCGTTGCAAACACCCAACCCAAAGGTATCGCCTCGCGCAAAAAACGCTTGAAAGGCATCTGATAATTGTGAGTTGAACGTGATGCTGCGCGCCCAACCGATGCCCGCACCCAAAGTGTCTCCATAACTAAAACCGCCACAAGCCACCATCCCTGCATAGTTTGTTAAATTGGCGCGACCCGTTTGCAAATCAGTCATGTGCACATCGTGCGCTTCAAATCCAGCCAGATCAAAAGCATAGGCCATCTCAATGTGTGAGTTAACGCCTTGCTCTCGCAAAATAGCCACTTTAGGACGAGCAGAATGAACGGCAGAGGCCTGTTGCGGCTCAAAAGTGAGATGTACGTGCAAACCAGGGTCTTGCAATTGACCCGTGTGTTGATGCTCAGAATCTGCGCACTCTGGGTTGTCGCGCAATTGGCAAATTTTCCAACTCACGCTGTCCCATACTTGATGCAAGTCTTGAAGTGGCGCAGTAAAAATCTCTTGTGTATCGCGCCATATGCTCAGAGCACCAAAGCCGCGTTGCATCGCAGATGTTGTGGGGCGTGTTTTACCAATGATGTGACTGTGTTTGTACAAACCATGATCGCGCAAAATTTGCATCACATCGTCGCGCTCAGATGTGCGAATTTGAATCACGACACCCAGCTCTTCATTGAACAATGCTTCGAGTGTGAGTTGATCGCGTCGAACACTCACCTGAGACGTCCAATTTTTAGCGTCGCCATAATCGGCACGTGAATCGCTGATGCCGTCACCTTCTGTGATGAGTACATCGACATTGAGCGCAACGCCCACATGTCCTGCAAACGCCATTTCTGCAACGGTCGTGAGCAAACCGCCGTCGCTTTTGTCGTGGTAGGCCAAAATAAGGTTGCGCGTGCGCAATGCGTTGATCGCTTCAACCAATCGAATCAATTGTTGCGTATCATCAAGATCGGGCACGCAATCGCCAAATTGTTGGATGGTTTGCGCCAAGATACTGCCGGCCATGCGTCGTTTGCCTTGTGCCAAATCAATCAAGATCAAACTCGTGTCTGGTGTGTTGGCATCGAGTTGTGGCGTCAATGTAAGACGCACATCATCCAAACTTGAAAATGCACTCACAATCAAGCTCACAGGCGACGTGACTTTATGAGATTGTTGATTGTGCTGCCACTGCGTGCGCATCGACAAACTGTCTTTGCCTACAGGAATAGAAATGCCTAAGGCAGGACACAATTCCAAACCAACAGCCTTGACGGTTTGATACAAGGCTGCGTCTTCACCCGGTTCACCGCAAGCAGCCATCCAATTGGCACTCAATTTAATTTTGGATAAGGTGATGGGGGATGCAAGTAAATTGGTGATGGCCTCTGCAATAGCCATACGGCCCGACGCAGGGGCATTCAAACTGGCCAAAGGCGTGCGTTCGCCCATCGACATGGCCTCACCTGCAAACCCTTTGTAGTCAGCCAAGGTAACCGCGCAATCAGCGACAGGCACTTGCCAAGGCCCCACCATTTGATCGCGATGCGTGAGTCCACCCACTGTACGGTCACCAATAGTGATTAAAAATCTTTTGGATGCAACTGTTGGATGACTCAGCACGTTAATCACAGCATCTTGCAAACTCAAGTTGGATAAATCCAATGCGGGGGATTGATGAATGTGTGTTTGCACATTGCGATGCATTTTGGGGGGCTTGCCAAGTAGCACCGACATCGGCATGTCAACTGGCTTGTCATGTCCAACATCTACCAATTGCAATTGACGCTCTTGCGTGGCCACACCAATCACTGCAAACGGGCAACGTTCGCGTTCGCACAATTGTTTAAAAAGATGAAGTAACTCAGGCGCAATGGCCATCACATAACGTTCTTGACTTTCATTGGACCAAATTTCTTTGGGAGATAAGCCCGATTCTTCTAAAGGTATACTGAGCAAATCAAAACGCGCACCGCGCTTGGCATCGTTGGTAAGTTCTGGAAAAGCATTGGATAAGCCCCCAGCTCCAACATCATGAATCGCCAAAATCGGATTGTGTGTTCCTAAGCCCCAACAATGATTGATTACCTCTTGCGCACGGCGTTCAATTTCGGGGTTGCTGCGTTGCACAGAATCAAAATCAAGATCTGCTGCGTTGGTGCCCGACGCCATCGAACTGGCCGCACTTCCACCCATTCCAATACGCATACCAGGCCCACCCAATTGAATCAGCAAAGTGCCTGCAGGAAATTGAATTTTTTGTGTTTGCTCTGCGTCAATCGTGCCTAAACCACCCGCAATCATGATGGGTTTGTGATAGCCACGTTGAACACCATCAACGCTTAGTTCAAACTCACGAAAGTAGCCCAGCAAATTGGGCCTGCCAAATTCATTGTTGAATGCAGCTCCTCCCAAGGGTCCTTCAATCATGATTTGCAAAGGGCTGGCAATGTGATCTGGTTTACCAAACGAGCCATTCCACATTTTGGATACCGTATAGCCCGTGAGTCCTGCTTTGGGCTTTGATCCTCTGCCAGTTGCACCTTCGTCTCTAATTTCTCCGCCTGCGCCCGTTGAGGCGCCTGCAAATGGCGATATGGCAGTTGGGTGGTTGTGCGTTTCAACTTTCATCAACACATGTTGCAATGCATTTTGATGTTGATACACAGGCGGTGTTTGGTTTGAAACGGGTGCTGTAAACCGTTGCACCTGATGCCCTTGCATGATCGATGCGTTATCCGAATAAGCAACCACTGTGTGTTGTGGATTTTGCTCATGCGTGTGACGAATCATGTCAAACAAACTGTGCGCTTGATCAACGCCATCAATCGTAAAAGTGGCATTAAAAATTTTGTGTCTGCAATGCTCGCTGTTAGCCTGAGCAAACATCATCAATTCCACGTCGGTGGGATTGCGCGCTAATTTTTTAAAGGCGTCGAGCAAATAATCGATTTCGTCGTCAGCCAATGCCAAGCCCCATTGCGTATTGGCTTTTTCGATTGCACCTCGACCACCCGATAAAACATCCACCGTTTGCAAAGGCTGAGCATGTACTTCTTGGAGTAATGTGGGCAAAAGTTGAATGTCCCACAACACCGACTCTGTCATTCGATCGTGTAAGAGTTCGGCGATTTTTTGTTTTTCTTGTTCGGTTAATGCGATTTTATTTTTTGTAGTCAATGTGTATTGAATGCCACGCTCGATTCGCTTGAGATCAAAGCCACAGTTATGTGCGATATCGGTTGCTTTGGATGCCCAAGGAGAAACGGTACCGATACGGGGAGTGACCAACAATGACAGACCTTGGGGCTGCGATTGCAAACCATTTGCCTGCGATCGAGCGGGTTCGCCATAGGCGAGCAACTCTTTCCATTTTTGATATACATCATCACTGGGCTTTGCGTCGCTGGTGACCCAATGCAAAAAATGGGCGTTGAGCCCCAAAATTTGGCTTGAAATAGCCTGTAAAGGTGGCAAAAGCTGTCGAATTCGAAATTCGCTCAGGGCTTGGCCGCCATTGAGTATGCTGAGGTACGGGGTCACGAATGAGTCTTGGTTGGTTGGAAAAGCGCTGAATGGGCTTTCCCTGCGTGGGAATTAGAAGATTTTACAGATAAAGAGGGCCTCAAGCCTGAGATAATGACGAGCTATGACGATAACCATCAAAAATCAGCAAGATATTGAAGGCATGCGCTTGGCAGGCCGTTTGGCCTCCGAGGTGCTGGACTTTCTAACTCCTCACGTAAAACCAGGCGTCACCACCAACGCATTGGATCGACTGGCCCATGACTATATTGTTCAAGTTCAAGACGCCATTCCAGCGCCGCTCAATTACGCGCCCAGTGGCTACAACCCCTATCCCAAATCGATTTGCACATCCGTCAATCACACGGTCTGTCACGGCATACCCAACGACAAGCCGCTCAAACGGGGTGACATTGTCAACATCGACGTCACCGTAATAAAAAATGAATGGCATGGTGACACCAGCCGTATGTTTGTGGTGGGTGACTCATCTATTTCTGCAAAGCGACTTTGTAATCTCACCTATGAAGCAATGTGGCATGGCATTTTGCAAGTGAAACCGGGCGCTCGGTTGGGTGACATTGGTCATGTGATTCAAAAATTCACCGAAGGACATGACTACACGGTGGTTCGTGAATTTTGTGGACACGGTATCGGAAAAGTATTTCACGAAGAGCCACAAGTTTTGCATTACGGCAAACCAGGTACACTTGAAGAACTTAAAGAAGGCATGACCTTCACCATCGAACCCATGATCAATGTGGGTAAGCGCGACATCAAAGAAATGAACGACGGTTGGACGATTGTGACGCGTGATCATTCTTTATCTGCCCAATGGGAACACACCGTGTTGGTCACACCCACTGGATTTGAAGTGCTGACGCTCTCTGCTGGAAGCCCTCCTCTGCCTTCATTTGTGCAGAGCACTGTTTGCTAAACATGTTAATAGAAGTGGTGAGCAATTATCGACAGGATAAAAGCGTACTGCTTTCTAGCTTTAAAAATCTTTCATCCACTCGATCGATCAATCGCATTCACACTGCACTGCAAGAATTAAGGCAGCTCACTGATCGAACGCTAATTCAGTTATGGAATAAATCGGGGCTGGATCACCCCTTTGCGCTCGTTGCGGTGGGTGGATATGGACGAGGCGAGTTATTTCCTTATTCAGACGTTGATGTGTTGTTATTACTTCCTCGTGGTGTTTCTGCCGAACAAGACCCTGTTTTACAAAAAAAAATTGAAGCATTCATTGGCTTGTGTTGGGACAGCGGCCTTGAAATTGGCTCGAGTGTGCGAAATTTAGATGAATGCATGCAAGAGGCAAAAGCTGATATCACTGTTCAAACATCTTTGCTGGAATCTCGTTGTGTCACGGGTGATCAGGCTTTATTTCAATCCTTTGTTCAACTGTTTAATCAACAAATGGACATCAAGGCTTTTTATATTGCTAAAACTTTGGAGATGCAACAAAGGCATACCAAGTTTGAAAACACCCCCTACTCATTGGAGCCCAATTGCAAAGAGTCTCCGGGTGGTTTGCGTGATTTGCAGATGTTGTTATGGCTCGCCAAAGCGGCAGGTTTTGGAAGCAGTTGGGATGAACTGCAAAACAAAGGTTTGGCTACACCTTTGGAGATTAAACAAATCAAACGCAACGAGTCGCTGTTGTCATTGATTCGTTTGCATTTGCATTTGGCAGCGAAGCGACGAGAAGATCGATTAGTCTTTGATCTTCAATCGGTTGTTGCGCAATCTTTGCAAGTGTTAAAGCCTAACATGCAAACCGATAACGTCCATGCTGCTACCGAAGCCCTCATGAAATTGTATTACTGGGCAGCAAAAGCGGTCACTCAACTCAATCAAATTTTGTTACTTAATATAGAAGAAGCTCTCAATGTGGGAGATCAGGCGCATCAACCGCAAGACATTAACGAGCGATTTGCCAATAAAGCGGGCATGTTAGAGGTGGTCAGCGATGATTTGTACATTCAACAACCGAATGCGATCTTAGAAACTTTTTATTTGTATCAATCCACCTTGGGTATCAAGGGATTGTCGGTAAAGACTTTACGCGCCCTCTACAACGCGCGCGGCATCATGGATGCGAAGTTTAGAAGCGATCCTGCCAATAGCGTCATGTTCATGAGGATTTTGAATCAACCCCAAGGCATCACGCATGCTATGCGATTGATGAATCAAACTTCTGTGCTGGGTCGTTATTTATGGGTGTTTAGAAGAATCGTCGGACAGATGCAACATGATTTATTTCATGTCTATACCGTCGATCAGCATATCTTGATGGTGTTGCGAAATGTCAGACGCTTTTTTATTGTGGAGCATACACACGAATATCCTTTTTTATCGCAATTGGCCGCAGGATGGGACAAGCCTTGGCTTTTGTTTATTGCCGCTTTGTTCCACGATATTGCCAAAGGACGTGGCGGCGACCACTCCACTCTGGGTTGCATAGAGGTTCGTCGATTTTGTAAACAACACCATATTGTAAAAGAGGATGTAAAACTCATTGAGTTTTTAGTCAAAGAGCATCTCACTATGAGTCAAGTCGCGCAAAAAGAAGATTTGAGCGATCCACAAGTGATTCAAAATTTTGCAAAACGTGTGGGGTCCGAAAGAAAACTCACTGCACTATATTTATTAACGGTTGCCGATATTCGAGGAACAAGCCCCAAGGTTTGGAATGCTTGGAAGGGCAAATTGCTCGAGGACTTATTTCGCTATACCTTGCAAGCATTGGGTGGGCGCGCGCCTGACCCCGATGCCATGGTGGAGTCGCGTCGCAGAGACGCTCTAGATATGTTGTCTTTGTATGCCATGCCGCACGAATCGCATAAAAATTTATGGGATACACTGGACGTTGGCTATTTCATGCGACACGATGCAGCCGATATTGCATGGCATACGCGACAACTCTCGCGCCCCGTGGCGCTCGCCAAAGCCAAACAACTAGCGCCAGGCGTTACTGTTAAAGCGCGTTTGTCTCCCTTGGGTGAGGGCTTGCAAGTGTTGGTCTATACCCCCGATCAAACCGATTTGTTTGCAAGGATATGCGGATACTTTGATCAAGCAGGCTTTAGTATTTTGGACGCCAAAATTCACACCGCTAACAATGGTTATGCCTTAGATACGTTCCAAGTGATCACCGAACATTTGCAAGAACACTACCGTGAAATCATGTCCATGGTGGAGAACGATCTCACACAGACCATCGAAAAAGCTGGCCCACTACCCGCAGGTGGACGTGGAAGAGTTTCTCGTCGCGTCAAAAGCTTTCCTGTTGCGCCACGCGTGTCTTTACAGCCCGATGAAAAAGCGCAGCGTTGGTTGCTGAGTATTTCAGCCAGCGATCGAGTGGGATTGCTCTATAGCGTTGCACGCATATTGGCCAAATACCAAATCAATTTGCAATTGGCAAAAGTCACCACCTTGGGCGAACGCGTAGAAGACACTTTTTTAATTGATGGCGCGGCGCTTCAGCACAACAGAACACAACTTGAAATTGAAACAGAGCTTCTCACCGCAATGAACACTTAAAGGTCTACCTATGTGGCAACCGTCTGAACGCTATCCAGATCCTTCGATTGAAATATTGGATGACCGCTTTTTAAAATACAGAGTGTTCAATGCCAACGTCGAGCGATTGGACAACTCCTGTCGTTGGTCAGAGGGCCCCGTATGGATTGGAGACATGCGCGCATTGATATGGAGCGACATACCCAACAACAGAATGATGAAATACGAAGAATCAAGCAATCAAGTGAGTGTTTATCGTCATCCCTCAAACAACGCCAATGGCAATACGCGCGATCGCCTAGGTCGTTTGATCTCGTGTGAGCATGCGGGTCGACGTGTGGTGCGAACCGAACACAACGGAGCCATCACTGTTTTGGCCGAGTCTTATTCGCGCAAGCCTCTTAACTCACCCAATGATGTTGTCGTCAAATCAGATGGTTCGATTTGGTTCACCGATCCGACTTTCGGCATACTTGGATATTACGAAGGAAATAAAGCCGAACCACAATTGGCCTCGCAGGTCTATCGCATCGATGGTCAAAGCGGTGAAATTGCTGTGGTTTGTACTGACATCGTTCAGCCCAACGGTTTGTGTTTCACGCCCGATGAAAAACAAATTTATATAGTTGAATCGGGTTCACTTCCAAAAAGAATTTGGAAATTTGAGGTGAGCTCCGATGGACGCCAATTAAGCAATAAGCAAATTTTTCATACCTGCGAGTCGGTCAATCATTCGCCCGATGGGTTTCGATGCGACAAAGACGCAAACTTATGGGCAGGATGGGGAACGGGTGACGGGCGCGATGGTGTACGAATCTTCGCCCCAGACGGTAAAGCGATTGGACATATTCATCTGCCTGAGCGTTGTGCCAATTTATGTTTTGGCGGGCCTCAAAACAATCGCTTGTATATGGCCGCGAGTCGTTCACTGTATGCCCTTTATGTCAACACGCAAGGCGCAACAAATTGTTAAAGCAATGCTGATTTAATCATCGGCATTCAAATCAGCATCAGGAAATAAAACTTCCAAAAAACCAAACTGCGTTAAATCGGTAATGCGTGTAGGATACAGTTTGCCAATTAAATGATCGCACTCGTGTTGCACCACGCGTGCATGAAATCCTTCGGCGATTCGATCGATAGAGTTTCCCTTTTCATCAAATCCTTGATATTGAATTTTTGTGAGCCTTGGAACTTTTCCGCGCAGTCCTGGAACAGACAAGCACCCTTCCCAATCTTGTTCGGTCTCGTCACTCAATGGCGTGATGATTGGATTGATTAAAACAGTTCGAGGAATAATCGGCGCACCAGGATATCGCGGATTGGGTGCATCACTGCCAAAAATAACCACTTGCCAATCTACACCAATTTGGGGGGCTGCTAATCCTGCTCCGTTGGCGTGTGCCATTGTGTCTAGCATATCTTGCAGCAAATGATGCAACTCTTTGGAGTTGAACTGAACCACGGGTTGAGAATGAATCAACAAACGAGGGTTACCCATTTTTAAAATTTCACGAATAGCCATTAGGATCCCTAGAAAAAATCAGGTGCGTTTTGAGTCATTGATCAGTTGAAGAAATTGCGTTTCATCTAAAACAGGAATATCCAATTCACGCGCTTTATCGAGTTTGCTGCCCGCATCTGTGCCTGCAATCAAACCCGTGGTTTTTTTACTTACACTGCCCGCAACCTTGGCACCCGCCTGCTCCAACATCTCTTTGGCTTCGTCGCGACTGAGTGTCGGCAAGGTGCCCGTAATGACGTAGGTTTGCCCTGTGAGGGGCATCACTTTATTGGCTTGCGATTCACCTTCTGTCCAATGCATACCGCAGGCGCGCAACTGCTCAATCACTTCGCGATTGTGTGCTTGATCAAAAAATAAACGAACACTGTGCGCCACCGCAGGACCTACGTCACGCACCATCAGCAGTTGTTCCTCGCTGGCGTCTATCAGTGCGTCGAGTTGAGCAAAGTGTTTGGCTAAGTCTTTGGCCGTTGTCTCACCCACATGACGTATACCCAAACCATATATCAAACGCGGCAAGGTGGTTTGCTTGGATTTTTCTAAACTTTTTAAAACATTATTGGCCGATTTTTCTGCCATTCGATCGAGTGCGACCAAATGTGCAAAGCCCAAGCGATACAGATCCGCTAAGTTACTCACCAACTGTAGATCGACCAATTGATCAATCAATTTGTCACCCAAGTCTTCAATATCGATGGCTTTGCGAGAAGCAAAATGAATCAAGGCTTGTTTGCGTTGAGCGCTACAAAATAAACCGCCCGTGCATCTGTAATCGGCTTCACCCTCTTCGCGAACCGCTTGAGATTGACAAACAGGACATGTGTCTGGCATTTTAAAAATAGCTGACTCATGCAAACGTTTTTCTTTGATGACCGATACAACTTCAGGAATCACTTCGCCTGCACGCCTAACGATGACGGTGTCGCCAATGCGAACGTCTTTGCGTTGGGCTTCATCCTGGTTATGCAGTGTGGCGTTGGTGACTGTGACACCGCCCACAAAAACGGGTGCGAGTTTGGCAACGGGTGTGAGTTTGCCTGTGCGACCCACTTGCACATCAATCGACAATACGGTTGTGATTTGTTCTTGCGCGGGGTATTTGTGCGCTACCGCCCAGCGCGGTTCGCGCGATACAAAACCCAAACGTTGTTGCAAGGATAAAGCGTTGACTTTGTAAACAACACCGTCAATATCAAATGGCAATTGATCGCGTTCACGCCACATCTGTTGATGAAATTCAATCAACCCCATGGCTCCTAATACGCATTGTGTTTTGTCAGAAACAGGGAAACCCCAATTCTTAAGCGCTTTGAGCATGTCGTCGTGCGTCGAAAAAGTTTGCGTGGAATCTTTTTGTAACAACAAACCATAAGCAAAAAAACTCAAAGGCCTCAGCGCTGCAATTTGTGGATCGAGTTGACGCACAGCGCCAGCTGCTGCGTTGCGAGGATTGACGAATGTTTTTTCATTCTTCAGGCCCTGTGCAATTTTTTGACGTTGACGATCGTTTAACATTTCAAAGTCATCGCGTCGCATATACACTTCGCCGCGCACTTCGATGTCTATCGGTGCATCAATGGGTAATTGCAATGGAATTTGACGGATGGTTTTGATGTTTTGCGTGACTTCTTCACCCGTTTCGCCATCTCCTCGCGTTGCGGCTTGAACCAACATGCGATTTTTATAAATCAAACTCATCGCGAGGCCATCAAATTTGAGTTCGGCGACATATTGCACAAGCGGATCGTTTGATTGCAACTCTAACTCTTTGCGAATGCGGGTATCAAAATTTTCTGCGCCCGATGCCTGTGTATCGGTTTCTGTTCGAATACTCAGCATGGGCACACGATGCTTCACGCTTTCAAAATGATCCAATGCTTGACCGCCTACTCTTTGTGTGGGCGAATCGGGTGTGAGCAGATGCGGATGCTTGGTTTCTAAAGAAACCAACTGGTGCATCATCGCGTCGTATTGCGAATCTGGAATACTCGGCTCATCTAAGACATAGTATTGATGTGCGTAAAAATGCAGTTGCTCTTTGAGCTTGCTTATTTGTTGGATGAGCCAAGACTCAGTCGGTGGAGTATCTTCAGAATCATCCCATAGGTCCCCGCTTTTCATGCGATTCAGCTAAATAGGCGTCGGGCTTGAGGAGAGCCAGCCGATAAATCACGTTTATCCAATGCGTCGTACAAAATTTGTAAATCTGCATTGATACCTTGCATGGCCTCAGGCCTCAGATACTGTCCTCTGTCATCGGTGATTTGACCATCCATGATTTTTGCAAGTTCAAGAGCGATTTTGCATAAATTTTCAAAGGGTTGCTGTTCTCTGGGGACTTGTGGAACGTCCAGCGATAAAGTGATGGAGCGAATGGCCGATTGCGAAGGATCATCGGAAAGCGCTGCACGCGTATCAAACGTGAGGCCCAGCACGGGTGGTAAACCGGCTGTTGGAGAAGCAATCACCATTCGACCCGGCATCAAGCCAGGAACAAATCCAAGTCGCGCTGCATGTTGTTGAACATATCCAGGGCTCCAAGCGGTTTGCGTCGCTTTGATGGTGAAACTCAATTGAGCGTCGTGTGCGCTAGCAAATTGATCGAGTTCGCGTGCATGCGTGACAACTTCTAGCATGTCTGGAAATTCAGGCGTGGTACCCAACTCTTCTGCGAATGTCTGCGTCTTAACGACAAACTCAGAAAACTCAATTTCATTGAGTGGGCCCATGCGATTGGCCAATTGAACGCCCACTTGAAATGCGCTGTAACGCATACCCGCTTTGATGGACTCCCATTCCCCGTTTTGAGCATCGAGTCCTTCAATAATCAGTAATTTGTTACCGACCCGAAGTGTGCTGGGCGTATACGAAATAGCCGCGTCGCCGCTCACAGGAGCGTCCAGTTCAAGAGTAGCAATCACATCAATCAATGCGTCTAAATTGGCTTGTTTGGGTGCTAATGAAAGTTCGCCCAATGTGTCCGCGTTTGACAAATCGGTGTCATCGCTCAGTTGCGGCTCAAGCGGCGGCATCGCGCCGTTAAGTGCTTCAAATTCTTCAGACGACACTAAATTTTGTGCTTGACGCGGTTGATTTTTTCTTGAGGTCCAACTGCTATGTGCAACAACAATCACCAACACTAATCCACCAGCGATGGCCAACCAGAGTTGCAAATTACTCATGAATTAAAAACCTCATGACTCTTGCGTCAAAGAAACAGCCGATACCATATCTACAGCCACTATGCGAGATACGCCTTGTTCTTGCATTGTGACACCAATGAGTTGCTCGGCCATTTCCATGGCGATTTTGTTGTGAGAGATAAATAAAAATTGAGTTTCCTTGGCCATGCCCTTAACCAATTTGGCATAGCGTTCGGTATTGGCATCGTCTAAAGGCGCATCAACCTCATCGAGTAAACAAAACGGCGCGGGATTGAGTTGAAAAATCGCAAACACCAAAGCAATCGCTGTGAGGGCTTTTTCACCCCCCGAGAGCAAATGAATCGTTTGATTTTTCTTACCAGGGGGTTGTGCCATCACTTGCACACCAGAGTCAAGAATTTCTTCACCCGTCATCACCAACTTTGCGTTACCACCGCCAAATAATTCGGGGAACATGCGACCGAAATGCTCATTCACAGTTTTGAATGTGCCGCCCAAAAGTTCGCGTGTTTCGCCGTCGATTTTTTTAATCGCATCTTCCAGTGTTTGAATCGCTTCATTCAAGTCCGCTGATTGCGCATCCAAAAATGTTTTGCGCTCGCGCGAAGTTGTAAGTTCTTCGAGTGCAGCCAAATTAACCGCGCCCAAGGATTGAACTTCGCGTTGAATTTTGTCAATCTCAGATTGCAAACCTGTTAAACGAACCTGACCATCTTCGATCGATTTTGCTGTGGCTTCTAAATCTGTTTGTGCATCGATTAAGAGTTGATCGTATTGTTCAAAGCCCAAACGAGATGCTTGTTCTTTGAGTTGTAAATCGGTGATGCGTTGACGCAAGGGTTCGAGTTCACGCTCCAGCACCAAACGACGATCGTCGCTCGCGCGCAATTTGGCAGTTAAGTCGTCGTAGGCGCTGCGTTTGGCAGACAAGGCTGCTTCGCGTTCCATCTTGACATTGAGCGCACTTTGAAGCCCGGCTTGTGCGGCAGCATCGGATAAGCGAGAGAGTTCCTCTTGAAGCGACAGTTTTTCTGTTTCAATCGCTTCAGATTGTGTGCTGGCCGTTTCAATGAGTCTTTTGAGTTCTGACTGCCTAGCCACACGCGTGCGATTTTCAAAATCAGCTTCTTGAACTTGTCGCTCAAGAAGACGTAATTGTTCGCGAGCCTGTTCGAGTTGTTGATGGGCGGCAATCACCGCATCCTCGAGTTGTGCATGACGCTCTTGGCTATTGGCCAACTGCATATCCAATTCTTCAAATTGGGTATGAGCTTTCTCTTTGCGTTCGTTCAAAGTCACTAGCTGCGTTTTGATTTCAGATAAATCTTCTTCTAGTTGATGCGTGCGTGTGAGGGTTTGTTCGGCTTGCTGTGACAAGCGCAAAAATTCCACTTGAATGATGTGCGCTTGTGATTGCGATGCAGTGGCCGCTTGCCTGACTTGCAGCAATTGTTGCGACGCTTGCGAATAAGCCGTTTCTGCTTTGATCAAACACGTACGCGCTTCTTCTGAAATAAACGATTGCGCACGCAATTGTTTGTCAAGATTTTCAATTTCTTGAGCACGAGCAAGCAAACCCGCTTGCTCGTTATCGGGTGCATAAAAGACAACGCTATGCGTACTGATCGCATGCCCGTTGGGCACAAAAATCATTTGGCCAAGTTTGAGTTGCGTGCGAAGCGTTAATGCTTCTTCCATGGATTTGGCGATGAAACAACCATGCAACCAATCGGTCATCAAAGCCTTTTGGCCTGCATCATGCAAACGCAACAAATCAACCAAGCGATGCATGCTTGATGTTGGCTCGGTGCTGGGAACCCCGGACGGTGTATAAAAAGCCAATTTGGAAGGCGGAGCGTCTTCGCCAAAAGATTTGATTGAATCTAAACGACTCACTTCAAGCGCTGCTAGTTTTTCACGCAATGCAGCCTCGAGCGCATTTTCCCAACCCGCTTCAATATGGATACGACTCCACAGGGGTTCTAATTTTTCGAGCCCATGCTTTTCCAACCAAGGCTTTAAGCGCTCATTAGTTTTAACTTTCTCTTGCAAGGCTTTGAGTGCCTGGCTGCGCGCAGACAAATCCGACTCTTTGACATTTTCTTGATTGACGAGCGCTTGCGCTTGTTTTCTTTCTTCATCCAAGGCGGGCACTTGGGTTTGCAATTCTTGCAATCGAGCATCGTCGTTTTGCGCAGTTTTTTGAGCAGTTTCTAATTTATTTTTAATCTCAACCAATTGATTGTGATCGGGTGCATTGATGGCATTGCGATCGGCTTGAAGTTTTTCTTGCCTGTTTTGAAGTTGTTGGCTTTGCTCTTGAATGCTGCGTTGATCGGCCGCTAAAACTTGTATTTGTTGTTGAATCTGCACGACTGAATTGCGCTGATCTTGCGCATTGTCTTGCGCTTGACGCCAAGTTGTTTCAACAACAGGTATTTGTTGCCGCTGCTCATTCAACTGGTTTGAAATTTGCGAAACAATCGCTTCGCTTTGTTGGGCTGCTTGATCGAGTTGCGTGAGTTCTTGTTCCGCTTGAGTGGCTTGTTCCGACCACAACGCTGTTTGTTGTTTAATTTGATCTAAACGTTGCTCAACGCGTTGACGTCCTTCAACAACAAATCGAATTTCAGCTTCTAATTTGCCAACTTCTGCACTGGCTTCGTACAAGTGACCTTGTGCTTGATTGACTTGATCGCCCGCCGTGTAATGCGCTTGACGAATACTTTCCAAATCAGCTTCAATGCGTCTTAAATCTGCAATGCGTGACTCTAAATCATTGGCCGCTTTTTCGGCTTGCTCTTTGATTTGGTTTTGATCTTTGGAAGCTTCTTGACGCTTGAGGTACCACAGTTGGTGCTTTTTGAGATTGACGTCGGATTGCAGCTTGTTGTAATTTTGTGCAACCTCGGCTTGCTTTTCTAATTTTTCAAGTTGACTGTTGAGTTCTCGCAAAATATCTTCAACACGCGTGAGATTTTCTCGCGTGTCGCTCAATCGATTTTCAGTTTCGCGACGTCTTTCTTTGTATTTAGAAACGCCAGCTGCTTCTTCCAAAAACATTCGCAAATCTTCAGGCTTGGATTCGATGATTCGACTGATCGTGCCTTGTCCAATAATGGCGTAAGCCCTTGGTCCTAAACCCGTTCCCAAAAAAACATCTTGAACGTCACGACGACGAACAGGCTGGTTGTTGATGTAGTAACTGCTGGTTCCGTCGCGCGTTAATACACGCTTGACAGCAATTTCTGCGTATTGATTCCACTGACCACCCGCTCTAAAGTCGCTATTATCAAAAATGAGTTCGACGCTGGAGCGACTGGCGGCTTTTCTTGTTGTTGTGCCATTGAAAATCACATCTTGCATGGATTCACCACGCAATTCACTGGCTCGACTTTCGCCCAAAACCCATCGAACGGCGTCGATGATGTTGGACTTTCCACATCCATTGGGGCCTACAACGCCTACGAGTTTTCCTGGCAACAAAAAGTTGGTAGGTTCTGCAAAGGATTTAAATCCTGCTAACTTAATCGAATTGAGTCTCACCGAAAACCTTTTTGATATCTAAAGAATTCATTTTAGAGGGTGATTTTTTCATCCCTTTTTAGAATCATAGCTTGTCAGCCAATCGCCAATCTCTATCTGCAAAACATTCAAAGAGGGCATGATGGCCATTACGCCGCTTAGCACCAAGTCTAATTGATTGCCTCTGACCATTTGGTAGAGTTCGGTAATTCTTTCGCAAAAATCTGCCCTGCACAAAAAAGGCAAATATCCTTTGAGCGTATGCAAGTTGCGATGCAAATCGTCTTGATTTTTGTTTTGAGCTGATTCAAACAAGGATTTTTTATCTTCAAGCAGGCTTTTTTCAAAGGTTTGAACGAGATTGAAGAGCTCTTCGTCTTTAATGGCAAAGTCTTGAGCGCGGGTGGGATCGAGCAAGGTGTACATCGGCACGATAATATCAGCCATGAACCCACTTTTAAAAAAGCTGCAAGCCTACCCATTCGAACGCCTCAAACTGTTGTTTTCAGGTGTAAATCCCCCGCCGAACCTGAGGCCCATCAGCCTCGGAATAGGAGAGCCTCGGCACGCAACGCCTCAATTGGTGTTCGACGCGCTGTCTAACAACTTTGATGCACTCAGCGCCTATCCCCCAACGGCGGGAGATCCGTCCTTTAGGCAGGCCTGCGCGGGGTGGGTCAAGCGACGTTATGGCGTTGATTTGGATGAAAAAACTCAAATTTTGCCAGTCAACGGGTCACGCGAAGCACTTTTTTCAATTGCCCAAACCATCGTCGATGCCAATGAAGATGCGTGGGTGATGTGTCCCAACCCCTTTTATCAAATTTATGAAGGCGCGGCACTTTTATCGGGCGCCAAACCTTATTTCATTCCCAATTTGCCCGATCAAAATTTTGCAATGGACTGGGACTCAGTGCCCGCCGAGGTTTGGAAAAAAACTCGGCTGGTTTTTGCGTGCTCACCGTCTAATCCGACGGGTGCGGTGATGCCGCTCAAAGAATGGGAAAAATTATTTGCTTGGAGCGATCAATATGGTTT
This sequence comes from Betaproteobacteria bacterium, assembly GCA_009921265.1. Lineage (GTDB taxonomy): Bacteria > Pseudomonadota > Gammaproteobacteria > Burkholderiales > Burkholderiaceae_C > Limnohabitans. Next base: position 5,668 of record RFYV01000011.1, on the reverse strand, counting down.
TTTAATCGCATCCGACGAGTGTTACAGTGAGATTTATTTCAGAGATGAGCCGCCTTTAGGCGGATTAGAGGCCGCACATCGCTTGGGTCGAAAAGATTTTAAAAATCTAATTTCATTGACCTCTTTATCCAAACGCAGCAATGTGCCGGGTATGCGCAGCGGATTTGTGGCGGGTGACGCCGATGTGATGAAGCAATATTTGCTTTATCGCACCTATCACGGAAGCGCCATGAGCGGCATGGTTCAAAAAGCCAGCATTGCTGCATGGAATGATGAAAAACACGTCATTGAAAATCGAGCGATGTACCGCGAAAAATTTGCACAAGTGATGCCCGTTTTATCGCCGAACCTCGATGTTCAATTGCCAGACGCGGCCTTTTACTTGTGGGCGGGCGTGCCTGGCGGAGAAGACGTCGCTTTCGCCAGGGATTTGTATGCTCAATACAATGTCACTGTTTTGCCGGGTTCCTACCTTGCGCGAGAGTTCAACGGTCATAATCCTGGCAAAGGTCGAATCCGCATGGCTTTGGTGGCACAAACGCAGGAGTGTTTAGAGGCCGCGCAACGCATCGTTCAATTTGTTCAATCCAATTCTTTTAAATCATCATGAGCCAACAACTTCAATCCACTATCGATAACGCTTGGGAAAATCGCGCTACGCTTTCACCCTCTTCTGCACCCAAGGAAATCATTGACGCTGTTGAGCATGTGATTGCTGAACTCAATTCGGGTCGATTGCGCGTTGCAACACGCGAAGGCGTGGGTCAATGGACCACGCATCAATGGATTAAAAAAGCCGTGTTGCTGAGTTTTAGACTCAAAGACAACTACGTGATCAAGTCAGGAGACTTGGGCTTTTATGACAAAGTACCTACCAAGTTTGCCCATCTAGACGAAGCTGAACTCAAAGCCAGTGGTGTTCGTGTGGTGCCACCTGCTGTGGCCCGACGCGGCAGCTACATTGCAAAGGGTGCGATTTTGATGCCCAGTTATGTGAACATTGGCGCTTATGTTGATGAAGGCACCATGATCGATACATGGGCCACGGTCGGTTCATGCGCGCAGGTGGGTAAAAATGTACACATTTCGGGCGGCGTGGGCTTAGGCGGAGTTTTAGAGCCATTGCAAGCCAATCCAACCATCATCGAAGACAATTGTTTCATCGGTGCAAGATCGGAAATTGTCGAAGGCGTAATTGTTGAAGAAAATTCAGTCATCTCCATGGGCGTCTACATTGGTCAAAGCACCAAAATTTATGATCGTGCAACGGGTCAAGTCACATACGGCAGAGTTCCTGCAGGTTCTGTCGTTGTTTCTGGCAATTTGCCCAGTGCAGATGGCAAATACAGTTTGTATTGCGCGGTCATCGTCAAACGAGTGGACGCACAAACACGCGCCAAAACCAGCCTTAATGATTTATTGCGCGATTAATCCATGTCGCGAATTCTTCAGTTCACCGAACAACTCATTGCGCAAGAATCTGTCACACCTAAAGACGAGCAGTGTCAAGATTTAATTGTTAAGCGTCTTCAACCCTTGGGTTTTGAGTGTGAAACCATAGCGAGTGGACCCGATAATTTTCGGGTTACTAATTTGTGGGCAATCAAAAGAAGCCATCAGCCCAAAGCTCAAACCCTTGTATTTGCAGGGCATACCGATGTGGTTCCAACGGGTCCGCTCGAGCAATGGAATAGCCATCCATTCAAACCCACGCATCGCGATGGAAAGTTATATGGACGTGGCGCGAGTGACATGAAAACTTCGCTTGCAGCAATGGTCATTGCTGTAGAAGATTTTTTAACAGCACAGCAACAACACGATTTCAACATTGCATTTTTGTTAACTAGCGACGAAGAAGGGCCTGCATACGATGGCACTGTCAAAGTGTGTGAAGCCTTGCAAGCCAGAAAAGAAAAATTAGATTGGTGCATTGTGGGAGAACCCACTTCTGTTAATCAAACAGGCGACATGGTCAAAAATGGGCGTCGTGGAACCATGAGTGGCAAACTCACCATCAAAGGTGTTCAAGGTCATATTGCCTATCCGCAAATGGCCAAAAACCCGATTCATTTGTTTGCACCTGCTTTAAATGAATTGGTTGGTATTGAATGGGACAAAGGTAATTCACATTTTCAACCTACCAGTTGGCAAGTCAGCAATATGCATTCGGGTACAGGTGCAAACAATGTGATTCCTGGTTCGTGCGTGCTTGATTTTAATTTTCGATTCAGTACCGAATCAACGGTTGATGCTTTGCAAACACGACTCACGCAAGTTTTGAACAAACACAAACTTGATTTTGATTTAAAGTGGACTGTCGGTGGCCTTCCATTTTTAACACCCGAAGGCGATTTTTTGGATCTCATCAAATCGGCTATTCGTCAGGCAACAGGCATCGAAACAGAGCTCTCCACCACAGGCGGCACCAGCGACGGTCGATTCATTGCTCAGATTTGCCCACAAGTGATTGAAGTAGGTCCACCCAACGCAAGCATTCACAAAATTGATGAACACATTCGAATCGTTGATATGGAGCCTTTGCAGCATATTTATGTTCATGTGTTGCGTTTATTGCAGCAACGCACATCTTCAGTTAACGCATCAACGTGACACTTCAAGAACTGGTCTTGCAACAAGAGCAAAAACTCACGCACGAAAAAATCTCCTTTGGTCAAGGCACGACCAACGCAACAGACGAGGCGGTTTGGTTGGTGCTTTGGAAGTTGGGCTTGCCGCTAGATACCGATATCAATTCGCATACAGATATTTTGAGCTCACAACAAATTCAATCGGTAGAAAAAATTATCGATGAAAGAGTCTTCAGTCGATTACCGGCGGCCTACCTCACGCAAGAAGCTTGGTTGCAAGGTGTTTCTTTTTATGTGGATCCACGTTGCATTATTCCTCGCAGTTTGATCGCCGAGGTGTTGGCCGAAGGCGCAATTGATCCTTGGTTAGTTACTGAACAACCGCGCGTATTGGATTTGTGTACAGGCAATGGCAGTTTGGCGATTTTGTGCGCGCTGGCTTGGCCACAAGCTGAAGTGACAGGAATAGATTTATCGGTTGAAGCCTTGCAAGTGGCTGCAATCAATTGTGAGCGACATCAGTTGCATGATCGAATTGAATTGATTGTGTCAGATGGGTTAGATCAAGCGCAAGGTTTGTACGATGTCATCGTTTGCAATCCACCGTATGTCAATCAAAGTAGCATGCAAGCTTTGCCACCCGAATTTAAAGCCGAACCCGAGTTAGCATTGGCAGGTGGCGAGGATGGCATGAACTTCATTCGTCAATTATTGACCGATGTCGCTTTGTATTTATCGACCGAAGGCGTATTGATTTTAGAAATTGGTAACGAACACGATCATTTTCAAAATGCTTTTCCAAATGCTTATCCCATTTGGCTATCCACTAGTGCTGGCGACCAACAAGTGTTGCTGATGACCCGCGACATGCTCCAAACTCTATGATTGTTATTCAAAATATTTCTCTTCGACGCGGTACCAAATTGGTTCTTGAAAATGCCTCGGTCACCTTACAGCCCGGTGAAAAAGTAGGCTTGGTCGGTCGCAATGGCGCAGGCAAATCGAGTTTATTTGCGTTGCTCAATGGAACCTTGCAAGAAGACAAAGGCGAGTGGTCCGTTCCTCAGCAATGGCAAATGGGGCAAGTGTCGCAACACATGCCAGAAACTTCCGACAGTGCAACAGAATTTGTATGCGCGGGTGATACGCGTTTGATGCAAGCACAAGCACAACTCGATGCGGCTCAGATGAGCGACGACGGAATGGCAATTGCACATGCGTATGCAGAACTTGCTGATGCAGGAGAACATGATTCTGTTTCACGTGCCCAATCATTGATCATGGGCCTTGGTTTTAAAACGACCGAACTCATGCAACCCGTTAATAGTTTTTCGGGCGGATGGCGAATGCGACTTCAATTGGCGCGAGCATTAATGTGCCCATCCGATTTATTGCTCTTAGATGAGCCCACCAATCACTTGGATATGGACGCGTTGGTGTGGCTCGAAGCCTGGCTTAAGCGATACGGCGGCACTTTGATTGTGATCAGCCATGATCGTGAATTTTTAGACGCGGTGACGCAAGTGACCTTGCACATCGACAACGCACAAATCACACGCTACGGCGGCAACTACAGTCAATTTGAATTGTTGCGCGGTCAGCAAATGACATTACAACAAGCGTCATTTTCAAAGCAACAAGAAAAAATTGCGCATTTGCAAAAATTTATTGATCGATTCAAAGCCAAAGCATCTAAAGCCAAGCAAGCGCAAAGTCGCGTCAAAGCGCTCGAACGCATGGAGCGAGTCGCACCCATGTTGGCGAGTGCAGATTTTGATTTTGAATTTAAAGAACCAGGTAACTTACCCAATCCCATGCTGGCTATCTCCGACGCTGACATGGGCTATCAGTCCGAAGAAGGCCCTCGCGTCGTTCTCAAAGGCGTCAAAAAATCGGTGCTTGCGGGCCAACGCATCGGCATCTTGGGTGCCAACGGTCAAGGCAAATCGACATTGGTTAAAACATTAACCCAAGCGCTTGATTTGTTAGACGGCACGATGACACAAGGCAAGGGCTTGACCATCGGTTATTTTGCGCAGCAAGAGTTGGATGTTTTGAAAGAAAAAGATACGCCACTGGAGCACATGATCGCTTTGTCCAAAATTGTTTCGCCACAAGCGCGCGAGCAAGATCTGCGTGATTTTTTAGGATCATTCCGATTTGGCAATGACATGGTCAAGCAATCGGTAGGAACATTGAGCGGTGGCGAAAAAGCCCGTTTGGTGTTGGCCATGGTGGTTTGGCAAAAACCCAATTTATTAATTTTGGATGAACCAACCAACCATTTGGATTTGATGACACGTGAAGCCTTGGGTATGGCGATCAATGGTTTCGAAGGCAGTGTTTTGTTGGTCAGTCACGATCGCTCGCTGCTTCGTTCGGTCTGTGAAGAGTTCTGGTTGGTATACGACGGCGAGGTCAAATCGTTTGACGGCGACTTAGACGATTACCAAAAGCATTTGGAAGATGTATCGCGTCAGTTGGCGAGTACATCGAGTTCTAAAAAAGCAACGTCTGATAAGAGCCCATCATTTAAACAGAAAAAGCAATCACCAAACCAAAATGTTTCTAAAGAAAAATTAAAACCACTGAAAAAGAAACTGAGTCAACTAGAAGAAAAAATTGCCTCTTTAGAAAAAGATAAATTGAATTTGCAAGACCAGTTGAATCAAGAGAAAAATCCTGCGGCAATGGCTGACTTTGGAAAAAAGCTTAAAACGTTAGAAACTGATCTGGCCTACGTAGAGGCCGAATGGCTGATAGTCAGTGAAGAAATCGAAGCGATTGAAAAAGAGACGGAGCTGGAAAAAACTTAGGCCTTCATCATGCGAACACCCGAATACATGCGGGCGGCGGGACGGGTTTTTTGCTCCACTTCTTGAAGCTTAAGAACACGCATACGGTCCCAAACTTCATGGACAGACATTTTTTCGGTCCATAAATCCCAACTGGCTGATTTTTTGGTTTTTGAATCTGACTCGATCGGGCTTGGCTTGTTATTCATGGGTTACCTTTAGTAATTTCAGTAATTAACTCGCCAGATGACATTTTGGTTTACAAATTCTTATAGGATTTTGATT
>RFYV01000002.1 GCA_009921265.1 Betaproteobacteria bacterium | reverse complement strand
CTTTCGAATGATAAAAAACAAGGTTTCTCTCACTCAAATTGGATCAGTTTTTAGACGCAGGTCAATCAACATTTTACTCAAGCCCAATAAAATTTATCGAACTACTTGCGTGATTTTTTGTTTTGAAAAATAGCTAATCGAATGCTATTTGCCATTGCTTCATATCCAGCAGGGCTTGGATGCAAATGATCTCCCGAATCGAATGCAGGCTGAGACTTATTTGGATTTGCTGGATCTCGAAGCGCCACATCAAAATCCAACACTTCGTCGTACTCTTTGCTGTTTCGAATCCAAGCATTTAAGGCCTGACGCTTTGCTTCACCCTCTGGTGTCCAGTATGCTGCACCTTCAAAAGGTGTAAGCGTTGCACCAATCACTTTAATTCCCCTCGCATGCGCTCTTGCAATCATCTGGCGATGACCTGCAACAAGATCAGCAACACTGGGGTAAGGATTTGCACCAGCTCCTCCAATATCGTTGATTCCTTCCATGATCGTTACATGAGTGACACCAGGCTGCGAAATAACGTCCCGATCGAAACGTGCAAGTGCATTAGGGCCAACACCGTCACTTAGTACTCGACCGCCACCAATAGCTCCATTCACAACGCTCAAACGAATTCCAGCAGCGGCAAGCCTTGCTTCCAGCAAGTTGGGCCACCGACGGTTAGCGTCCGTACCTGATTGAGTACCATCCGTAATTGAATCGCCAAACGCCACCAACACATGGGTGGGTTTAGAAGGCACTACCTCTACTCTAGACAAAAAGAATGACGATGCAGATGCGAGGCCATCACCACGTCGATATGCCGTTGTTGTTGCAACTGGAAAAGATGTCGAACCCACATGATTTCCCTCCATCGATACAAAGTTGACTTGCCAAGATGCAGGATGCATCGTGACTGGTGATTTCCAGACCGATGTGTCATCGGGTAAAAAAAGATCAATAACGAGATCACTGAAATTTGCCAATTTGATATCAACAGGATCACTGACCAAAATTGCACCTGCAGGCATCAAGGGCGAAACAAGCCCACCAAATGTGAGTGGACGGTTTGAACCGACCACAATAGCAGAACCCTTATCGCGAAGGGCTACAGAAGCAGCTCCTACGCGCAGCGGTAATGTTCCAAGGCTATTGGCAAGCACAACGCGCACTCGCCCTCCTCCAGTAGAAATATGAGCGATTTGCCGCAGAGTCTGATTTTTAAAATGGATGGGGGAAGCACCACCTACGGCCAACTCCTGACCAGACGCGGCACCAGGCACATCACGAACCCAAGGAAAAGTTTGAGCTAATGCAGAGAGCGTCTGCACTGGCTGATCAACTCTTGCAAAGGGAGGAGCTGCCCATGTCGAAATCCAAGTTTCAGCAACAGCTTGACTTGTTATCCCCAAAAAAATCAAGGCTGCAATCGTTAATGCGTGTACTGTTCTCATGCGCGTTGTCTCCGTTTAATTTAAAACAATTGATTTTTTTATTTGGCTAAATGCTTGTCAAAGAATTTAGCAATATCAGTGAAGGCTTCTTTTGTCTCTGGCGCATCAGGGTTAAATCCATACTGCGCATGAGATTGCCCTTCATAGACATTTAAATCAGCAACGACACCAGCACGACGTAATTTACGATGTGTTCTTACCGTATTCGATAAAAATAAATCTCGCGTGCCTGACGTTAATATGGTGGGAGGGAAGTTTGCAAAATCGCCATAAATAGGAGAGAGTTGTGGATCTTTCAGATCCTTGCCAGAAGCATATAAAAGTGCTGCACGCCCAAGCCAACCGTCCCAGGTTACCAATACATTGTCAACCCATTCATTTGTTTCGTATGTATCACCGATTTTTGCAATATCAGACCATGGTGTTCCAGGTGCTATCGCTGCAGGCAGAGCAACTTTTTCAGTTTTAGATCTTAGTACCAATGCCAAAGTCATTGCACCACCCGTTGATGTGCCAAACACAGCCATATTATTAGCTTTGTTTGTTTTGAGTAGCTCTTTCCAAACAGCCATTGAATCGTCCATTGCTGCTGGATAAGGGTGATCAGGTGGCATACGGTAATCAACGGAAACAACTTTGTATCCGCCAAAACTTGCTAATAACATGGCCTCAGGAAGTGCAGATTCACCAGGCCCAAATACATAGCCCCCACCATGAATGTGCATTAACAAACGATTTTTATTTTTTGGATTTATTTTTTTGGGTGTAACAACAAATACGTCTACACCTGCCATCTTGGTGGGAGTTACGTTAACGCCTAATTTTTCTTTCATGGCAGGTATGCCCTTGATGACCAGCGCCGCGCGTTGATTAATCAACTCTTTCCATTCAGCTGCATTTTTTGGATCCGCATTGAAATGGGGTGGATAAGTACCACCAATTAATGCTTGCATCTGAGGGCTAACTTCGTTGGTGGGTGTTAGGGTTGTATGAGCAGGAGATTTCCTAACCCCTGGCGTTGAATTGGCCTGCCCTTGTGATGTAGCGAGCTCCGCATAACCAGCTAGTTGTGCGAAAACAGGGATCGAAAATGTGGTGAGTAGGATCACCAAAAGTGCGTTTGTTTTTTTCATTTTTAATTCCTATTCAATATGTGTTCTGAGACCTTGATGGTTTGGTCTTTTCAATTTTTGAACCACCGTGATTACCCTTATAGCAGTCTTGATTGCGACTGGATCTGGCGTTTTGACTGAATACCTTATAACTAACAATTTTTTATTCTCTTGTATTGAGTGGGTATTTACCCAATGGTTTGAAGCTTACAAATTAGTTAGTATGAACGAGCAAATAAATAACCACGGAGAACCCATGTATAAAGCCATTTTATTTTTATTCGTATCTCTTTATTGTCAATTAGGCCTCGCGCAAACAGAAGCAGTACACAACATCGCAGAATTCACTTTTGAAAGTGGCAAAAAATTACAAAATATGAAAGTGGGTTATGTAACGCATGGAACTCTCAATGCGAATAAATCCAATGCAATTTTAATAACTCATGGAACCAGCGGTAATCGATTGGGATACAACATTTATATTGGCCCCAATAAAGCGTTTGATACCAATAAGTACTTTGTCATCGCAGTGGATGCGATTGGTGGCGGCACTTCAACATCGCCACAAAGCACAGGGCTGGGTATTGATTTCCCGCGATACACCATCCGCGACATGGTAAATGCGCAACATGACTTAGTCACCAAGGGACTGGGTATCAATAAGTTAGTTGCTGTTGGCGGCCCGTCAATGGGATCATTTCAAGGTTTAGAATGGGGCATCAACTACCCCGACGCGATGTCTGGACTGGTATTAATTGTTCCTGCACCACGCGCAGAAAATACCTTCAAAATGATTGTTGATACCATGAATAAATGCGTAGAACTTGACCCTGTATGGAACGGTGGCAGATATACGCAAAACCCTACACAGGGTTTGCGTTGTGCAGGAATGGTTTTTACACCTTGGTTATCCTCGGATATTTTTGTTTCCATGCAACGCACCCCTGAGGAGTACAACAACCTTCTCAATGCAATGGGTGGCAACTTTGCTGGCTGGGATGCAATCAATTGGATGTGGCGTTATTACGCATCCAGAGATCATGATATTGCCAAGCCATTTGGTGGAAACTTAAATGCCGCTCTGGCAAAGATTAAGGCCAAATCTATTTTGTTGCCAAGCGTGACTGACAGAACACTTCCTCCTGAAGGTGCTAGAGAGTTGTATCGTGGCTTAAAGGATGCAACCTATGCTGAAATTCCATCCATACGTGGGCATGGTGCAAATAATCCAGGATCAGAGAATGCTGGTGAATATCTATTTATTAGCGAGCACCTCAAACGATTTTTGAGTTCTTTATGAGTTAAAAATTTTCGAAATTGATGCAGAAGAATGAAAATGAAAATGATAAGTCGACCCACACCATCACATTTTGGAATATATGTCATTGATTTAAAAAAGATGGCCTATTTTTATCAAGAGGTGTTTGATTTAACGGTTACTGATCAAGGGCAACCTGAGCACTTTAAGCATGATTTAATTTTTTTAAGTGCATCTAAAGAACAGCACCACCAATTGGTTCTCGCATCAGGGAGGCCAGAAAGTGCTGTATTTAGTAATGTGATGCAAATTTCTTTTATGGTTCCTCATATTCAGTATTTAAGGGATATATGGACAAAAGCTGAAAAATTAGGCGCAACGAATATTCGAGGAATCAATCATTTAAATTCACTTTCAGTTTACTTTTTTGACCCCGAAAACAATACAGTCGAGGTTTATATAGATATGCCTTTTTATGTCACTCAACCTTATGGCGACCCTCTTGACCTCAGTATGACTGATCAAGAGATTTTGGGTTTGACAGAAAAAAAAGCAAAGATGAATCCTGGATTTCAAAAATTAGATCAATGGCAAAACTCATTTGAAAAAATGAAATAAGTAGTGAGGAGGCATCTTGAAAATTAATCAATTCATTAAAGCATTTATTTTTTACTTCATTTGTAATGGTTTACTTTCAGCCCAAGATTTTCCAAATAAACCCATACGCATCATTACCGGCTCAAGCCCAGATTTTCCAGCAAGAATTTTTGGAAAAAAAATGACCGATGCTTGGGGCCAACAAATAATTTCTGAATCTATACCAACAGCTAGTGGAAAAATAGCGGCTGAAACGGTGGCAAGATCCAAACCTGATGGTTACACCCTACTTAACGCCGTTCCGAGTCTTATTATTGGCAATGCTATTCAAGGGAATTTACCTGATTTAAGTAAAGACTTTACACCAGTAGCGGTTACTAATTTGCTTCCATTTGTACTTGTTGTTTCAAATGATATACAGGTCAATTCAGTAGAGGAATTAATCAAACTTAGTAAATCCAAACCAGGAAAAATAAATTATGGTGCAACGAATGGCACCTTTCCTCACCTTGCTATTGAATTATTTAAATCAATGACAAAAACTGATCTCTACCATATCCCATTTAAAAATACAAACGATACAGCACTCGCTTTAGTTTCAGATCAAATACAATTGACAGTGATCCCATACGGCAGTGTTGCTGCTCTACATCAAAGTGGAAAAGTGATCGTATTAGCTGTTACTTCAATGGAACGATCTCAAGTACTACCTAATATACCTACACTTTCTGAATCAGGACTCAAAGGGTATAACCTATTAGGTTGGAATGCATTTGTTGCACCATTAGGAACACCTTCTGAGGTTATCAATCAATTAAATTTACAAGTTAGAAAATCTTTTAAAGACCCTGAAGTTATTAAACAATTAAACGCAATTGGCAATGAAACTGGATTAGATCTTTCGCCTCAACAAATGTCAGACTTTCTAAAATTGGAAGTTGCCAAATGGAATAAATTAGTAAGCGAAGTAAAAATAAAACTAAATTAAAAAAATCAATGCACCAACACCTTGAAGTGGACCCCGGATTTGAGGCAGGTGTTTAAGGGGGGCACTGTCAGATGAAACGGGGTAAACACGCCTCCAGCGGTAGTAACTATTGTCGGTGGCACCGGCCTCTCTGCAGGCACTCAAAACATCCTTGCCTTGACCAATCTTGATATCAATTTCACCCAGCTTGGCCACTATCTGCTCGGGCTTTAATCCAACGCCTTTTGGCCATAACTTAATCCTTTCGAATGATAAAAAACAAAGCTTCTCTCACTCAAATTGGATCAGTTTTTAAACGCAGGTCAGTATTGTGCTTTTTAGCAATGAAATCTGCAGAAGTCCGATATTTACCAAAACCCTTTAAATGTGGCTAGGCAGAACCCTCGATATCTCAGGATGGGCAAAAGGGCACCCCCCCTAGAGAACAACCCTTGAAATAGTAATGTGATGAATAAACTACTGAAACACCAGTTTTAGAAAAATGATTTTCAATACCTTTTCAATACTCAGCAATATTAGTTAGTAAATACTACCTCGATAAGCAAGTGAATATTGGTAGGCGCGATTGGACTCGAACCAACGACCCCCACCATGTCAAGGTGGTGCTCTAACCAGCTGAGCTACGCGCCTAAATTCTTTAGATTCATATTGTAGCAGTTTATTGCTACCACCCTTAAGCCCACGTCTTAGCGCCTTCTTGCCGTCCTCACACCCGATACGTCTTGAATGATTTCGAGGACTTTTTGCAGCCTCGAAACCAATGAAACTTCCACGGTAAAGGTCATGTGCGCCATATCCTTGATAGATCGCGTTTTGACGCCGATCACGTTCATTTTTTCTTTCGCAAATACCTCGGAAATATCTCTCAGCAATCCCTGCCTGTCAAAAGCTTGGATTTCTACATCGACTGGATAAATTTGCGTGTCATTGTTTTTGGTAACGCCCCAAGCCACGCCAATGACACGCCCCGCATTGCGTTGGAACATTTCTAAAAAATTACTGCAGTTGCTGCGATGAATGCTGACCCCTTTACCCCGCGTGACAAAACCACGAATAAGGTCGGGGGGTGCGGGCTTGCAACACTTGGCCAATTGTGTTAACAATGAATCGACGCCGACAACTAAAACGCCTCCGTTTGAACTCGCTGGTCGATGACGCGATGCTTTTTCTAAAAGAATGTCATCAATTTCTTTAACAGGCTGTGGGGGCTTGAGCAAAATTTCAATGTTGCGCAATGAAAATTCGTCTTTACCCACCACTTCAAACAAATCGTCTGCGCTGTCAAAACCCAATTGAGACGCTATCTCCTCTAGTTTGATGGCTGTTTTACCTTCGCGTTGCAAAATTTTTTCAACTTGCTCGCGACCTTTGGCAATGGTTTCTTTGGTTTCTTGTGCGTTAAACCATGCCCTGACTTTTGCGCGTGCGCGATGACTGACTAAAAACCCCAAATCGGGATTGAGCCAATCTCTGGAAGGTCCACCTTCTTTGATGGCAATGATTTCAACCGTTTGACCATTTTTAAGCGGCGTATTTAAAGGCACCATTTGCCCATCCAACTTGGTACCTCTGCATCGATGACCCAATGTGGTGTGCACGGTATATGCAAAATCAATTGCCGTTGATCCCGATGGAAGCTCAACAATTTCGGCCTGCGGTGTTAACGCATAAATTCGATCGTCAACATTTTGTAATGATGTGGCTTGAACAGATTCTGAACCTGTAGAGAGTTCGCGCTCCCAAGCCAACAGTTGACGCAATACTGCAATTTTTTGATCGTATGCGCTATTGGCCGAGACACCTGAATAACCTTTTGTTCCAGCTTCCTTATAGGCCCAGTGCGCTGCCACACCATATTCAGCGTGACCGTGCATCTCACGAGTGCGAATTTGTATTTCAATGGGTCGCCCTGAGTGATCGCTTACAACGGTATGCAAGGATTGATAGCCATTGGCCTTTGGCTTTGCAATGTAATCATCAAACTCACCCTGCAGCGCTTGAAAATTAGCATGCACCCACGACAAGGCGCCATAACAATCATTAACACTTGACACAATCACTCGGAGTGCACGGATATCGAACACTTGATCGAAGTTGAGTGATTTGCCTCGCATTTTTTTGACAATGCTGTAGATATGCTTAGGTCGACCTTCAACCGTTGCAGTGATGCCTTGTTCTTTTAATACCACTTCAAATTGCTGTTGCAATTGAAAAATATAAGCTTCTCTCTCTGTGCGTTTTTCTTCTAATTGCTGAGCGATTTTTCGATAAGTATCGGGATCTAAAAATCGAAAAGATAAATCTTCAATTTCCCATTTGATTTGCCAAATACCCAAACGATTAGCCAATGCTGCAAACACTTGTAATGACTCGTCGGCCAAGCCAACTGGAACTATCTTTTTGGTAGCGGCAAAAAAACGCAGCGTTTGCAATCGAGAAGCCAACCGCAACAAAACAACGCGCAAGTCTTTTGAAAACGCCATCAACATGCGACGAATGTTTTCAGTTTGTATGCGTTGATTCTGCGCAGAATTTTTTTCTAAATGTTGTTTGTTGCGAGCTTGTCGTTGCAATCGCACCAATTGAGTGGTTTCAACGGCTACCACCGCATAACTTTCACCAAAGGCCTTGGCGATGACTTCTTGAGGTTTATTAAGATGCTCGCAGGCATAAACCAAATAACTGGCCGCCTGCATCGACTCCGTGCAGCCCATGTCTTTGAGTATGTTCGCAACAGCCTGAGCATGAACCAGAACGTTTTCTCCCGTGTCCAGCGTTTGCGTGGATATCAAAGGCTCCGCAAAGGCAAGAGCCCGCTCCAAGGCCTGAGGCGCGTCGGGCATTTGTGCGCTGGCCAAGGCTATCAAGCCAGTTGGCGCGTGTTGCGGTTTCAGTTCAGCAAAATTCATGGGTCTGGGGGGGCTGATTCAATCATTTCGAGTCATTCACAAGCCCAGTCTGAGGCAAAATAGCTTGTGGGTTCAATGAGGGGGCTATCCCCTCTCTATAACAGATGGTAATGGATAGGAGCTTCAATGTCTGATTATTTTCTCAAAGGCAAAAAAGCCTTAGTCACTGGATCAACCAGCGGCATCGGTTTGGGAATTGCATTGTGTTTGGCGCAAAAAGGTGCGGACATTATGCTCAATGGATTTGGCGATACACAAGGACCGATAGCTGAAATTAAAAAAACAGGTGTTCAAGTTTGGCATCATGGCGCAGACATGAGTGAAACATCAGAGATTGAAGACATGATGGCATTTGCACAAAAGAAAATGGGTGGCGTTGAAATTTTGGTCAACAATGCGGGCATTCAACACGTTGCAAACATCGAAGATTTTCCTGTTGCCAAATGGGACGCGATTATTTCAATTAATTTATCGAGCTCTTTTCATACATCACGGTTAGCAATTCCATATATGCGTCAAAAAAATTGGGGCCGCATTATCAATGTGGCGTCGGTTCATGGATTGGTTGCATCGGCCCAAAAATCGGCTTATGTCGCAGCCAAGCATGGTTTGGTCGGACTCACCAAAGTCACAGCTTTGGAAACCGCCACAACGGGCATCACATGCAATGCGATTTGTCCTGGTTGGGTTTTGACGCCATTGGTTCAAAAACAAGTGGATGCAAAAGCTGCCTCATCAGGCATGAGCAACGAAGACGCAATACGACAATTGTTAGATGAAAAAGAACCCTCTTTGCAATTCACCACGCCCAAAGAACTGGGCGAACTTGCTGTATTCTTTTGTTCTGAAGCAGGAAATAATATTCGCGGTGCTGCTTGGAATATGGATGGTGGTTGGGCGGCGCAATAAACCCAATCTTTCAAGAAGTGAAAAATGGCAATCCATGTACTCGTTATTGAGGACGATCAACTTTCAAGTGCATTTGTTGCCAGCTATTTAGAAAAAGCCGGCATGACGGTGACGATTGCCCATACAGAAAAAAAAGCAAAGTCACTTTTGAAGCCCAATGATTTTCATTTGATTGTGCTTGATATTCTTTTGCCTGATGGAGATGGTTTGAGTCTTTGCCAAGAGATTTGCAAAAGCGATCAACGGGTTGGCATTGTGATGCTCAGCGTCAAAGGCGAACAATCCGATCGCATCGCGGGACTCGAACTTGGTGCGGATGATTACATCGCCAAGCCCTATCATCCTCGAGAATTATTGATGCGCTTACAAGCGATTCATCGACGTATCAATTTCATCATGAGGACGCAGTGTTGCCAACGGAAATCTACGCGATCGGCGATGTGATTTTTAATCCTGCTCTCAGAGAAATTTAAAACTATGGCAAATCAACAATTTTGACAGCGCATGAATATTTGCTACTGACCACCTAAATTACTCGCCCATATATCACACTTGATCGCGATCAACTCTCACTTCTCAAACGACAAAGGCCCTTTCACGCGTTGGATAGAAACCTAGATGTGCAGGTATCACGTTTACGGAAATTGATAGAAAAAATCCCAATAGCCCCCGACACATACAAACAGTTTGGGGGATTGGCTATGTATTTGTTCCATAAAAAGCATGCACGTATCACCTTCCAGGTTGATTGATTATCAATGGGTCATCTTTTATGCTTGTCGTTCGTTAAAAATTGAATGATAAGGATCGTATGAAAAACACTGTGCATCAACACGAAACTCAAGCCTTCGCTCATCGACTTCGCAATGCCATGCGACAGGCCAGGTTCAAAACCTCTGCAACAGTTTTAGCCAATGGATTAATTTGCGTTATTGGGGCACTGGCATCACCCCACACGCTCCTCGCAATTAGCTGATTGTCATATCTCTTCCCAAAAAAGACAAATTAAGAGTGCTGACCAATTGGCTCAGTGTCAATCCCAAAGATTTGCTTTTTGGCTTATCCGAAAAACACAAAGCCATTGAGTCAAATCAATCAATCGCCGAACTCAATTTGATCGATTCGCACATGATGCATTTATTTTAAAAATTGGACAAAGATCATCAATGAATGATTCGTGAAATGGTGAGCGCATTGAATGTCATCGAAAATCAACGACAACCAATCAATACAACCGATTGCGCCTCTATGGCTTGCCCCGCTCCCACCGGTCCTAATTTTTCAGCCGTTTTGGCCTTTACATTCACTTGTGAAATTTGTAAATTGAGCGCTTGGGCAATTCTTTCTTGCATGTGTGGAATGTAAGTGGCCAATTTGGGCGCTTGCGCAATCACTGTGCTGTCAATATTTTGAATTGCCCAACCCTTGCTTTCAAGTAGTTGTCCTGTTTTTTGCAACAACATCCAAGAATCAGCGCCTTTGTAATTAGCGTGGGTATCAGGAAAATGTTTGCCGATATCACCCAAACCTGCGGCGCCGATTAACGCATCGGTGATGGCGTGCAACAAAACATCGGCGTCTGAGTGACCATCAAGTCCCAAATGAAAAGGGATGTGGATGCCGCCAATAATTAATGGCCTTCCTTCGACCAATGCATGAATATCCCATCCTTGGCCAATTCTGAGTTGATGAGGGGTCATAGCGATGAACCTTTTTTTAAACCTGTGTTGTGTTGGAATCGCGATTGAAGAACTGCACGAGCTAAATCAAAATCTTCTGCAAATGTGACTTTGAAATTAAATGTAGCACCCTTGACCAGCAAGGGCGAATGTCCTAATAACTCCATACTGCTCGCTTCATCGGTTGCGGTTTGATTGTCGCGACTCAAGGCTTGCATCAAAAGACCCAGTCGAAACATTTGCGGGGTTTGAGCCAACCATTTGTCGGATCGATTGAGTGTTGATGCCACACGTCCATGGATTTCCGATTTGAGCGTATCAGCCAATGGCAAAGCTAATAATCCACCAACATCATCAGAGCGACACGCGCGCATCAATGATTCAATTAAATCGGGCGTGATTAAACAGCGCGCGGCATCGTGCACCATCACCCAATCTTTATTTTTTGCACCGAGTTTTTGAAGTTGTACCAAACCTGATAAAACACTGGCCGTTCGCGTTGCACCACCCGTATAGCTGACTGAAAAAAGTGGTTGTGGAAATTTTTGTATCAATGCGTCGATGTATGAATCTTCAGACGACACCACTAAAACACCTTTTGCAATGCCTTTGACTGCACTAAAAGCATTGAGGGTATGCATAACCAAAGGTTGATCGTTCAAGACCATGTATTGCTTGGGTTGATCGGTTTGCGCACGACTTCCATGGCCCGCGCATGGCACCACGACATAGACAGAATCTTCCCAATCCACCATATCAAAACCCTTGTTATTCAACGCATTCTAAAATCATGCTGAGACCCCCCCTGTTGTTAAAACAGGGGGCTTTGCTATTTTTTGGCCTTTTTTGATGCAATTTCCCTCTCTGACACCCGGAAAACGATTTCTTCAAGCCCGTCCTCCTGGCTCGGCCGATGCCCTTTTATTGGCCCAATGGAGCGCCAAACGACGCGAATCGGGCCAACGCGTGGCCATCATTACCTCTGACGCTGCTGACGCTCAACGCTTGTTGGATGAAATAGCGTTTTTCGAGCCCGATCTGCAATGCGTGCTATTTCCCGATTGGGAAACATTGCCCTACGACACATTCTCGCCGCATCAAGACTTGATCAGCGAGCGATTGGCAACTTTGTGGCGCATTTCACAAGGCCAAGCCGATGTGGTTTTGATACCTGCGAGCACTGCACTTTATCGCTTAGCACCGCCTTCGTTTTTAGCGGCTTACACGTTTCATTTTCGTGTCAAACAAAAATTAGACGAGGCCAAGCTCAAAGAGCAACTCACCATGGCGGGTTATAGCCATGTTTCACAAGTGGTGAGTCCAGGCGAATACTCGGTGCGAGGCGGTTTGATTGATTTGTTTCCGATGGGCTCACCAATGCCTTATCGTATTGATTTATTCGATAACGAAATCGATTCGATACGCACATTTGATCCTGATACGCAACGCAGTTTGTATCCTGTGCCCGAAGTTCGATTGCTGCCTGGTCGTGAATTTCCAATGGATGTCGCAGCGCGGGCCATGTTTAGAAGTCGTTGGCGCGAACTGTTGGAGGGTGACCCCACACGCAGTCGCATCTACAAAGATATGGGCAATGGCGTTGCAACATCAGGTATTGAATATTATTTGCCTTTATTTTTTGAAGCAACAGCCACTGTCTTTGATTATTTGGGTGAAAATGCAGTGATCGGCCTTCACGGTGATTTAGAACCCGTGCTTGGACGTTTTTGGCAAGATACGCAAGACAGATTTCGTCTGAGTCAAGGAGACCCCGATCGACCTGTTTTGTCGCCCACTCATTTATTTTTAAGTGCGGAGCAGTTTTTTACGCGCATGAATTCGCATGCGCAGTTTTTAATTAAAACAATTCCAGATGCAAGTCGTGAGATGGAGTGGGTTCGCCCCATTCCTGAATTAACGGTTGAACGCAGCACCGACGATCCACTCAATCGTTTGCATACACATCGACAAATAAGTCAGCGTCGCATGTTGATCTTGGCTGAAAGTGATGGCCGACGTGAAAGTCTGCTTGATTTTTTAAGAGCCAGTGGATTGAATCCGCCAAGCTTTGAATCGTTACAAGAATTTTTAGAAAGTACGGAATCCGTTGGCATTGCAACGAGCTTGCTGCAAGTGGGCTTCACGTGGCTTGAAGCCAAAATCGATTTAGTCACTGAAACCGAATTGTTTGCTGCGGGGCCAAGTTCGAGACGCCGTCGCAAACAAGAACAGGTGAGCGACGTTGAGTCTTTGATCAAAGATTTGTCTGAACTTCAAGTAGGCGACCCTATTGTTCACAGCATGCATGGCATTGGTCGCTACAAAGGCCTCATCAATATGGATATGGGGCAAGGTGTCGGTGAAGACGGATTGCCTGTATTGCAAGAATTTTTGCATTTGGAATATGCAGACGAAACATCACTATATGTACCTGTGAGTCAATTGCATCTGATTAGTCGTTACAGCGGTGTGAGTCCTGATCAAGCGCCCTTACACCGACTGGGATCGGGTCAATGGGACAAAGCCAAACGTCGTGCAGCTGAACAAGTACGCGATGCTGCAGCTGAATTACTTAATATTTATGCCAGACGCGCGGCGCGCAGTGGGCATGCGTTTCGATACACACCACAAGATTACGAAACATTTGCCAATGCGTTTGGTTTTGATGAAACACCCGATCAACGCGCGGCAATCCATGCAGTCATTCAAGACATGATCAGCCCGCGCCCAATGGATCGATTGGTTTGTGGCGATGTGGGATTTGGAAAAACAGAAGTCGCATTGCGCGCGGCTTTTGTCGCCGTAATGGGCGGCAAGCAAGTAGCGATTCTTGCGCCAACCACTTTGCTGGCTGAACAACATTACCAAACATTGGTTGATCGCTTTGCCAAATGGCCTGTTCGAATTGCAGAGATGAGTCGCTTTCGCAGTGCCAAAGAAATTAAAACAGCCATTGCAGGTTTGGCCGAGGGTCAAATTGATATTGTTGTGGGCACACACAAACTGATTAGCGATCAGGTGAAATACAAAGATTTGGGATTACTCATCATCGATGAAGAACATCGTTTTGGTGTGCGACACAAAGAAACCATCAAATCAATTCGCGCTGAGGTTGATGTTTTAACTTTAACCGCAACACCCATTCCACGCACATTGGGTATGGCCATGGAAGGATTGCGTGATTTAAGCGTCATCGCCACCGCACCACAACGAAGATTGGCAATCAAAACATTTGTACGAACCGAAGGCGCTGGCGTGATTCGCGAAGCGGTGTTGCGTGAGCTCAAACGTGGTGGTCAATGTTATTTCTTGCATAACGAAGTTGAAACGATTGAAAATCGCAGACAAAATTTGCAAACGCTCATACCAGAAGCACGTATTGCCATTGCACACGGCCAAATGCCCGAGAGAGAGCTCGAGCAAGTCATGCGCGATTTTGTAGCTCAACGGTTTCATATTTTGCTGTGTTCAACCATCATTGAAACAGGTATTGACGTCCCTACCTCCAACACGATTTTGATCAGTCGCGCCGACAAATTTGGATTGGCTCAACTGCATCAATTGCGCGGTCGTGTGGGTCGCAGTCATCACCAAGCCTATGCTTATTTGTTGGTGCCTGATTTACAAAGCTTGAGTAAACAAGCCACGCAACGATTAGACGCGATTCAACAAATGGAAGAATTAGGATCGGGTTTTTATTTGGCAATGCATGATTTGGAAATTCGTGGTGCTGGCGAAGTGCTGGGCGAAAATCAGAGTGGAAATATGATGGAAGTGGGCTTTCAGTTGTACAACGAAATGTTGTCTGAAGCCGTTCGCGCACTCAAAAATGGCGAGGAACCCGATTTACTCAGTCCCTTGCATGTGACCACCGAAATTAATTTGCACGCACCCGCACTTTTACCCGATGATTACTGTGGCGACGTGCATTTGCGATTGTCTTTTTATAAAAAATTAGCTACTGCGCAAAAATCGGAACAAATCGACGATTTGCTAGAGGAAATTATCGATCGATTTGGCAAATTACCGCCGCAAACACAAACGCTAATTGACGTCCATCGCCTGCGTGTTTTGGCCAAACCCTATGGGGTGGCTAAAGTGGACGCGACACCGCATGTGACACTCATTAGCTTTCAAGCCAATCCACCCATCGATGCGATGAAAGTTTTGGCATTGGTCCAAAAAAATAAACACATTAAACTCGCTGGTAACGACAAGATTCGCATTGAACGCGAACTACCCAATCCCAAAGATCGCGCACAAATGGTGAGAGATATTTTGCGTTCATTGGGTGAACCAATTCCTAAAACAAATTCCACTACGTAAATCTTATGGCGCTTCAAGAATACTCTGCTGGTTTGTATATTCAACATTTTGAACCACCCCTGTCTTTAAATCAATTCAAGTTAATTGCGTTTGATATGGACTCCACGCTCATTAATATTGAGTGCATCGATGAAGTGGCCGATGCTGCGGGTCGCAAAGCACAGGTGGCCGCTATCACCGAAGCAGCAATGCGCGGTGAAATCAACGATTACAAAGAAAGCTTGAGGCAGCGCGTTCAATTTTTAAAAGGTGTACCCGAATCGGCATTGAACGAGGTTTATCAACATCGACTCCAACTCAATCCTGGCGCGCAAGATTTGGTGATGGCTTGCAAAAAAGCAGGACTCAAAATTGTGTTGGTTAGCGGTGGTTTTACTTTTTTTACTGACCGCGTGCGTGATACCTTGAGCATTGATTTCACACGAAGCAATGTGTTTGAAATCGAAGACGGTTTACTCACCGGAAAAATGGTCGATCAAAGTTGGGGCGATATTTGCGACGGTGAAGAGAAACGTCGCATGGTGATGCAAACCGCAACTGATTTGGGTATCGCTATGAATCAAGTGATTGCCATGGGAGACGGCGCGAACGATTTACCCATGATGACCGCTTGTGCAAACGCAGGGGGTTTGTCAGTGGCCTACCACGCCAAACCCAAGGTTTGCGAGCAAGCGATGATTGCGATTGAAACAGGCGGTCTTGATCGATTGCTCGAAGTGATTCGCATTTAAGCGAAATTAAGTTGCACCTTCATCGATTGATGGCGATCTGCAGCAAGTGCAAATGCTTTTTCAAAGTCTCTAAAGGGCACGCTGTGACTAATTAGTGGTTTAACGTCGACTAATTTTTTATTCATCAACTCAACCGCCAATGCAAACTCTTCGTGAAAACGAAACGAGCCACGCATATCAAATTCTTTGGCAACCAACACATTGAGTGGCAAAGAAATTTCACCGCCTGTTCCCACATTGACCAAAATACCTCGTGGCTTGAGTACTTCAAAACCCGCACGTAGTGCTTGTTCATTGCCACTGGCTTCAATCAAGACATCAAAATATCCCTTGTTGGCCTTGTATGCATCTAATCCATTGGATTGTGTGGCCATATTAACGGTGTGATCGGCACCCACTTGACGCGTACGCGCCAAGGTTTGATCGGTGATGTCGGTGGCCACGATTTCTGCTGCACCTGCACGTCTTGCGGCAATCACGATCAAAGAACCAATAGGGCCACAACCTGTAACTAACACGCGTTTACCCAAAAGGGGCCCCGCACGATTGACGGAATGCAAAGCAACCGATAAGGGTTCAGCCATCGCCGCCTCACCATCGCTCACATGGTCTTCAACGACGTGTGCTTGCCAATCTTCAATAATCATTTCTTGACGAAACGCGCCTTGAATATGCGGCCAAGGCATGGCACTTCCATAAAAACGCATATTTAAACAATGGTTGTGCTGACCCTTTTGACAGTATTCGCAATGGCCACACGCACGACTGGGACTGATCGATATACGCTGACCCACTTTGATTGATTGAACAGTAGAACCTATTTCAGAAATTTGACCTGAAACTTCGTGCCCCAACACCATAGGTTGCTTCACACGTACCGTACCAAATCCACCGTGTTGAAAATAATGCAAGTCTGAACCACAAATGCCACCTGCGCGCATTTGTACGCGTACCTGGTGGGGCTCTAATTTTTCGTACGCTATTTCTTCTAATCGCAAATCGCGTGCAGCATGAATGACGAGTGCTTGTGGCATAACCATACTCCTTAACCCATAAAAATTTTAAAGCGCAGCTGTGACGCCACCATCAACGTACAAAATATGTCCTGTTACAAAATTGGATGCGTCGCTGCTGAGAAATACAGCCGCACCCACCAAATCCTCTACTTGACCCCATCGATTGGCAGGTGTGCGAGCTACCAACCAAGAACTGAATTTTTCATCGTTGACCAAAGCTTGTGTCAATTCAGTTTTGAAATAACCAGGGCCAATGCCGTTGACTTGAATGCCGTACTTGCCCCAATCAATAGCCATGCCTTTGGTGAGCATTTTGAGTGCACCTTTGGACGCTGTGTAGGGTGCGGTACCGGGTCTGCCCAGCTCACTCATCACTGAGCAGGTATTGATGATTTTTCCTTTATTGCTTTTGATCATGTGTGGCACAACGGCTTGCGACACATAAAAAGCACTGTCTAAATTGGTTCGCATAATGTTGCGCCATTGCTCGGGCGGAAAAGTTTCGAGGGGTGATCGAAATGTCATGCCTGCGTTGTTCATGAGTACATCAATACGACCGTGCTGTTGAATGATGCTTTGAATACCTGCATGAACTGACGCTTCATCAGTTACATCAAAATCTTGTGCATGCACACGCTCGGGTGCGCCTGATTCTTGTGCTATTTTGGCCGCCGCTTTTTTGAGTTTATCGGCTTGACGTCCATTCAAAATCACATGGGCGCCAGCATGAAGCAAACCTGCCGCATACGCGTAACCAATGCCGCTGCTTGATCCAGTGATTAAAGCAATTCGGCCTGTGAGATTGAACATGCCCAAAGCTGCGGGCAATTGAGCCGTGTCATTGGCTGATGGTGTGTGTGTTGTCATGTTGTTTACTTCAAGTGATAGGTGCGGGATTGAACAAAACCAAACTGTTGTGAATTTTCCATTTTTCTGACCAAGTTGGGCTACCACTGGCCACATCCAACATCATCTCAAATAATTGAAGACCCATTTCTTCAACGGTTGATTGTCCGTCGGCAATGAGTCCCGCATTGAGATCGATTAAATCATACCAACGTGTGGCCAATTCGGTGCGAGTCGCGACTTTGATGACTGGGCAAGCCGCCAATCCATAAGGCGTACCGCGTCCCGTGGTGAAAATATGCAGATTCATACCAGCGGCCAATTGCAACGTACCGCAAATAAAATCACTGGCAGGGGTTGCAGCAAATACCAAACCTTTTTGATGGGGCTTGAGCTTGTCTCCGAGCGTCAGAACATGAGAGATGGGCGACGTACCACTTTTAATAATTGAGCCCATGGCTTTTTCAACTATATTTGACAAGCCACCCGCTTTATTACCTGGCGTGGTGTTGGCCGATCGATCAACATGACCGCGTTCTAAATAGCGATCGTACCAATCGAGTTCGCGCACAATGTCTTGCGCAACTTGTGTGTTGATAGCGCGCGATGTGAGTTGATCCACCGCATCACGCACTTCTGTATTTTCAGAAAACATAACGGTAGCCCCTGCACGCACCAACAAATCGGTTGCAGCACCCACAGCAGGATTGGCAGTAACGCCACTGAATGCATCGCTTCCACCGCACTGAACACCCACCACCAACTCACTCACAGGAACAGTTTCACGGAGACGTTGCTGCAGTCGCTCCAAATGGGGCTTGGCACTATCGACAATGTTTTGAATCATCGACATAAAACCCACGTGCTCGGCATCTTGCAAACACACGGTATCGGGTCTTGTTTGCGAGGGCTTTAAATGTTCAATAGGAAAACTACCAGGTGGCAACAAACGGTCGGGTTGTAATTTTTCACACCCCAAACTCACCACCATCACTTCACCACCAAAATTAGGATTCCTGCTGATGTGTCGCAAGGTGCGTATCGGAATGATGGCATCGGGCGCATCGATAGCCACACCACAACCATAACTGTGCTCTAAGCCCACAACATCATCGACATTGGGATAAAGTACTAATAAATCTTTTTTGATTTTTTCAACCGCATGTGACACCACACCCGCCACGCATTGCACTGTTGTGGTGATCGCCAAAATATTTCGCGTACCCACCGACCCATCGGCGTTGCGATAACCTTGAAAGGTGTAGCCTTCTAGCGGCACTGTTGTCGGCGCTTTTTGCGTTGCCATCGGCAAATCATTGAATTTTTTCGCCTTGGGCATCTCCAATAATTTTTCGTGTACCCAAGCACCCGTTGGAATATTTTCTTTTGCGCAACCAATGATGACGTTGTATCGTTTAATTGCATCGCCTGTAGCGATATTTTTTAAAGATACTTTATGTCCTTGAGGAATTTTTTGAATCAATGTAATTGGGTCTGATTGATCAAAACCAATAATCGATGTTTGCGCAGGCAAGCCACCATCGTTTGCAACAATCGCTACATTGTCGCTGGCATGCATTCGAATCACGCGTGGGATTACATCTGCCATTATTAAATAATCACTTCATCAAATTAGGAAGCCACAGAGAGAATGCTGGCACATAAGTAACCAATAACAAGCACATACCTAAAGCACCATAGAAAGGCGCGATCGTTCGCATTACTTGTCCCACCGATATTTCACCGATTGCACAACCCACAAACTGAACAGTACCCACAGGCGGTGTATTCAATCCCAATGCGCAATTGATCAACATCAAAATACCAAACTGCAAGGGGTCCATGCCAAACTGCATCGCAATAGGCATAAAAATAGGCGTACATATCAAAATAGTGGCCGCCATATCTAAAAACGTTCCCAAGATAAACAACAACACATTAATCATTAAAAAGATGACCCATGGCGTATCGCTCACCATCTTCATCAATTCACCTGTTTTTTGCGGCACTTCGTATAAGGCCATGAAATAACCAAACGCACTCGAGATACCGATCAACAACAACACCACACCCGTGGTCTTGCATGCTTTTGCACACGCTTTGATGAAGTTATGCCAGGTGAGAGATTTGTAAACCAATGCGGTGATGAACAAGGCCCATGCAACAGCAATTGACGCTGACTCCGTGGCAGTGAATGCGCCTGACAATATGCCACCCAAAATAATGACGATGACCAACAAGCCTGGCAGTGATGCGGTGAATGCAGATAACACTTCACCCCATCCTTTGAATTCTCCGTGCGTGGGATAACCTCTTTTAACGGCCACCCAATACGCGGCAGCCAAATTGCATAAGGTCAAAATAATGGCGGGTACCAATCCTGCCAAGATCAATCCCAAAATACTCACCGATGCAATGCCAGATGTTGCCAATGTGAAGATGATGAGGTTGTGCGATGTGGGCATGATGGCGCCAACCAACGCAGCATGGGTGGTGACGTTGACCGCATAGTCTGCGTCGTAGCCTTCTTTTTTCATGAGTGGAATCATGACCGAACCAATCGCCGATACATCGGCCAATGGAGAGCCTGCAATACCACCAAAAATAGTACAACCCAAGACATTGCTCATACCCAAGCCACCGCGTACGTGCCCCACCAAACTATTTGCAAATCGCACAATGCGTTCGGCAATGCCGCCATACAGCATGAGCTCGCCCGCAAACACAAAAAATGGAATCGCAAGAAATGAAAACACTTGCATGCCACCGACCATTTTTTGAAACACTACTGCGATGGGTAAACCTGAAGCGACGATGGTGACCACAGAAGACAAGCCAATTGCAAATGCAACAGGCACGCCCAACAAAAGCAAGAGTGTGAAAGACACACCCAATACAGTTAATTCCATGAAGGCTCCACCACTTCACCGCGCAATGAAGCAATCACGTGTTCAATCGAAAATAAAAGAATCAAACAACCAGCAATGATCACAGGAACATAATCAATCCCATCAGGCACGGGCAGCATCGGTTTTTTTTCATTCCATTTGGCGCTAGCCCACAACCATCCACCTTGAATCATTAAAAATCCAAAAATACCAACTAGTACGTGAATTAAAATTTCAATGCGATGACGCCATTGGTCGGGCAATAAAACAACCAAGGATTCCAATCCGATATGACCTGCATCACGCACACCCACACCCAAGCCGAATGCGGTGACAAATAAAACAATCAACATCGCCAGGGATTCAGCCCAAGTAGGTGTGTCATTGAGAACGTAGCGGCCAAATACTTGCCACTGAACACACACAACGACAGCCAATAAACCAATAACCGCCAAAACCAAACTCAGTTTGGAGACGGCGGCGCAAAAGCGTGTAAACATTCGCTACTTATTTGGTGTCTTGCACAACCTTCACCAAACGCTTCATATCAGCGGTAGTCATGAATTTATCGTAAACAGGGCCCATGACGGCTTGAAAAGATCGCTTGTCGACTTCGACAATTTCAGCGCCAGCGGCTTTGACGTTGGCCAATGATTTGGCTTCTTGTTCGTCCCATTTTTTTCGCTGGAAAGTGACCGATTCTTTGGCAGCTGCGCGAACTATGTCTTGCTCAGCCTTAGGCAGCTTATCCCAAATAACTTTTGACATGACCAAAATTTCGGGCGCCATCGAGTGCTCTGTTTTTGAATAAATCTTGACTGCCTCAACGTGCTTGGCTGTATCAAATGAAGGGATGTTGTTTTCAGCGGCATCAATCAAACCTGTTTTGAGGCCTGTATAAACTTCACCATAAGGCATCGGCGTTGCATTCGCACCCATTGCAGTGACTAATGCCACCCATAAATCTGATTGCTGAACACGAATTTTTAAACCCTTGGCATCAGCCACTGTTTTAATCGCTTTTTTGGCATAAATGGAACGTGCGCCGCTGTCATAAAAAGCCAGGCCAACAAAACCTGCTGACTCACAGCTCTTTAAAATTTCTTCTCCAGCGGGGCCATCAAGCGCGTGACGCATGTGATCCACTGATCTGAATAAAAATGGCATGGTGGGTACTTGCGTCATGGGGCAAATACCATTCATGGGACCTACATTCACACGTGTGAAATCGAGTGCGCCAATTTTAACTTGATCGATGGTTTCTTTTTCTTGACCCAAGGCGGCTTTATTAAACACTTTGATTTTGTGTTTGCCACCACTCATTTTTTCAAGAACTTCGCTCATGTGCTTAACCGCAACAACCGTTGGGTAATCGTCTGCATTGTGTGTATCCGCAGAGCGAAACTCGATGGCTTGTGCGCCCATTGCTAGACAACCAGTGAGCATTGCAATCAACGTGAGTTTGAATTTCATAACTTTCTCCATGCTTATGATGTTTAAAACAACTGATATTAGTCACCCAAAATCACCATCCACCGAGGGTAAACCCGGCAATCAATACTTTCATACTCATTGCTCACCTAATTAGCGGATGTAGCATATGCACAAAGAAAATCCAAACATGAAAACACCCTCTCACTCCACACCGATTGCAACCCACATGCAAGTCATTCCTGTCGCAGGACACGATGGAATGCTCATGAACTTGAGCGGCGCGCACGGGCCATTTTTTACACGCAACTTGGTCATCATCACCGACAACAGTGGACACACTGGCATCGGCGAAGTACCCGGTGGTGAAAAAATACGAAAGGCATTAGAAGATGCGCGTCAATGGATCGTGGGTCAATCGATTGGCAACTATAACCATGTACTCAACACCATGCGTCAGCGTTTTGCAGATTTGGATAGCGGTGAACGCGGCAATCAAACCTTTGATTTGCGCGTAGCGATTCATGCGGTTACTGCGGTTGAAAGTGCGTTACTCGATTTATTAGGACAGCATTTGCAAGTACCCTTGTGCGCATTACTCGGCGACGGACAACAACGCGAGCGTGTACAAATGTTGGGTTATTTGTTTTATGTGGCCGATCGAAAAAAAACCAATCTACCCTATCAAAGTGAACTCGAATCTGACAACGATTGGTTTCGTTTGCGACACGAAGAGGCGATGACACCACAAGCGATCGTCAAGCTTGCACAGGCCACGCAAGAACGATATGGTTTTCAAGATTTCAAACTCAAAGGCGGCGTGTTGCGTGGTGAAGAGGAAGTCGAAGCTATTTTGGCGTTGCACGAGCATTTTCCAAAAGCAAGAATCACCTTAGACCCCAATGGTGGATGGTTACTCAAAGACGCGATTCGTTTATTAAAAGATCATCGGCAAGCCATGGCGTACGCAGAAGACCCCTGCGGTGCTGAAGGTGTTTATTCGGGGCGCGAAGTGATGGCAGAATTTAGACGCGCGACAGGATTACCAACAGCCACCAATATGGTTGCTACCGATTGGCGTGAAATGGCGCACAGCATTCAATTGCAATCGGTTGATATTCCTTTGGCAGATCCACATTTTTGGACCTTGCAAGGATCGGTGCGCATAGCGCAATTGTGCCAGATGTACAACCTCACATGGGGATCGCATTCCAACAATCATTTTGATGTGTCGCTGGCGATGTTCACACACTGTGCGGCGGCGGCTCCTGGAAAAGTAACCGCCATCGATACGCATTGGATTTGGCAAGACGGTCAATTCTTAACGCAATTGCCTTTGCAAATCAAAGAAGGTTATGTGGATGTTCCCAAAAAGCCAGGGCTCGGTGTAACCTTGGACATGCAAGCGGTTGAACGCGCGCATCAACTGTATTTAAAACACGGATTGGGTGCGAGAGACGATGCAATTGCGATGCAATTTTTAATATCTAACTGGAAATTCAATCCGAAAATGCCTTGTATGGTTCGTTAATTTTTTTATAGGTTTTTTATGCTCCAAACTCCAGCGTCTCCTCTTCAAATTCCATGTTTGTTATTAACAGGCGTCAATGGTAATTTAGGAAAAGTTTTACGCCCGCGCCTCAAAGCCTATTGCGATGTGTTGCGCGTGAGTCATCGCAAAGACATTGGCAAAGCACAGATCGGTGAAGAAGTGGTGATTGCGTCACTTGAAGACAAGCAACAAATGCTGGATCTTTTAAAAGACGTCAACGCCGTGGTGCACATGGGTGGTGTATCCACCGAGCAACCGTGGGATCCTATTTTGGCAAGCAATATTGTGGGCATGGTTAATTTGTATGAAGCTGCACGCATTCAAAAAGTAAAGCGTATTGTTTTTGCAAGCTCTAATCATGTGACGGGTTTTTATCGACAAGATGAAGTGGTCAACACACGCATGCCACCAAAGCCCGATGGCTTTTATGGTTTGTCAAAAGCCTTTGGAGAAGATTTGGCGCAACTCTATTGGGATCGATGGGGTATAGAAACCGTGAGTTTGCGCATTGGCTCTTCTTATGAATTTCCAAAAGATCGACGCATGCTCGCCACTTGGTTGAGTTTTGACGATTTGGAACGTTTAATAGTTGCAGCCCTCACCGCACCGATTGTGGGTCACTCGATTATCTACGGCATGTCAGACAACCAAACCACTTGGTGGGATAACACGCACGCCAAACACATTGGTTATCGCGCCAAAGATTCATCAGATATTTTTAGATCAGAGGTTGAAGCAAAACAACCCGTCATTGATAGCAATGATCCAGTTGCGATTTTTCAAGGCGGTGCTTTTGTCAAAGTTGTTCACCCGTCTTAAGTGTATTTAACGCAATGCCATATAAATGGCTTGCGCAAGATCATGGGAAATACCTTCTACTGTACACAAGTCTTGAACACTGGCTTGGGCCACACCCCGCACACCACCAAAGCGTTGCAATAACTTGGCGCGTTTTTTGGGACCTACGCCTGCAATATCTTCGAGTTTGCTCGAACCTGTTCGCACCTTTGCGCGGCGCGCACGCATGCCTGTGATTGCAAAACGATGCGCCTCATCTCTAATTTGCGCAATCAACATGAGGGTAGCAGAATCTTTTCCAAGTTCAACTTTGGGTCTGCCATCGGCAAATACCAATTCTTCTAAACCGACTTTTCTGCCCTCACCTTTTTCAACACCCACAATTCGCGACAAATCTAAACCCAGTTGTTCAAATACATCCTTAGTCACACTGACCTGACCTTTACCGCCGTCAATCAACACTAAGTCTGGAAATTTTGCTTCGCCATTTTGAACGGCCTGGGCCAACTTGCTGTATCGACGCGACAATACTTGTCGCATCGCCGCGTAATCATCGCCTGGCGTGATGCCCTCGATGTTATAACGTCTGTATTGCGCCGACTGCATTTTGTGATTTTGAAACACCACACAAGATGCTTGCGTGGCCTCACCTGCGGTATGCGACACATCAAAACATTCAACCAAAAAACCATCCACATCATCGGGCGCCAAATCGAGCGCGTCAATCAATGCGCGCGTGCGCGCTTGTTGCGACCCTTCTTCGGCCAACAATCGTGCCAGTTGCAAATCGGCGTTGTGTTGTGCCATCTCCAACCACACACGACGTTGCTCACGCGGTTGATGCACAACATGGATACTAATACCGCTTTGCTCAACCAAAGCTGAAATTAATTCTGAATCAATCGCATAAGAAGCAATCAAAGTAGGTGGAACAGGAACTTCCAAATAATGTTGTGAAATGAATGCATGCAAAACTTCAACAGGTTCAACTTGATCAACATGAATAGGGAAATAAGGACGATCACCCAAATGTCTGCCGCCACGCACCATCGCGAGATTCACGCAGGCTTTACCGCCCTGAACTTTGACGGCCAAGATATCAACGTCGCGATCATCGACCGTATCCACCGCTTGTTGATGCAACACTTTTGACAATGCAGAGATTTGATTGCGTAAATCTGCCGCTTGTTCAAACTCCAATTGCTCTGCGTGAGTCATCATGCGCGACTCCAAATCTTTGACAACTTCGTGCGTCTCACCATTGAGTAAACGAGTGGCGCTTTGCACGTCACGTGCATAATCTTCTAATGAAATATTTCCAACACAAGGGCCCGAGCAACGACGAATTTGGTACAATAAACAAGGGCGAGTTCGGTTGTTATAAATCGTGTCTTCGCAGGTTCGAAGCCTAAATACTTTTTGAATAAATTGAATTGCTTCACGCACCGCCCAAACACTGGGGTAAGGTCCAAAGTAATCGTGCTTTTTATCGACAGCACCGCGGTAATAAACGACGCGCGGAACTTGCGAAGGTTTGTTTTGCACACTTTTGGAAACTTCTTGAATCGCTCGTGTGAGTTTTAAATAGGGATAACTTTTATCGTCCCTAAACAAGATGTTGTATTTGGGCTTCAGCGATTTGATTAAATTATTTTCTAAGATCAACGCCTCGGCTTCAGAGCGCACCACCGTTGTTTCCATGCGCACTATTTTTCTGACCATGTGCCCAATGCGTGTACCGCCGTGTTCACGCTGAAAATAACTGCTCACTCGTTTTTTTAAATTATTGGCCTTGCCGACATACAACACCTGCTCATTGGCGTCCATGTATCGATAAACCCCCGGCAGTGACGGTAATGCAGCCACCTCCGCCAATAGGGTGGGGGCAAAAATAGGTGCTGGTTCGTTCGGTTGAGAATCACTGTACATGTTCGTATTGTGCCGTCTCGCGGTATAAACTGCATCATGCCCCAGACAATTATTGATCAACAACCCATTTTTTCATGGGATATTTTTTGCCGAGTTGTCGATAATTTCGGCGATATCGGCGTTGCTTGGCGACTGAGCGCTGATTTGGCTAATCGGGGTCATCGCGTTCACTTATGGGTTGATGATGCTAGCGCTCTGTCGTGGATGGCGCCCTTGGGTCACCCCATGATTCAAGTGCTGGCTTGGAGCGATGATCCTTTGGCGCATCCGGATATGGCAACTGATGCTCACCCCATGCAAACGGTGATTGAAATGTTTGGTTGTGAGTTGCCCGATTCATTCAAAGAAGCCATGAAGTCTTCGCAAAAAACGCCCATCTGGATTAATTTGGAATATTTGTCTGCCCAGGCTTATGTGGAACGCATGCACAAACTGGAGTCGCCTGTTTTACGAGGACCCGCACAAGGATTAAAAAAAATATTTTTTTATCCTGGCTTCACCCATCAAACGGGCGGCGTGTTACGAGAACAAAACATTCAAATCACGCCATCTGTTTCATCTCCATTCAAACCTTTGAAGATTTTTTTGTTTTGCTATGAGCCCATGCATCTCAATTCTTGGCTCAATCAACTCAATCAATCGACCCTATCGATTGAACTTCATGTCACGCAAGGGCGCGCACAAAAAGCTATCGAAGACATCAACACCCGTGATTTGAATAACATTCAGATCATCTCTTTGCCCCTGATGACGCAAGCAATGTTCGATGAGCAACTGCGCGCTTGCGACTTTAATTGCGTGCGCGGAGAAGACTCTTGGATCCGTGCGATATGGGCTGGCAAACCATTTTTGTGGCAGATTTATCCTCAAGACGACTCAGTCCATATCCAAAAATTAGAGGCTTTTTTGGATTTATTCGATGCCCCACAGATTGTCAGGCAGGCGCATCGCGTATGGAATAGCGTCCCAAAAACGGCTGATTTACAGCCCATGAATGGGCAACAAATACCCCCATTAACCCCCGAAAACCTTAAAGAATGGGCCGATTGGGTTCAATTCATTCAATCAAGACTTTTGGCCCAAAAAGACCTCGTCAGCCAGCTGATCGACTGGACGACCCAGTCAAGGTTAAAATAAAGGTCTTCGCTGCCCAGCAGTTACTTTTTTTTATTTGTTATGAAAATCGCTCAAGAAATTCGTGCCGGCAATGTCATCATGCACGGCAAAGACCCCATGGTTGTTCTCAAAACCGAATACGCGCGGGGTGGACGTAATGCGGCAACCGTTCGCATGAAACTCAAAAGTTTACTCAACAACTTTGGAACTGAAGTTGTTTTTAAAGCCGACGACAAAATGGATCAAGTCATTTTGGACAAAAAAGAATGCACGTATTCTTATTTTGCAGATCCCATGTATGTATGCATGGACGCTGATTACAACCAATATGAAGTCGAAGCCGACAACATGGGCGACGCACTCAATTATTTAGAAGATGGCATGGCTCTTGAAGTCGTGTTCTACGATGGTAAGGCCATTTCGGTTGAGATGCCCACCAGTGTGGAGCGCGAAGTCACTTGGACTGAGCCTGCGGTCAAAGGTGACACATCTGGAAAAGTACTCAAGCCCGCCAAAATTTCTACCGGCTTTGATGTTCAAGTTCCTATTTTTGTAGCGCAAGGCGATCGCATCGAAATCGATACACGCACAGCCGAATATCGCAAACGCGTTTAATTCAAGCGCATCCCCACAACCTCTTGATGCCTATTGGCTCAAGAGGTTTTTTTATGGTTAACATCGCGGCATGGACGCAATTTTTAACCCCGAAGACCCGCTGTACAGCGCGGCATGGCAAGCTCTCAAAGCAAACACGTCGGGTTTGCCTCCGAGCGCTGACGCCAACCTGTTGGCATTTGCCGACCCTGAGTTTTTATTAAGACGCGAAACACGTGGTATTCGATTTCAACTGGAGTTGCTCAAACCTGATTTGGCCTTACAACAACACGGCATTGAAAAAACAGTTGTAGT
Organism: Betaproteobacteria bacterium; assembly: GCA_009921265.1. GTDB lineage: Bacteria > Pseudomonadota > Gammaproteobacteria > Burkholderiales > Burkholderiaceae_C > Limnohabitans. The sequence goes on along the minus strand of RFYV01000002.1, from coordinate 84,959 downwards.
GTTTGGTTCTGCTCGCTATCGCAGCCAAGAAGACGCGCAACAACAACTGGCAATCGCTACAAATCAAGGCGACGCACAAACCATGGAACAAGCCCATCGTCTCATACGCAATGCCGTGTATTACGAACGCGCAAGAGATTTTGCAAAACTAGTGACGCAAGAATGCCTCAGCATGAAACCCACTGTGCGCATGTATATCTGCACGGGAGGCGGACCAGGCATCATGGAAGCGGCCAACAGAGGCGCATTCGAAGCTGGCGGTAAAAGCGTAGGTTTTAATATTGCACTACCCCATGAGCAAACACCCAATCCTTACATCACGCCCGAATTAAGTTTTAAATTTCATTACTTTGCCTTGAGAAAAATGCACTTCATGATGCGAGCGCACGCGTTGGTTGCGTTTCCTGGAGGCTTTGGCACTTTGGATGAATTATTTGAAACGCTCACGCTCATTCAATGCAAAAAAGCTGCGCCTGTTCCCATTGTTTTATTTGGATCACAACATTGGCAACAACTCATTGATTTTGATTTGCTGATTGAAGAAGGCGCAATTTCTAAAGATGACACGCGTCTTTTTAGTTATGTTGACACCATTGAAGAGGCTTGGAAAATTATTCGTGATTTTTATGCGCCTTGAGCGTCCACGCAAAATGCGACCCTATCGTGACATAGGCGGCCACCAACCAAAATACGCTGCCCACACCCATCCACACTCCGAGCACACCAAATAACATAGGCATAGCCACACTCGATGCATTGATGGCCATCAAACGCAAACCCAAGGCTTCACCATGCCTCTCCTCAGGTGTCATTTGATGCAAGGCACTCATCACCATGGGCTGCACTGCACCCAAAAAGATACCTAAGACGGCGGAGCACATACCCATTTGCCATGCGTTATACATCCATGGATAGATAGCCAGAAAAAAACCCGTGCCAAGCATTGAAATTGTGATCACGATTCGTTCCGTTGTGCGCGATGCAAACCATGGCAATAAAAAACGAATCAAAGCTGCTGTGATGGCAAATGAACCCAAAACCGCACCCGTTGCCGATGCGCTGATTCCGTATTCGTGACCAATCACAGGCACCATAAAAGTATGCACATCCCAGCATGACGATAAAAACCAATTCACAATCAAGAGTTGCCGTAAATTTTTATTTTTAAGCAAATCCCAGACGCGTAAATTTTGCGTTTCAGCAGATACCTCTTGAGGAGGTAAATTTTTGATGGACGATATAAACCACAGCGATAAAAGCGGCAACAAAGTCATGAATATAAATGCCGATTGAAATCCAGAATAATCAATAAACAAACCTGCACCGAGTGGGCCTAAAAAATTTGAAAATGCAGGACCAATCGATAACCAACTGAACACTTGGCGTAACTCTGTGACGTTTTGTGCACTTCGACCGACATGACGTTGCAATGCAATACTGGCAGCACCCGTTGCGCCGCCTGTGAGCAATGCACTGACACACAGCACAGAAAAAATCGGCCAAATGAAGGCCAGTAATGCACCCACAGAAGACATCGCAACCGCAATCCAAATGGGTCGTTTTAAACCATACTTATCAGCAAAACGACCTGATGGAATCGCCAAAAAAACCTGCATGATCGCAAACAATGCCAACAAGATTCCAATAGAGCCTGCACTGTAACCATCACGCAATGCCAACAAAGGCGTGGCCATTCGCATTCCTGCCATGGTGGCATGCAAACACACTTGCGCCGTAATGATTTTGATCAACTCAGATTTCATTCCTCAGCCACACCGTCTTCTGCAGGCGGCAAATAAGCGGGAACTTGCGCGTCGGGCAACGCTTCAATATTTTTTAAGACACGACGCATTTGCTTGCTACGCGTATCGGCACGATCCAATGTATCAGACGCTTTATGCACTTGTTCGCGCACTTTTTCAACCCACTCACCGTAGCGATCAAATTCGGTTTTAACAGCGCCCAAAACTTTCCATACTTCAGACGCTTGCTTTTCTAAGGCCAGCGTTCTAAATCCCATTTGCAAACTATTGAGAATCGCTAATAAGGTGGTGGGGCCTGCCAATGTGACGCGATGTTCGCGTTGTATTGAATCCATCAATCCAGGACGACGCAACACTTCTGCATACAAACCCTCAACGGGCAAAAACAAAATCGCAAAATCAGTGGTGTGGGGAGGTGCCAAATAATTTTCTGCGATGCTTTTGGCTTCAGACTTAATGCGCGCCTCTAATGCCTTGCCCGATATTTCTGCGGCTACTGTGTCTGAGCGATCATGCGCATCAAGCAAGCGCTCGTAATCTTCTCTAGGAAACTTGGCATCAATGGGTAACCACACCCAGTCACCATCGTCAAAACGTCCTGGCAACTTAATAGCAAAGTCAACACGTTGATTGCTACGCGGAACGGTTTCCACTTGTTTGCCGTATTGTTCGTTGGTGAGAACTTGCTCGAGCAACGCTTCAAGTTGCACTTCACCAAAAATGCCACGCGACTTGACATTGGAGAGCACGCGCTGCAAATCACCAACGCCTTGTGCAAGCGTTGTCATTTGCCCCAAGCCTTGATGAACTTGCTCCAATCGTTCAGCCACTTGTTTAAAACTTTCGCTTAGGCGAGTCTCTAATGTGGTTTGCAGTTTTTCATCGACCGTTTGTCTCATCTCTTCTAATTTGGAGAGATTGGTTTGTTGCATCTGTTGCAACTGTGTATCTAAAGTGGTGCGCACTTCGCTCATACGTCTTGCATTGCTCTCGCTCAAGGTATTAAGCTGTAAATAAAGCGTGTCGCCCATGGATTTTAGTTGATCGACCTGTACCTTTTGAAATTGTGCTAAATTTTGCTGCAACTCCACACGACCTGCTCGCTGAGCTTCTGTTAACTCATATCGCAATTCTTTTTCCATGCGATCGAGTTTTTCAAAGAGACTTTGAAATTGAGCAGGATCAAAGGCTGAGTCTTTTTTTTGCGACCCTCGCATCACCATCAAATAAGCCAATAAACCGCCCACAATAGCCAAGGGCATGATCCATGTTTCTGCGTTCATGCTTGATGGCTCAATACTTGTGGATTGAGAGGATTGATAGCTTTACCCATGGTGAAAAATGAAATCAAGTTGTCGGCCGCGAGCACGGCCATGGCCATGCGTGTTTTGACGGTGCTACTGGCGATGTGCGGCGTCAACACCACGTTAGGTATCGTGAGTAATACGGGCGAGACTTGAGGCTCCCCCTCATATACATCAAGCCCTGCGGCCGCAATTCGTTTTTCTTTTAAAGCCTGCGCCAAGGCCACATCGTCCACAATGCCGCCGCGCGCAATATTGACCAACACGGCGGTGGGTTTCATTTGATGCAATTCTTTTTGTCCAATAACGTGATGCGATTCTTTTGAATAAGGCAATACCAAAACCAAGTGATCGGATTGCTCTAGCAATTCTTGTTTGCTGACATAACGTGCTTTGCACGCGATCTCTTGCTCGGATGAGAGTTGTGATCGATTGTGGTAGATCACGTCCATTCCAAAACCAAAAGCGCCGCGTTGTGCAATGGCTTGACCAATTCGCCCCATTCCCAAAATACCCAAAGTAGATCCATGTACTTCAACGCCTGCAAACATATCAAAGCGCCATTGATGCCATTGTCCTGCACGCAAATAATGCTCACTCTCTGCAACGCGACGCGCTGCGGCCATCAGCAATGCAAACCCCATATCGGCTGTGGTTTGCGTCAATACATCGGGCGTGTTGGTTGCCACAACCTTGTAACGCGTCATGGCAGGCACATCAAAGTTGTTGTACCCAACAGCCATATTGGCGCAAATTTTGAGCTTGGTGCAATGCTTCAAAATATTTTCATTGACCACATCGGTTGTAAAAGTAAATGCGCCATCTTGCTGACTGAGTTGATCCGTCCACGATTGCTCGGTCCACGGCACATCGTCTTGATTGCTCGTAACTTCAAAATATGGTTGCAAGTGCGAAATCACTTCAGGAAAAATCGGTCTGGCAACGATGATTTTGGGTTTCATAATGGATGATGAGTTAGTGGGTTAAATTGAATTGAATCATGTACAAAATGGCGCCAGCAAAATAACCCAAGAGGGCATAGGGCGTGATTTTTTTGACATACCAAAAGAAGTCAATTTTTTCCAGGCCCATTGCGGCCACTCCCGCGGCCGATCCAATAATCAAAATAGAACCGCCTGTTCCCGCACAGTAAGCCATGAATTCCCACAAAAAACTATCAGGCGGATATTCGGTCAAACTGTACATACCCATCGATGCGGCAACCAAGGGCACGTTATCGACCACTGCACTGACGAGTCCAATCAACATCACGATTAAATCGAGTCGCCCCACGGTTTCATTCAACCAAGTGGCAATCGATGACAATACATGCGTGTGCTCCAACACAGCAACGGCGAGCAAAATACCAATAAAGAAAGTAATCGAACTCATGTCAATGCGTGTGAGTGCATGACCCAGCGTTAAGTGTTGCTTGTCATCGTCTGCCTTTTCACGATGAATCCAATCGCCGACCAACCAAAGAAGCCCGAGACCTAACAAAATACCCATAAAAGGTGGCAGATGCGTCAGTGTTTTAAAAATAGGTACAGCGACTAAAATGCCCAAGCCTAAATAAAACATCAATGCACGCTCAAATGCCGTAGTGGGCATCTTTTTGTGATCTGAATCATTGATTTTGGGCGCAACCACCATTTGACCATTCATACCCCATGCCACCACCAACAATGGGATGATGAGATTGGCCAATGAAGCAATAAACAATCCCTTCATGATTTCTACGGTCGTGATTTGTCCACCAATCCACAACATCGTGGTGGTGACGTCGCCAATGGGCGTCCAAGCCCCCCCTGCATTGGCAGCAATCACAATGAGTCCTGCAAAAAACAATCTATCTTCGCGGCGATACAGTAATTTCTTCATCAAAGAAACCATCACAATGGTTGTTGTTAAGTTGTCCAAAATTGAAGAAAGAAAAAACGTCACGAATCCAACTAACCACATCAAGCTACTGAGTTGTTCGGTGCTGATACGCGCGGTAATCACTTCAAAGCCATCGTGAGCGTCAACCACTTCAACGATTGCCATCGCACCAATCAGGAAAAACACTATTTGCGCGGTCCCCATGAGAGATTCGCCCAATTCGCTGCTCACTCGAGTGGGGTCGTTGGTGACAACCGAATAAATGGTCCATAAAACTCCAGCGCCCAACAGCGCAGAGGCTGATTTATTTACACCCAAAGGATGCTCCAATGCAATCGCGGCATAAACAACTACGAAAATGATGAGAAGAGTAGTGATCATGATTTTTAAATGTTGGGTTAAAAAATTTAATTGGGTTGTGCAATATCAAACACTTGCCTCAAATAGGCCAAGTATTTTTGATCTTCGCACATGTTTTTGGAAGGGGTGTCGGACAACTTGGCAACGGGTTGTCCATTGCACTCGACCATCTTAATCACAATTTGCAAGGGCTCATATCCAAGATCGTTGGTAAGGTTGGTTCCAATACCAAAGGCCAATTGACATCGCCCTGCAAATCGATGATACAACTCAATCGTTCGAGGAATCGTTAGACCATCACTAAAAATTAAAGTTTTGGTGAGCGGATCGACGCGATTTTTTTTGTAATGCTCAATCATGCGCTCACCCCAATTGAATGGATCCCCACTGTCGTGTCTCGCACCATCAAACAATTTACAAAAATACATATCGAAGTCGCGCAAAAAGGGCTCGATGCCATAGACATCACTTAATGCAATTCCCAAATCACCGCGGTATTCACGCGCCCATGTTTCAAATCCAAACACTTGACTGTCGCGCAATCGCGGACCCAATGCTTGACACGCTTGTAAATATTCGTGAGCCATGGTTCCCAATGGCGTGAGGCCCAATTTCATCGCAAACAAGGCGTTGCTTGTTCCTGCAAATCGTTGAGGCAAACTTGTGCCTAATTTTTCAGACAAGACACGCAAAACCTCTTCGTGCCATGATTTAGAAAAACGTCTGCGCGTTCCATAATCTGCAATTTTGATGTCTGACAAATCGTTGGCCTGCAATTGAATCATTTTTTCGTCAAGGCGACGACGCCCCTCGATAAAGTCTGGAACCTTGTGTTTGTTTCTAAAATAAACTTCATTAACAATGGCGAGCACAGGGATTTCAAACAAGATGGTGTGCAACCAAGGACCATTGATCGATATATCAATTTGGCCATCATGCAACGCATTGACCTGAATATACTTTTCGTTCAGTTTAAACAAGCCCAAAAAATCAACAAAATCACTTTTGATAAAACGCAATTGCCTTAGCCACTTGAGTTCAGCCTCTTGAAAATGCAAACTGCACAACGATTTAATTTCAGTTCGAATTTCTTGCACCAAAGGCGCCAACTCAATACCCGGATTGCGACACTTGAATTTGTACGAGACCTGCGCACCCGGAAACTGATGCAAGACGGCTTGCATCATGGTGAACTTGTACAAGTCCGTATCGAGCAAACTGGTAATAATCATTATTTACCGACCCAATGGGTAAATGATTCAACCGTTTCGCGTGGTGTGATCAATTGATTCGAGACGTGGCTTTCATCTCTCCAACCCAACGCCATGCTACAAACCATTAACTCAGAGGGCGCTGCACCAATGTGCGGCAAAATAATTTTGGCGAATGAATTCCAAGCAGCTTGCGGACAGGTGTGTAATCCTCTGGCTCTTGCAGCGATCATGATGTTTTGTAAAAACATACCGTAATCTAATAATGTGCCGCGCTCCATAACATCATCCATGGTAAAAACAAGACCAATAGGCGCATCAAAATAACGATAGTTACGCTGTTGTTGCGCGTGCATTTTGTCTTTGTCGGCTTTTCCAATGCCCAACAAACCGTACAAACTCCAACCGTTTTCGCGTCTTCTTTCGATATACGGTGAAACCCATTTTTGGGGATAGTAAGGATAAGCCTCTTTGTATTCTTGTGCACGATTTGGATTATCTCGAATCGCATCATGCAACGCGCACACCTTGTCACACAATTGATCTTTGGTTTGGCCTTGTAATACGTAAACCTTCCAAGGCTGCGTGTTGGTACCCGATGGCGCTTTACTCGCCACCATTAAAATTTCTTCTAGCAGCGATCGAGGCACTTCTTGGTTTGTAAAGGCTCTGGCAGACATTCGAGTGGTGATGGCTTCGTCGACGGCTTCAATTTTTGTTGTCATTTGAGTTTCTCCAAAACTTGTTTTAATGCAATCGGCAACTGACTCACAGGCTTACGATCATCGCGATTGACATACACATGAATGAAATGACCATTGGCAGCAGATATGTTTTCATCTTTTGCAAACAAACCAATTTCATATCGAACACTAGACGTTCCCATTTTTGCAACACGAATGCCTGCTTCAATGATTTGTGGAAAGCTCAGCGATGAAAAATAATTGCAGTGGGTTTCAACCACCAATCCAATAATTTCACCCTGATAGATATTGAGCGCGCCATTTTCAATCAGATGCGCATTAACGGCCGTATCAAACCAACTGTAATAAACCACGTTGTTGATATGTCCGTAAACATCGTTATCCATCCACCGCGTTGCGATTTCACGATAAACTGGATAACTGTCCCTAGTCTGGGGCTGAGGTCTTTGTGTTGTTGTACTCATAACTCTCGATTTTGCCAGTGTTGCCAGTATTGTCTGGCCACACTCAAGGTATTTATTTGAACTTGCACGGTATCTTCAATATTTTTGCCGTATCCACCCGCCATCACCATCGCCAAAGGTAGCCTTTTTTTGTAAGCCCAATCAAAAACCCGCCGATCCCTGGACTCCAACCCATCAAACGTTAAATTCATACGCCCGAGTCGGTCCCCTTCATGCGGATCGGCACCAGCCAAATAAAAAAGCATTTGCGGTTGAAACTGCATGTCGATCTCATGCAAAGCCCGCTCCAGCGCATTCATATATAGATCATCACCGCAGCCATCGGGCAAGGCCACGTCCAAAGAGCTGATTTCCTTTCGAAAGGGAAAATTCTTTTCCGCATGAATCGATAGCGTAAACACAGAATCATCGTTCTCGAAAATTTTGGCTGTCCCATTGCCCTGATGCACGTCCAAATCAATAATGGCTATGTTGAAGGTGGTTTTGGTGTGGCGTGACCATTCGGCCTGCATCAAACGCGTCGCTACAGCCACATCGTTGAATACACAAAAGCCGCTTCCTTTATTGGGATAGGCATGATGCGTCCCCCCAGCGAGATTGCACGATACCCCCTCCTCTATAGATGTTCGGGACGCGCAGATCGTGGCACCAACCGACCCTCTTGCGCGCTCGACCATGCCAGGCGACCAGTTAAAACCTATTTCTCTTTGGGCCTTATCCGTTAAAGACCCTTGAAAAATCGCCTCAATATACGGGGGGGCGTGTACCAAAGCCAACTCGCCTTCACTGGCCGGAACCGCCAATTCAAGGTCGATATCATTTAATTCCAACTCCAGTCGACGGCGTAATATTTCATATTTACCCATAGGAAATCGATGCCCAGGGGGTAATTGTTGAACATGAGGAGTTGCGTAAAAGACTTTCACAGCAGGTATTGTTACTTTTTTGTGATACCCCCTGTTTTTAGAAAGCCGCCTCTAAATTGCTGCATTGAAACAAAAAAGGCTTGAATTAACGCGGGATAACCCTATACTAAGAATTATGCTGCACAGCAACATTTCTTGTGGAGCAGCAAACCCTTTCAATTAACTTAGGAGTATTTAAAATGATGACACCAGAACAAATGACAGCCGCTAACAAAGCCAATTTCGAAGTTTTATTTGGTTTAACCAAGCAAGCCTTCAGTGGCATGGAAAAATTGGTTGAGCTCAACTTGGCCGCTACCAAAGCCGCCATGTCAGAAACAGCCGCTCACACACACGCAATCATGAGCGTAAAAGACGTACAAGACTTGGTCGCCTTGCAAGCAAGTGTTTACCAACCTATGACAGAAAAGGCAGTTTCTTATACACGTCACGTGTATGAAATCGCTTCTTCAACAGGTACAGAGTTCACAAAAGCCGTTGAAGAAAAAGCCGCTGAAGCTCAAAAAGCATTTGCAAGCGCCATCGATGGTGCCGCTAAAAACGCACCTGCTGGTACCGAATCAGTTGTTTCAATGTTTAAAACAGCAGTTGCTGCTGGTAACAATGCACTCGAGACCGTTCAAAAAGCTGTTAAACAAGCTTCAGAATTAGCCGAATCTAACATTCAAGCCGTTGCCAACACAGCTGTTGCAACTGGCAAAACATCTAAGAAGCGTTAATTCTTAAACCCTTGTCTCCTCGGATCTTTTCCAATTGATTAATTGAGGGATCCGTTTCAAGCCCATCGCAAGATGGGCTTTTTTTTATCTTTGTAATGCCTGCAACAGTTTGGGCAATGCCAACTTCATGGCTGCGCGACCTGCTTCGATGGAGCGTCGCCTTGCTGCAAATTCTGCACTTCCCACGCCACTGAGAGACGGCCTGACCACCACATCGGCTTGGGCTAATTCGTATTGATTGATGCTTTTGCCCATGATGCTGAAGGTTTGCAAAAGAACTTTGAGAATGTCGGAGGCTGGATTGTCTTCGGGTGCGCTCGAAATATCGATGGCCAAAACAATATCGGCGCCCATTTGTTTGGCGTATCGTACGGGCACAGGGGCCACCAAGCCACCATCCACATAATCAAACCCGCCAATTCGAACGGGCTCAAACACAGATGGCACGGCACTTGAAGCACGAACCGCCGTTGCAATATCGCCCCGTCTAAACAACACGCCCTCTCCTGTTCTTAATTCGGTGGCCACAATGCCCAATGGCATTTTGAGATCTTCGATTTTTTTACCAGCAACCTGTTGTGATACATAACGAGCCAATGCATCCCCGCGCATCATGCCGCGACTGATGAGTGGCACATTCCAATCGGTGAGGGATGCCTCGTCCATGGTTTCGGAAAGACGTTGCAATTGCGCACCTGTTTTACCGCTGGCATAAAAAGCAGCGACCATGCTGCCAGCTGAGGTGCCCACCACCAAACTGGGCGCAATGCCCGCTTCTTCTAGAACCTGAATAACACCCACGTGCGCAAAACCCCTAGCTGCTCCACCACCTAGGGCCAATCCCAATTTAGGAACAGACTTGGACGCGGCAACTTGCGGCGGCGCGGGTGGTTCAATAGATGCGCTGGGTTGCGTGTTTGCAGCACCCGACTTGGTAACGACGGGCACAGTGGAGCAACCCACCAAAATGAAAATTAGAAAATAAAAAAGAAAATGTGGGAAACGAATCATAAAAAATAAGAAGAAGCCAATTAAAAGCCAATTGTCGCAGGAAGAAGATGTAGATAATGCAAGAAGGCCTATAGGGTCATCGCTCACCATCCTTTTTTTAATGTTATTTAAAAGCAGTCCATCATGAATCTTCAAGGGAAAATTATTTTGATCACGGGCGGCGCCTCGGGTTTGGGTGAAGGCGCTGCAAAAAAATTAATGCAACAAGGTGCGCACGTGGTCATTGCAGATATGCAAGTGGAGCGCGGTCAAGCGGTTGCCAAAGAACTCCAAGGTGTCTTTATTCGTTGTGACGTGTCACGAGAAATCGATGGAAAAAATGCCATCGATGCAGCCACTCAATTAGGTCCCTTGTTTGGACTTGTCAATTGTGCAGGTGTTGGCCCTGCCGAAAGAACGCTGGGTAAAAATGGACCGCACACATTAGAGAGTTACACAAAAACAATCATGATTAATTTGGTTGGAACATTTAACATGATTCGACTTGCAGCGCATGCGATGAGTAGCAACGCGCCCGAAGCCACTGGCGAGCGCGGCGTCATCGTTTCAACGGCATCGGTTGCGGCCTATGACGGACAAATTGGACAAGCCGCGTATGCGGCATCCAAAGGTGGCATTGTGGGAATGACATTACCCATTGCCAGAGACTTGGCGCGTCACGGCATTCGCAACATGACGATTGCACCTGGTATTTTTGGAACACCCATGTTGTTTGGAATGCCGCAAGATGTGCAAGACGCATTGGCAGCCAATGTGCCTTTCCCCTCAAGGCTTGGACATCCCGAAGATTATGCAAAACTCGTTCAACATATTTTTGAAAACGACATGCTCAACGGCGAAGTGATTCGAATCGATGGCGCAATTCGCTTGCCACCGAAATGAAAAAAAATGTTTGGCTCTTTTTGTTGCTGTTGAATGTTTCATTTTTAAATGCTCAAACGCTAGAAATTGATACGAATTCAAATCAACCAGAACAGTCATCGATTACAAAAAATAAAAAGGGCTGGTTTTTTTCAAAAATGGCCGTTGCCTCGGCCAATCCCTTAGCAACAAAAGCGGGTTATATTGGCGGTGGTGCTTTTTTATTGCACTTTGATGGGCGTCAAATTCAAGCGTGGAATGGGCGCGAAACTGCACCTGCAGGCGCTCACGAACACATGTTTCTTCAGCAAGGACAAGCCATGCCTTTTATGGATGCCGTGGTGAGCGGTCTTTCTGTGGGAGTACCTGGCACCTTGCGAATGCTCGATCAAGCGCATCAAAAGCAAGGGAAGTTGGCTTGGTCAAAATTGATACAACCGGCTATTCAATTGGCAAAGTATGGCTTTGCGGTGAGCGAGCGTTTAAATACTTTACTTAAAAATGATACGTATCTAAAAAATGATGCGCAATCGTTCCAATATTTTTATCAAGCCAATGGAGAGGCTTGGCCTGTGGGTCATCGTTTAAAAAATCCTGGCTTTGCAGAAATTCTTCAACGCATTGCAAAAAAAAGAAGTGCCGCGTTGCACGAAGGTGAAGTGGCAAAAGCCATTGTTCAAAAAATTCAAACGCATCCACTGCGCCCAGGCACGATGCAACTTGCCGACTTAAAAAATTATCAACCCAAGTTGCGAGAATCTCTTTGCTTTGATTATTCAGCGAGTCAAAAAATATATCGCATATGTGGCTTTCCGCCGCCTAGTTCAGGGCTACTTACCATGGGACAAATCATGGGCATGTTAGAAAACAAATCGATTGAATGGCTAACGAATGAAACGCCCAACACTTGGCAACCCAATGCTTTGCATGCTTATATCGAAGTATCGCGTTTGGCCTATGCCGATCGTGCCATGTATATCGCCGATCCTGATTTTGTACAAGCGCCTGTAGGCGATTGGTCATCATTGATTTCCAAAAAATATCTACAAGAACGCTCTGCACTCATCACCGATCAACGCGCATCGCAAGTCAATGCAGGTCAACCTTTTTTGAACAAAACAAATCTCTCGCCGATGATGGATCAACCTGAGTTCGGAACCAGTCATCTCAGCATCATTGACACAAAAGGTCATGCAATTTCGATGACAACAACGATTGAAAATGGTTTTGGATCAAGACAAATGGTGAGCCTTGGAAAAAAAGGGGGCTTCTTATTAAATAATGAGTTGACCGATTTCAGTTTTTTGTCGCACGATGCACAAGGCGTACCGATTGCAAACCGTGTCGCTGCAGGCAAAAGACCTCGCTCGTCGATGAATCCTGTATTGGTGTTTGATGTGCTCCCCAATGGTCAAACGGGTTCACTGCAAATGAGCTTAGGCAGTCCAGGAGGCGCTGCGATCATTCATTACACGACACAAACTTTATTGGCCATGCTTCACAGCAAACTATGGGCTCAAGATGCCATTAATTTGCCACATTTGGGCGTACTATCGCCCAATGGACCTGTTTATGCAGAACGGGGAATGTTCTCAAAAGCGCAATCGGATATTCTTGAACAAAAAGGACATCGTTTGATAGAAGTTGATTTATCAAGTGGTATTCAAGCCTTGCAACGCACACCTAAGGGTTGGCATGGCGGCGCAGATCCGCGCAGAGAAGGCTGGGTCATGGGTCAGTAAATGACCTGATCTCCAAGACTTCCTACAATGGCAATGATTGATTAAAAAATGGCGATTCCACAAACTTTTATACAAGATCTTCTCACTCGAGCCGATGTGGTAGAGGTGGTGGGGCGTTTTGTACAACTCAAAAAAGCGGGCGCCAATTTCATGGGCCTATGCCCTTTTCATTCTGAAAAATCACCCTCTTTTACTGTGAGTCCGAGCAAACAATTTTTCCATTGTTTTGGATGTGGAAAAAATGGCAACGTAATTGGATTTTTAATTGAACACGCAGGAATGAATTTTGTAGAGGCGATTAAAGATTTGGCTCAGTCTTATGGCATGCAAATGCCCGAAGAAACGGCATCACCGCAAGACCGTGAACGCGCACAAGAGCAACGACAAAAACAAGCAACGCTCAATGATGTTATTGAAAAAGCAGGCGAGTCTTATCGCAAACATTTGCGTCAATCCGAGCAAGCTGTAGCATATCTCAAAGGCAGAGGCCTCACAGGCGAGATTGCCAAGAAATTTGGACTTGGATATGCGCCCGCTGGATGGAGAAGTTTAGCCAGCGTATTTCCCGATTATCAAGATCCCTTGCTGGTCGAATCGGGTTTAGTTATCTCCAATGACGAAGACCCTGAAGAGGAAAAACGCTATGACCGTTTTCGCGATCGCATCATGTTTCCGATTCGCAATATCAAAGGTGAATGCATTGGTTTTGGCGGACGAGTCATGGGCGACGGATCACCCAAATACCTCAACTCGCCTGAGACACCCGTCTTTAGTAAGGGGCGCGAACTCTATGGCTTATTTGAAGCACGACAAGCGTTACGAGAGGCAGGGTACGTGTTAGTTACCGAAGGTTATATGGACGTGGTTGCCTTGGCACAGTTAGGATTTCCGCAAGTAGTGGCCACATTAGGTACAGCGTGTACGAACGAACATGTTCAAAAATTATTTCGCTTCACCGATTCGGTTGTGTTTAGTTTTGATGGCGACGCCGCAGGTCAACGCGCAGCGCGCAAAGCATTAGAAGGTGCGCTCCCATTTGCAAACGATGTACGCTCTGTTAAATTTTTATTTCTACCCCAAGAACACGATCCCGATAGTTTTATTCGTGCAAACGGTAGCGAAGCATTTGCACACGCGATCACCGAAGCCATTCCCTTGAGTCGTTTTTTGATTGACCTTTGTCGCAATGGATGCGATATGGAAACAGCCGAAGGACGCGCGCACTTTGCCAGTATTGTTAAACCCTTGTGGCAGCAACTACCTTCGGGCGTTCTCAAAACGCAGTTGTTGCAAGATATCGCGCAACTCGTTCAAATCGGTAACCATGAATTATTAAAACTTTGGGGCTTCGAGTCCACTGCCAAATTACCAAATAAATTTTCAAAGTCATCTACATCGTCATTTAAATCACAAACCTCGCGTCTTAATTTACGACGCACGCCTGCGAGTCGACAAGATCGTGCCTTGCATATTTTGTTTGCAGACATGACTCAATGGGATGGTTTGTCGCAAATTCAAAAAAATATCTTGAGCGAGTTACCTGCACCTCACGGGCCCCTGTTTTCTTGGCTTGATCAACAGTTGCATGAATTTGGAATTTTGCCTTTGGCTGCACTTTTAGAAGTCTTGCGAGGCCACTCTGAAGAGAGCTCGCTTAAAAAGCAAATTGAACTAACCACCCCAGATCTTGAAAACGACTCGGGCGAACTTCAAAGTATATTGTTGGAACTTGAAAAAGCACAAGTCGCCCAATTGCTCAACGACCTAACCCAGCAAGCCTCTGCGGATCCTAGGGTTTACGAGAGAATTAAGCTTTTAAATTCCCGCTTGATTCAGCTCAAAATGGGGACTTTAAAAAATTAGTTGCTTTTAAACAAAAATCATAAAATGGCGTCTTTTTTAATGATTTTTAAAAAATTATTGTGTACTATTTTATTCAATAGATATAAAGAGGGGGTTATTTTTACCCTCGCTCTCTCAGACCTAAGAGGCTCTTAATGAAAAATTTAGTACACCACTTTCGCACTGCAATATCTAAAAAAATGGGCCGACTACACACAATGTGCGCCCATCTCTATATTTTTCTGATGGGGGTTGAAACTCGGGCAAAGCTGGCCCTGGAAACTTAATATGGATTAAAACCTAATATCTCTGCACTCAAGCTTTGGTTTTATCCCGATCAAGAACTTGGGACCCCATATGGGGCTCAAGAAAAAATCTTACGAACTCGATTTTCACTTTCAATTTAAAACCAGACCAGGGTCGGGCATCAAAATGAGGGATCAAAATTCCATGTTTTTGAAAACCGCGGTTATTCTCAAAACTAAAAGATAATTTCTATTCACATGACAAATACTTTTTAGACCTAACAGTCGAAACTTTTAAATGTTTAACAGAGGGAAAATATAGGTTTTGTGGTACAATCCAACTTGTAGATAAGTGCGACAGCAACACCTCCGAACTCGGCCAACCGTGACAACGTGTTCACAACTCGCCAAATTTTCGCAAGGACTGCACACCAAATGATCGCCCTCCTCGCTTGTCCCTGAATCCCAAACCATTTTCCCCGCGCTCGGTTCGTGGCGTTGTACACCCCTGTTGTTAAGGATTTGTCATGTCCAGTTCAAAAACCAAAAAACCTATTTCCAAAAAAGTAGTAGCAAAAAAAAGTTCAGCCAAACCCGTTATTAAGGCTTCTGCAAAACCTGTTGCAAAGCCCAAACCATCGGCCAAAGTGGTAGCAAAACCCATCGTTAAAGCGAGCGCGAAACCTTCACCGAAGAAAGCAACGCCTGTGACCTCTAAAAAAGTGACTCTTGCTCCAAAGGATGTGACAAAAGACAGCAAGAAAAAAATTGAGCCACCCAAAGTTGTGGCCAAAGCAGTCGTGCCTGCCAAATCAAACAATGCCAAAAAGCCTGCACCTACCAAAGCAGACAAAAAAAATAGCAAGATTGACATCGTTCAAGATAATTTAATTGCTGACCTCGAAGCAAACGCTGAAGTAGTCGAGAGCGCGAGCACCGAAAAAGTTAAACCACTGCGCATGAAAATCAGCAAGGCCAAGGAGCGCGCCTTGATGAAAGAATTCGGTCTTGACGAAACTGTTTTATCCGAAGAAGACTTGGCCAAGCGCCGCATGCGTCTCAAAACACTCATTAAGCTGGGTAAAACACGCGGCTACCTCACGCACGGCGAAATTTCTGATCACCTGCCCGACAAACTCGTTGACGCAGAAACACTTGAAGTCGTCATCACCATGCTCAATGACATGGGCGTTGCGGTTTACGAACAAACACCCGATGCAGAAACTTTACTCATCACCAATACAGGGCCCACAGTAGCCAGCGAAGAAGAAGCCGAAGAAGAAGCCGAAGCTGCACTCTCAACAGTCGATAGCGAATTTGGCCGAACCACCGATCCTGTTCGCATGTACATGCGCGAGATGGGCACCGTCGAATTACTCACACGCGAAGGCGAAATTGAAATCGCCAAACGAATTGAAGGCGGCTTGATGGACATGATCGAAGCCATTAGCGCTTCACCTGCAACCATTGCCGAAATTTTGCGCATGGCATCTGATATTCGCGAAGGCAAAGTCGTCATCTCCACCATTGTTGATGGCTTTAGCAATATCAACGAAGCCGACGACTATGTGGCCGAAGAAGACTTTGACGAGTTTGATGAGGCCGACGATGACGACGGCAAAGGCGGCTCCAAAGCACTCACCAAAAAATTAGAAGAACTCAAACGCGAAGCCCTAGAGCGTTTCGATCAAATCGCAGCCTTGTTTGAAAAAGTTCACAAAGTCTACGATAAAGAAGGCTACGGAACACCAAACTATCAAAAAGCGCAAAAGGCATTGAGTGAAGAACTTATGACCATTCGCTTTACAGCGCGCACCATCGAAAAATTATGCGAAAACGTTCGCTCACAGGTGAGCGAAGTCCGCTCCAAAGAGCGTCAAATGCGTCGCATCATCGTCGAAAAATGTGGTATGCCACAAGAGTTGTTCATCAAAGATTTTCCAGCTAACTTACTCAACCTCAAATGGGTTGAAAAACAAACTGCTGCTGGCAAAAATTGGTCGAGCACCATGGGTCGCAACGTTCCCGCCATTCAAGAGCTTCAACAAAAATTAATCGATTTACAAGCGCGCGTGGTTGTACCTTTGGCCGAACTCAAAGATATCAGCAAACGCATGAATGCAGGCGAATACGCATCGCGCAACGCCAAGCGTGAAATGATTGAAGCCAACTTGCGTTTGGTAATCTCCATTGCCAAAAAATACACTAACCGCGGTTTGCAATTCTTAGATTTAATTCAAGAAGGCAACATCGGTTTGATGAAAGCAGTCGACAAATTCGAATACCGTCGTGGCTATAAATTTTCAACTTACGCCACATGGTGGATTCGTCAAGCCATCACGCGCTCGATTGCCGATCAAGCTCGAACTATCCGCATTCCTGTACACATGATCGAAACCATCAACAAGATGAATCGCATCAGCCGCCAACATTTGCAAGAATTCGGATTCGAGCCTGACGCATCGGTACTCGCAGAAAAAATGGAAATGCCAGAAGACAAGGTTCGCAAGATCATGAAGATCGCAAAAGAACCCATATCTATGGAAACGCCCATTGGTGACGACGACGATTCACATTTAGGTGATTTCATCGAAGACTCTGCCAATACAGCCCCTATCGAAGCGGCGATGCAAGCGGGCTTGCGCGATGTCGTCAAAGAAATTTTGGACGGACTTACACCACGCGAAGCCAAGGTTCTGCGCATGCGCTTTGGTATTGAAATGACCAGCGATCACACGCTCGAAGAGGTCGGAAAACAATTTGATGTCACGCGCGAGCGCATTCGCCAAATCGAAGCCAAGGCTTTGCGCAAACTCAAGCATCCAAGCAGATCGGACAAATTGCGTAGTTTTATGGATACGATTTAAACAATCGTTTCACTGCAAGGGGCGCCACAAGCGCCCTTTGTTTTTTTTGAAACTCATTAAAGACATTCATGCCTCTACCCCAAGCACCCGTCAATCGCCTCGAGGCCAATCGACGCGGCATCGCACTCATGTCTTTATCGATTGGTGCATTTATCATCAACGACGCAATTGTCAAATACGTGAGTCAATCGTTAGGGGCGACGCAATTGATTTTTATACGCGGCGCCTCATCGTTGGTGATGCTACTGTGCGTTGCTCATGCCATGGGAGTTTTTAAAAATAGATCACAGGTCGTCAAAGATTTTTTTCAATGGCCCATCCAACGTCGATCGATCCTTGACGCATGTGCATCTTTGATTTATTTGAGTGCCGTGTTTCATTTACCCTTGGCCAATGCAACGGCCATTAATATGGCAACGCCAATCTTTATTAGCTTGTTGGCCAGTTTTGCATTAAAGGAATCGATACCGCTGCAACGATGGCTCATCATCGTCACTGGGTTTACGGGCGTTTTATTGATCGTGCAACCTGCCACCGACAGTTTTAATATATGGGCAGTGGTTTGCGTAAGCGGTACTTTGTTACACGCCATTCGTGATGTTTCAACACGCAGCATCTCATCGCATATTCCATCCATTTTGATCACGCTCAGCACCGCAATCACGGTGACGATTTCCTCAGGCGTATTGAGTATTTTTGAAGGATGGACGCCACCCAGCCTGATTCAATTGTTGTGGTTGGCTTTATCGGCTGTATTTTTAAGCCTTGGACATTATTTATTAATCAGAAGTTCACGCGCAGGCGAGATGAGTGTCATCGCACCTTTTCGTTATGTTGGATTGATCTTTGCCGTTGTATTGGGTTATGCCATTTGGGGTGATATTCCCAATTGGATGGCATGGTTGGGCATTGCACTACTCGTGATCGCAGGCACAATGATGCTGCGATCCATTCAAAAAAACAACGATCAATAAACCTCGGTATCGACTTCTCGATTGGATTGTTCGTTGTAACGATTGCCCGATACATTGTTTTGATTGATGATTGATTCTAATTTTTTCATCACTGATTTACTTAAAACAATTTCACACGCTTGGCTGTTTTCAATCACATGCTCTACTTTGTTCGTGCCCGGTATGGGAATGATATACGGCGCTTTGTGAACCAACCATGCGAGCGCCAATTGCGAAGGTGTACAGCCAATTTCTTTTGCCAACGCCTCAAAAGGCGGTAACAAGGACAGATTTTTTTGAAAATGATCGGGCTGAAAACGCGGCATGGCTTTGCGGATATCTTTGTCATCAAACGTTGTGGTTTCAATGGTTTTACCACACAAAAAACCTCGTGCAACAGGGCTAAAGGCAACAAACGCTGCGCCCAGTTCTTGACACGCTTGCAGCACTGCAATTTCGGGATTACGCGTCCACAATGAATATTCGGTTTGTACGGCAGCGATGGGGTGAACCGCATGTGCTTTTTTGAGAGTTGCAGCCGATACCTCAGATAAACCAATGCTTTGAATTTTTCCAGCACGCACCAAATCACTGAGTGCACCCACACTGTCTTCAATCGGAACACGCTTATCCCAGCGATGCAAATAATACAAATCAATCACATCGGTACGCAATCTTCGCAGTGAATCCTCGCAGGTTTTTTTAAGTGTATCGGGTCTGCCATCAATCACTCGCGACAGTTTGCCGTCGTTATTCACATCAACGCCTTGCATGCCACATTTACTAGCCAAGGTAAAACGTTGGCGATGCTTAGATAAATAATTACCTACATGCATTTCGCTCAAACCAAAACCATACAAAGCCGCTGTGTCGAAAAATGTAATGCCATGATCCAATGCCGTGAGCAAGACTCGCTCGGCTTGCTCGTTGGAAGCGGGCTTTCCATAGGCATGACATAAATTCATGCAACCCAACCCGATTGCACCGACATTGAATGTTCCAACCTTGCGTTGTTGCATGATATTCAAATCTTTTTTATTTTTGAAATTGCTGCTCTAAGTCATGCAGCACCTGATAACAGTTGAAGACTTGCGCCAAACTTGAATTGGGTTCACGCCCTTCACGAATCGCTGCAAAAAATTCACGGTCTTGCAATTCAATGCCGTTCATACTCACTGCGACTTGCGAGACGTCGATTTTTTCTTCTTTGCCCGTGAATAAATCATCGTAGCGAGCAATGTAGGTGGCCGTGTCGCCAATGTAGCGAAAGAATGTTCCCAACGGACCATCGTTGTTAAAACTCAAACTCAAAGTGCAAATGGCACCACTAGCCGCCAGCAATTGAATGCTCATGTCCATCGCAATGCCCAATGCAGGATGAATCGGCCCTTGTATCGCATTGGCTTTTACAATGGGACTGCCGCACTGATAGGCAAACAAATCAACCGTGTGCGCCGCATGGTGCCACAACAAATGGTCGGTCCAACTGCGGGGTTGTCCCATGGCATTCATATTGGTACGACGGAAAAAATAAGTTTGAACGTCGAGTTGCTGAATATGAAATTGACCCGACTTGATTTGTTGATTAACGTATTGATGGCTTGGATTGAATCGTCGCGTGTGACCACACATCGCTACCAATCCCGATTTTTTTTGTATCTCAAGTGCACTTTTTGCACCTGCTAATGTATCGGCCAATGGAATTTCAACTTGCACGTGCTTGCCTGTTTTCAGACACGCGATGGTTTGCTCGGAGTGCATTTGCGTAGGTGTACACAAAATCACCGCGTCCACTTCCTTTATCGCCAAACTATCTTCTAGTCGTGTGGTCGTGTGTGCAATGCCATATTTTTTAGCGACTTCTTGTGTCTTTTCGAATTCACGACCCACCAAAGAAATCACTTCGACACCATCAATGTTTTTAATGCTGTCGAGATGCTTTGTGCCGAATGCACCTGCACCTGCCAATGCAACTTTGATTGTTTTATTCATGCTTCGTTCTCCAAAATCAAATGACCCACAGCCGTGTTTGATGCGGGTACGTGGTAAAAACGATGGACCACGCGCGCAGGCTTGCCGCCAGCCACATCATCCATCGCACCTCTTGCAATCAACCACATCACCAATTCAATGCCTTCAGAACCCGCATCGCGAACATAATTGATATGTGGAATTTGTGCTGCAGCCGTTGGATTTTTTTCTAAATAATCCAAAAACTGATTATCAAAATCTTTGTTGATAAGGCCCGCACGCGGTCCTTGCAACTGATGACTCATGCCACCCGTTCCCCAAATTTGCACCTTGATGTCGCGATCAAAACTTTGAACCGCATTGCGAATGGCGCGACCCAATTGAAAACAACGATTACCCGATGGTATGGGGTATTGCACCACATTCACTGCAAATGGAATCACAGGACAAGGCCACGCTTGTGATTGTCCACACATCAACGACAAAGGTACGGTGAGTCCGTGATCGACGTCCATTTTGTTCACAATGGTGAGGTCGAAATCTTGTTGAATGACCGATTGTGCAATGTGCGCGGCCAATTCGGGGTGACCGATGACTTGCGGCACGGGACGCGGACCCCAACCTTCGTCTGCGGGCGTGAAACTTTCTGCCGTACCGATCGCAAATGTCGGAATGAAATCCAAACTGAATGCAGTGGCGTGATCGTTGTACACCAAAAAAATTACGTCGGGCGTGTTGTCCTTGATCCATTGTTTAGAAAATTCGTAGCCCTTGAAAACAGGTTGCCAATAAGCTTCGATTGTTTTTCCTAAATCGAGTGCAGCGCCAATAGCAGGAACATGCGATGTATAAACGGATGCAGTGATGGTTGCCATGATCAAGCTTTCTTGTGTTGGCCTGCAAGGCCTTGTGGTTGTCGATGCGCTTGCGCGTCGCCGTCTTCACCAATGAAACGATTGCCTAAAACCGAGCGACCACCGCAAATCATCATGTTGCGGTATTCGTCTTCGGTCATGCCCGTCATGCTTCCCGCCATTTGCTGAAAACTTTTGCCGTCGGTGGCTCCAATTTTTGCTAAAAAATAAATATTGCCGCCTAATCCGATGCAACGATTGAGATCGCGATCGAGCACCGCTTGTTTTTGATCTTCATTCATGGCCCACCCATCAAGATAAGCTCGCTCATTGGCTTTGAAGCGCTCGCGATTAGGCGCTTGCATCAATGACATGCAAAATTGATTGAGCCAATAACCTTTGCGCGATTGCTCGGCGTCAAAGATCGTTGTCCCTGGTACGTTTAGATAGGGTTTGTCGAGTGCCATGTTGGAATCCTTTTAATCTTATGACCAATACAAACGCATGGGGTTGTCGACTAACAATTGTTGTTGCAACTGGGGCGTCACTGCGATGTGTGGAATGTAATTGACCAACAAACCGTCATCGGGCATGTGATCTTTTAAATTGGGATGTGGCCAATCGGTTCCCCACAACACACGATCAGAAAATGTTTCAACCACTTGTCTTGCAAATGGAATCACATCAAGATACGGATTTTGTTCGCCGTTGAGTGCGGAGGGACCAGTCACCGATAAACGCTCGGGGCAACTCACCTTGCTCCACACATTGTGATGCTCACGCATGAATTTCATAAACAATTGAAACTGCGGTCCATCAACAGGTTGATCCACGTTAGGTCGCCCCATGTGATCGACCACCACGGTGGTGGGTAACGCCGTAAAGAAATCCCACAACTCGGGCAAATCAACCGCTTCAAAATAAATCACTACATGCCAACCCCATTGCTTGATACGAGTTGCAATTTCTAACAACTCATCTTTAGGCGTGAAGTCAACCAATCGTTTAACAAAATTAAATCGAACACCACGCACACCCGCGTCATGCATGGTTTGAATTTCTTGATCGGTAACTTGACGCTTCACAGTTGCAACACCTCGCGCTTTACCTTTAGAGCTGATGAGTGCATCCACCAACGCAGAATTGTCTGCGCCATGACAAGTGGCTTGCACAATCACGTTTTTGTCAAAGCCCAAATGATCGCGCAACGCAAACAATTGATGTTTGCTCGCATCACACGGTGTGTATTTGCGCTCCGGTGCATAAGGAAACTCCGCACCTGGACCAAACACATGGCAATGCGCGTCAACCGCACCTGCGGGTAATTGAAAGCTCGGCTTAGCAGGTTGGTTGTACCAATCCATCCAGCCTATTGTTTTTTCAAAGGGGCCACTGGTGGGCCTGTTCAATGCTGTTGTCATGTGTGTCTTTGTTGAATCAATCGATGTATTTCAAACCTGCTTTTTGCAAAGGTTCGCGCATGTTGTACATATCAAGTCCCAAAATACCCGATGCTAATTTGGCGCGTTTTTCACCTTCATTGGCTTCGCGTGCTTTGGCAGCATCGGCCACTTGTTGTGCAACGGCAGACGGCACAATCACCACGCCGTCGTCATCGGCCAAGACCACATCGCCTGGATTGACATAAGCACCCGCGCAAACCACAGGCACGTTGACAGAGCCAATGGTGGCCTTGATGGTTCCTTTGGCGCTGATGGCTTTGCTCCATACAGGAAAACCCATTTGCATGAGTTCAGCCACATCGCGCACACCCGCATCAATGATGAGCGCTTTAGCGCCTCTGGCTTTGAATGACGTTGCCAATAAATCACCAAAATAGCCATCGGTGCACGGCGCAGTGATTGCAGCAACCACGATATCGCCTTCTTGAATTTGTTCAGCCACCACGTGCATCATCCAGTTGTCACCTGGGTGCAATAAAACCGTGACAGCCGTTCCTGATACGCGTGAACCTGCGAAGATGGGTCGCATATATGTATGCAGTAATCCAACTCGACCCATGGCTTCGTGCACAGTGGCACTGCCATATTTAACCAACTGATCGACAGCAGGGAGTGGTGCACGAGCGATGTTGCGTTTAACAATTCCTAAGTTATTCATCTCAATGTCCTTTTTGTTTTAACAATGCGTCCAAGCGAGGAAAGACGCGACGCGAATTCGCTTCATAAATTTGATGGCGATTTTCTTTGCTCAAAATTTTGCTTGATTCGATGTAGCGCTTGGTGTCGTCGTAGTAAAAACCCGTTTCGGGATCAATGCCACGCACCGCACCAATCATTTCAGATGCAAACAAAACGTTTTTCACAGGAATCACGGTATTGAGTAAATCAATTCCAGGTTGGTGATAAACGCAAGTATCAAAATAAATGTTGTTAAGGAGATGTTCGCTGAGCAATGGTTTTTTTAATTCTTGAGCCAAACCTCTAAAGCGTCCCCAGTGATAGGGCACCGCACCGCCGCCATGAGGTATTAAAAATTTGAGCGTTGGAAAATCTTTGAACAAATCACTGGTGAGGCATTGCATGAATGCTGTGGTATCGGCATTGAGGTAATGCGCACCTGTTGTATGAAAACACGCATTGCAACTCGTGCTCACGTGAATCATCGCGGGCAAATCATACTCGACCATTTTTTCGTAAATGGGATACCAATGTTTATCGCTGACCGGTGGGCTCGTCCAATGCCCACCACTTGGGTCGGGGTTGAGGTTGATGCCCACACAGCCGTATTCTTTGACGCACTTTTCCAATTCAGGAATGCAAGTGGCGGGATCGACACCGGGCGACTGCGGCAACATTGCAACAGGTACAAAATGATCGGGGAACAGATGTGAGACACGAAAACACAATTCATTGCAAATCGCAGCCCATGTGGATGAGACATGAAAGTCGCCGATGTGATGCGCCATGAAACTCGCACGCGGAGAAAACAAAGTAATGTCGCTACCGCGCTCTTTCATCAAACGCAATTGATTGGTTTCAATAGATTGACGCAATTCGTCGTCGCTGATTTTTAAATCCGATGCTTTGGGTTTGACACTGGCATCTTTGATGCCTGCGATTTGTTGGGTGCGCCAATCTTCTAAGGCCTTAGGTGCTGTCGTGTAATGACCATGACAATCAATAATTAAACTCATTTTTTATCTCCTGTATTCCAAATTGATGCTTCAACCATGGCTTGCCCTTTCATGATCAATCGCGCGGTTCTGAGCAAGGCGGCTTGTGTCACCACATGACCACCAGGCGCTTGCGGTTGCTCTTGCGTTTGCAAGGCAACACTAAATTCTCCTGTGGGGTGTTCAACTGATAATTTTTTGCTACTGCCTTGCGGCATCACAGCTACACCATCGCACACGGAACCTTTTAAAACACAGGCTGTTCCTACCGTTACAGCTGCCAACACACCAATCGCGTCATGACACACATGCGGAATAAAACTGCGCGTGCTGATAGCACCACCATTCACGGGTGGCCCAATCAAAGTCATCTTGGGATAATTTTTTTTGCTCACATCGCCCAATCCCATCTTGTGTGACACCACCAAACGCAAAGCTTCAACGCGTGTTTTTAAATCGGTATCGGCATTGAGCGATGCAACGTCTTCCAATCCTGTTCGACCCATATCGGACGCTTTGAACATCACCAATGGCATACCGTTATCAATGCAAGTGACATCAATTTCAAATGCATCAAAACCAGTATGCAATGCGGCGGGCTCCACACGTATGCGATCTTTGACTTGACCCGTGGGCAACAAAACATTGCACACCGAACCCGCCGTGTCTAAAAAATTAATCGTCACAGGTGCAGAAGTGCCAGGTGCACCGTCTATACGAGCGTCGCCGCTGTAATCCACAAATCGATTACCGTCTGGGCCTTTAGGCGTTTCAACCGTGATGTCGCATTGCATATTGGTGTTTAAAGTGAGCACTCGAAATGTGCTTTGATCCGATTGCGCTTGAATCATGCCCGTCTCTAATGCAAACGGAACAACGGCGGCCAACATATTGCCGCAATTGGGTGTGGTGTCTACTGTTTCTTGATCTGGTTGTAATTGCGCAAATAAAAAATCGATATCAATGCCTTTTGTTTGACTCATTGAGACAATGCCCACTTTGCTGGTGAGTGGATGCGCGCCGCCCAAGCCATTGATTTGTCTTTTGTCAGGCGACCCCATGATCGCTAATAAAACTTTGTCGCGAGTGGCTTTATCAGCAGGCAAATCTTTGGCGTTAAAGAACGGCCCCTTGGAGGTGCCACCTCGCATAAATAAACAGCTAACTTCGGTCTGAGGCAATCGGGCCATGGCTGATTCCAAAAATCATATAAATATACTCATTGTCTTGATACAAGTAGGTGTGGACTAGCCCTTTCACCCACTATCTGATATATCATATTGTTATATCTTATACTTTGATATTCATTTAGGATCTATCCATGGACGTCAAGCAACTCGAATATTTTGTAGCAGTGGCCGAGGACGGCAGCTTTACACGTGCTGCTCAAAAATTAGGCATTGCACAACCCGCTTTGAGCAGACAAGTACGATTGTTAGAAGTGGAGTTGCGTCAAAGCCTATTGATTAGAAATGGCCGCGGCGCATTGCCCACGGCCGCTGGCAAATTGTTGCTCGATCATGCGCGCGGGATTTTGCATCAAGTTTCGCGCGCGCAAGAAGATTTGGGTCGTATGCGTGGTGACTTGAGTGGACGCATTGCATTGGGATTACCACCGAGCGTGGCGCACGCATTAACAGTGCCACTCACGCACGCCTTTCAAAAACATTTGCCCGATGCACAACTGACGATTCGCGAAGGCTTCAGCGCCGACATGCAAGAAAGTTTGTTAAACGGCAGACTCGACATGGCTTTGTTGTACAACGCGCAAAACAACGATGGTCTCACCATTGAGCCTTTGTTAGATGAAGAGTTGGTATTGGTGCAACGTCGACCCGCAGGTTTGCAAGAAGATCCACCGCCCTCACCGATTGCACTCAAAGAAATAGCAAAACTACCGCTGGTCATTCCGAGTCGACCCAACGCCATTCGTATGCATCTTGAATCACAAATGGCTTTGCATCATTGCAAGCCCACCATTCATTTAGAAATTGATGGTGTGAGTTCTATTTTGGATTTGGTTGCTGACGGTGCAGGTCACGCCATCCTCACTCGCAATGCGGTGGCTCACTCAATTCGACCATCTGCCTATCGAGTGATTACGATTACAAAACCAACATTGCATATACCACTGCTACTGGTGACGAGTGCCAAGCGCGCCAGCAGTTTGACATTGGATACAACGCTTGAATTGGTGCAACAAACTGCGCGTCGTATTTTGAAATCCCACGCAACAGCGAATTAAAAAATCAAGCCCAAATAATCGGTGATGGATACACCATAAACACTGATCAAGCCCGCTAGTACCAGATAGGGGCCAAAAGGAAAAGGTGCATCTGCTTTGATTTTTTGCGTGATACGCAAAATAATCGCCATGAGTACACCCACCAATGATGCAAAAAAAACAATGCCTGGCAAAGCCATCCATCCCAACCAGGCACCCAAGGCGGCCAACAACTTGAAGTCACCCGCGCCCATACCTTCTTTACCTGTGACGCGTAAAAAGATTTGATACACCAACCACAAACTGAGATAGCCCGCGACTGCGCCCCACATCGCATCCACAAGTGAAACCGAGGTCCATCCCAAAGAAGAAGCAATAAGTCCCGACCATATCAATGGCAATGTGATGCTGTCGGGTAAATACATGGTGTCCAGATCGATGAGTGCCAATGCAATGAGTACACTCACACACAAGGCCAATGCCAATGCCTGCCACGTAAGCCCCCATTTGTATGCACACCCTGCCCAAGCAAGCGCCACCACGATCTCAACCAACGGATAACGAACAGAAATGGACGTGCCGCAATGCGCGCACTTTCCTTTTAAAAATAAATAACTCAATATAGGAATTAAATCGCGCACGCGCAAAGTGGTTTTGCAAGCGGGGCAATGCGATCGTGGAAAAAATAAATTGAAGGCGGCTTGTTCTGGCAAAGGTGAACCGCTGTATTGCGCATGCTCTTGCGCCCACTCACACTCCATCATGAGTGGCAAACGCCACACGAGCAAGTTGAGAAAGCTACCCATTTGTAGACCAATCAAGGCCGCAATAAAAATATCCATTGGCCTATAGCCTAACGCATTTTATAGTCATTAAGTATTCTTATTTGTGATGTTTGACCAATCGGTCTGCGTAATCTTGCCAAACAGGCTTTGCTGGCAAATTGTCAAAGATTCCATCGCGAGCCAAACCTGCAATCCAATCGTGTTTGGTAGCAATCGCACTCGTGAGGGTGGATACAACGCCAGTTTCCTCAACAGTCAAAGCCGATTCGCGCATTTCTTCTGCGCGACGCTTGCCGTGTTGAACAACCCGGCTGTAAAAATAAGCGCCTTGCTTGGGCCAATCGATGGTGGGGAAAGTTTCAGCCATCGTTGCCAACATGTGATCTTCAACGCCGTAATGTCTTGCCGTTGTGTAACTCTCAATCACCAAGGCTTCGAGTCCTTTGATCATGATGCTGCGACACATTTTGATGGCGCTGGCCACTCCCAGTTGATCAGAAACGGTGTTGACATCGCAACCCCAATCAGCCAGAACTATTTGTAATTGATGCGCCTCTTTACCACCCAACAACATGGGCACGCGAATGCCATAAGGTGGCACCGAAGTCATCACACCCGCCTCTACATAAACACCGCCTGCAGCGTTGATGATGTCACTGCACGATTGTTTAGTGCCTGGCGACGCAGAATTCAAATCTAAAAAAAATGTATCTTTTGAAATGAATGACGCAACCGACTGAGCAACCACTTTGGTTTGCGAAGCGGTGACACAAGAAATAATCAAATCGCTATGGGAACACAAGTCTTGTACCGACTGCGCAACAGCAATACCGTACATTTTGGCATGATTTGTTAATTCGACAGCTTGCGATGCATCGCTGAGCTTGATGTCCCACATCAATATGCTCTGCACGTGCGGGATCAAACCCAATGCAAAGGTTTTACCAACTTCTCCATAACCCATCACTCCAATGCGTTGAATTTTTTTCATGCACGCAATCGTTATTGTTTTTGAATTTTGGCTTTGGAGATCACGTCCGTCCACTTGCGAATATCAGCATTTAAAATCTCGGCTGCTTGCTCAGGCGTACTGCCTTGCGCATACAAACTCAAATCACCCAAACGTTTTTTGACATCAGGCTGAGACAACACCGCTTGCAATTCTTTGTTGAGTCTCATCACCACATCACGTGGTGTTTTAGAAGGCACAGCCAATCCATTCCAACTTGTTGCTTGAAAATTAGCCAAACTGCCACCCGCTTCCATCGCAATAGGAACATCGGGCAATAAGGGTGAGCGTTTATCGCTGAGCAATGCAACAGGGCGCAATGATTTGGATTGAACTTGCGTCATCAACGGGCCCAAAATATCGATCATCGCATCAATTTCACCACCACGCAAAGCAGTAATCACGGGAGGTGTTCCATTGAATGGAACGATTTGTGCAGTGATACCGGATGATGATAAAAATAATTCGGCGGCTAAGTTTTGCGTTGTGCCCACTTGAGGTGTACCGATATTGAGTTTGCCTGGATTGGCGCGAGCGTAAGCCAACAACTCAGGATAGGTTTTAAATCGTCCTGCTTCAGAAACGGCTAATACCAAGTCAAAGCTTGCCAACTTAGAAACAGGCGTGAAGTCTTTGACCGTATCAAAGGGTAATGTTTTGAACAATGCAGCGCTAACCGCTGTACCACTTGAAATCAATAAAATTGTGTAACCATCGGGATCGGACCTGACCACTTGCTCTGCTGCGACGATGCCGCCCGCACTCGGTTTGTTTTCAATCAACACGGGTTGACCCAGTGCCTCTGATAGTTTTTGAGCAACTGTGCGCGCAGTGATATCGGCCGCACCACCTGCTGCATTGGGCACCACAATCTTGAGAGGTTTATTTGGAAAAGTAGATTGTGCAAAACTGGGTAATGCGCATGTAGCAGACAGCATCAATACAGTTGATAGCTGAAGAAGTTGTCGACGCTTGAAGGCTGTTGTGCGATTTAAATTGGTTTGAGATGTTTTCATTTGAAATCCTTAGATAAAAATATTTAACGCGCGACACCCAATAATCGATCCAACAAATCGGGTTGCGCTAGCAAATCAGACGCCTCACCTTGATGAACCACGGTTCCTTGATCAAGCACCACCGCACAGTGACTGATAGCCAAAATCGCTTGCGGATGTTGCTCCACAATGATGGCTGACATACCTTCATCGCGCGTGATGCGTTTAATGGCGCGCAATAATTCTTCCACCACAATCGGCGCTAATCCTTCTAGAGGCTCATCGAGCAACAACAATTGAGGATTGAGTACCAACGCGCGACCCACAGCCAACATTTGTTGTTCGCCCCCTGACAGTTGCGTGCCTAGATTTTTTTTTCGCTCAGCCAATCGAGGGAACATCTCGTACACTCGCTCTGGCGTCCAAGCGCCTGGCCTTGCAACCGCTGTTAAGTTTTCGTGCACGGCAAGAGATTTAAAAATATTTCGCTCTTGCGGCACCCAACCAATACCTGCACCCGCACGTTGATGCACGGGCACTGTATGTAAAGTTTTACCATTTAAAGAAATCTGACCCGCGTGTTGACGCGTCACACCCACAATCGTATTGATGAGTGTGGTTTTGCCTGTGCCATTGCGACCGAGCAAAGCCAATGTTTGGCCTTCACTCAAGCTGAGATTCACATCGTTCAAGATAATGGCTTCACCATAGCCAGCGCTTAAATGAGAGATGTGTAAACCATTAAGCGTTGACATGCGATTGCCCCAAATAAACTTCACGCACTTTATCGTCGTTGGCAATTTGTTCGGGCGTGCCTTCCGTGAGCACCGCACCATTGACCAACACCGTCATGCGATTGGCAAAACTAAACACCAAATCCATGTCGTGCTCGATCAACAAAATAGAAACATCGGCGGGCAACGCGGATACCGTGCGCAACAATTCTTTGCGCTCGCCAGCTGGCACTCCTGCAACGGGTTCATCCAATAACAAAACACGCGGCTCACACGCCAATGCAATTGCAATTTCTAACAAACGACGCTTACCGTAAGCCAGCACGCGCGTGGGTTGATTCATTACTTCGGTTAAATGAAATTGCTCTAGCAAGGCTTCGCAACGATCGATCACACGTGCATCGGTACCAATGGGCTTCCACCATTTAGAACCCAATCCCAAGTGTTGCGATACCGTCATAGCCAATGTTTGCAAAGGCGTGAATGAATCAAAGAGTTGATTGATTTGAAAGGTTCGCACCATGCCACGACGAACGCGTAGATACAGCGCTAATTGTGTGATGTCTTCACCCAAGAGTTGAATGCTTCCCTCAGAGGGCTGTAATACACCTGTTAATAAATTGATGAGAGTTGTTTTTCCTGCGCCGTTGGGACCGATCAGTGCGTGTCTTGCACCTTGGTGCAATTGCAAACTCACGTGTTGTGTGGCAGCAATACCGCCAAATCGTTTGACTAAGTTTTGACACTCCAACACGATGGGGGCTTGAATCATGGCGCACCCTCTTTTTTAAACCAAGTCCAAGGACGAATAAATTTTTCGCGCCCAACTGAAACTAACACAACTAAAAATAAACCAATCCAAAATGTCCAGTATTGCGGTGTGATGGCTGATATAATGCTGTGCAAAAATTTAAAAACAACCGCACCTGCAATGCCACCCCATAACCATCCTGTGCCACCGATCACCAACATCAACATCAAATCGGCAGAACGATCAAAACTAAAAACATCAAGTGATGCAAAACCTGTGGTTTGCGCATGCAATCCGCCAGCAACGCCTGCCACTGCAGCAGCAACCGTATACACAATGGCTAAATGCGAATGCACATGAATACCAATCGACATGGCGCGCAATCGGTTATCGCGAATGGCTTGCAAGTTAGCACCAAACGATGAACTGAGCCACCGACGCATCAAAATAAAAAATAACAAAGCCACCGTGATGGCATACCACGCTGCCGTTTGACCATACAAATCAAATTCAAAGCGACCCAGCACGGGTCCCATCATGACGCCCTGCAAACCATCAGCACCTCCGGTGAGCCAATCGAGTTTGTTGGCTAACTCTTGCAAAATCAAAGCCATGCCTAATGTGACCATCAAACGCGTGAGGTCTGAACCTCGCATGATGGTGAGACTGCAAAATGCACCCAATGCTGTTGTGACCGCCAATGCAATGACCAAACCAAAAGAGGGATCTGGATTGACGTGTTTGGCAAACAAGGCAGCAGCATACGCGCCCATTCCAAAAAATGCGGCATGACCCAAAGAAACAATGCCTGTGTATCCCAATACCAAATCCAATGACAAAGCAAACAATGCAGTGATTGCAATTTCACTGATGAGTAATGAATGATTAGGCATCAAAAATGGCATTACAAATGCAACCACCCAAACCATGAGTTCCCACGATTTGAATCGGCTTGGCGCCATGATGGATGTTTGAATCGCGCTCATTTGCTACCTCGCGAGAACAAACCCTGTGGTCGCCAAATCAGAACAACAATCATCAACGAATAAACTATGAATGCGCCGAGTTTGGGTATGTAATATTTACCCGCCACATCGGCAATACCCAATAACAAGGCGGCGAGCAAAGGCCCCGTGATGGACGATGTACCACCCACAGCCACCACGATTAAAAAATAAATCATGAACTTGAGTGGAAAGATGGGATCCAAACCCAACACTTCTGCACCCATCGCTCCACCCAATCCTGCAAGGCCCGAGCCCACAGCAAAGGTCACAAGAAAAACAACATTCACATCAATGCCTAAACCTGCGGCCACACGCTGATCATCCACCGATGCGCGAAGTCGACTACCAAATCGAGTTTGCGACAACACCGACTGCAACAACACCGTGAGCAACGCACAAACTGCAATGATGCATAAACGATAGTGACCCATGCCTAACGCGCCATCCCATAATTCAGTGCGGCCTTTGAGGTATTCGGGTAGCTGAATGATTTGCGGTGAAGAACCCACAAAATAATCAATGCTGGCCACCGCCATAAATGTCAGGCCAATCGAAAATAAAACCTGATCTAAATGCGGCTTGCTGTACATGCGCCGATACAAAGTTTTTTCTAACAATGCGCCCAATAAAGCGGGCACAATAAAAGCAATGGGCAAACATGCTAAAAACGGCACGCTTGCATGTTGCATCAACAACACCGTGATGTAACCGCCTGCCATCGCAAATGCACCATGAGCCAGATTAATAAAATTCATCAAGCCCATGGTGACTGCTAAACCCACAGCCAAAATAAACAACAGCATACCGTAGGCAATGCCGTCAAAGAGAATCGTCAGCATGCAGACTTATTTGGTTTTGCCAGGGTCCTTCATGTCTTTGATGAGATCAAACTCAATATTGAACAGCTGGCCGTCTTTTTTCTCAACTTTGCGCATGTACATGTTGTGAACCACATCACGTGTTTGAGCGTCAATAAACATTGGGCCGCGTGGGCTCTCAAAAATTTGACCCTTCATGGCAGCAAGCAATTCATCGCCATTGCCTTTGCCCTTGGTGGCTTTGAAAGCTTCGTAAATCACGCGCATACCGTCATAGCCACCTACGGCCATGAAGTTGGGACGCATACCCTTGTTGGCTTTTTGGAAAGCGTCAACAAATTTTTTGTTGAGCGCAGATGGATGAGCAGCTGAGTAATGGTGTGATGTGACCACGCCCAATGCGCCGTCGCCCATGTCATTGAGTTGGTCGTCATCGGTGAGGTCGCCTGTACCAATGAGTTTGATACCTGCTTTGTCCATGCCACGCTCTAAAAATTGCTTCATCACTGCCGCACCTGCGCCTGATGGCACAAACACAAACAACGCATCGGGCTTGATATCACGCACTTTTTGCAAGAAGGGTGCGAAATCGGGATTGCGCAAAGGCACGCGCAAACTCTCAACCACTTGACCGCCGTTAAACATCAAACGATCTTTAAAAAATCTTTCAGCATCGATACCAGGACCATAGTCACTCACCAATGACACGACTTTTTTGATGCCGTTTTTGGGAGCCCAATCGGCCATCGCAACTGAAGCTTGTGGCAACGTGAAACTGGTGCGAATGATGTAAGGCGAAGCTTCTGTGATGATGGATGTGGCTGCGGCCATCACCACCAATGGTGTTTTGGATTGCGTTGCAATGGGTGCAACAGCCAATGCAATGGGTGTTAAACCAAATCCTGCAATCACATTGACTTTGTCATTGACCACCAACTCTTGTGCAATACGTTTGCTGGCGTCTGGAATACCACCGTCGTCTTTAACAATCAATTCGACTTTTTTGCCAGCAACAGTGGCTCCATTTTGTGCCATGTACAAGCGAGCCGCCGCTTCAATTTGTTTACCTGTAGAAGCTTGCTGACCTGTCATTGGCAAAATCAAACCAATTTTGAGTGAGTCTTGTGCATAAGCGACGCCAGTTAAAGCCATGCTCGCTACCAAGGTGCGAAGAAAGAATCGTTTTTTCATTGAGAGGTCTCCAAAAGTTTTGATGCAACCAAAAAGATGCGTTGACACATGCATGACATAAAAGAGCAATTTTAGACTGTTTAGTAAAAGGTTGTTGAACCAATAGTTGATTCATTAACTCAAAAGTTAACAATCATTCAAAATCTTGCGGTTATTATCTGCACAATCAAAAATCAGGAGTTTCCATGAGTATTCCCCACCTACCCGCCCGTTTCGACCACGTCGGCAGTTTTTTGCGTCCTGCCTATCTTTTAGAAGCTCGCGAGAAAAAAGCCAAAGGGGAAATCGCGCCCGAGCAATTGCGCAAAGTAGAGGACAAAGCCATCGATGAAATCATTCAATTTCAAGAAGATGTGGGTCTCAAGAGCATCACCGATGGTGAGTTTCGTCGCACCTATTTTCATATCGATTTTTTAGAACAACTGGGTGGCGTCAAAACAGATATTCCTGTGACCATTCGCAAACCCGATGGCACAGAAGAACTCGCACCTCCAGTGATTCGCGTCATTGACAAGGTTCGTCACGCCAAAGACATTCAATTGGCCGATTTTCAATATTTAAAAAGTAAAGTTAGTGCGGGTCATACACCCAAGGTAACGATTCCTTCACCCACCATGCTTCACTTCAGAGGCGGTCGCGCGGGCATCAACAAACAAGCCTATCCTGAACTCGATCCCGCTTTTTATGACGATGTTGCCAAGGCCTATGGCGACGAGTTGCGTTCACTCGCTGCTGCTGGCTGCAAGTATGTCCAAATGGATGACACCAACTTGGCTTACCTGTGTGACGAAAAAATGCGCGAAGCCGCGCGTGCGCGGGGCGATGATCCCAATGAATTGCCACATCGTTACGCGTCTTTCATTAATCAGGTAGTTGCACAAAAACCAAAAGGTATGACTCTGGCTATGCATTTGTGTCGTGGTAATTTCAAAAGCACGCACGCCGCGGCTGGCAACTACGAACCTGTTGCTGAAGCGTTGTTGTCTGAGATGGATATCGACGCGTATTTCTTGGAATACGACGACGACAGAAGCGGTGATTTCAAACCTTTGCGTTTTTTACCCAAAGGTAAATTAGTTGTTCTCGGTTTGGTCACCACCAAATTTGATCAACTCGAAAACAAAGATTCACTAAAACGACGCATTGAAGAAGCGGCCAAATATGCGCCGATGGAACAATTGGCCCTATCACCTCAATGCGGTTTTTCAAGCACCGTGCACGGCAACAACATTGAAGTGCAAGCACAACGCAACAAATTGCGTTTGGTGATTGAAACTGCTCAAGAGGTTTGGGGCAGCAATTAATTAATGCGTGGCGCGCAACGCCAATAGTTGCGCCGCCACGGATACAGCAATCACTTCGGGCTCTTTGCCTGTAATCGTTGATATGCCAATGGGGCATATCACTTTTGCAAAGTCATCTTCAGCAAAACCTTTGGCTTCTAATCGATGCCTAAATGTGGCCCACTTGGTTTGACTGCCAATCAATCCGATATAAGGTAAATCATTGTGTGCGCGCGCGCGCATTAAACACGCTTGCAAAATATCCAAATCTTCTGCGTGACTGAAACTCATCATCAAGACCCAAGTATTAGGGTTTAAATCTTTAACCGCAGATTGAATGGGATGAGAATGTTCACAAACCACAGATGGCGGTATATCGCTTGGAAAAATTTCATCTCTGCTGTCAATCCATGTGATTGCAAAAGGTAAATCAGCAAGCACACGGATCAATGCTTGTCCCACATGACCGCCACCAAACAAGGCCAAGGGTTGCAGTGAGGGTGCGAGATCTTTTTTTAATCGCTCAATATCAGATGCATTGATGCATTCAAAAGACAACTCCACCACGCCACCGCAACATTGACCCAAACTGGGCCCTAAAGAAAACCGCTTCTGCGTTTGAATTGTTTTTTGCACAAGCATTTGTTTTGCAATCCGAATGGCTTCATGCTCAAGATGTCCGCCACCAATCGTTGCCACCATTTGGTTTTGAGCGATCACCATCCAAGTACCCACGCCACGCGGGACCGAGCCTTGTGCAGAGATCACATTGACCAAAACCGCAGACTCATTCTTCAATAGCAACCATAAAGTATTCAATGAATTCAAAACAACCTCGGGTTAATCATCTATCAAACAATAAAACATACAGGCAAAGTATCCACTCAAACCCATTTCAAAAAATGATTTTTCAAGTTCAAACCACTCACATCTTGCTATTAGGCATATCGCTTGCTGTTTTGATTTCTTGCACCACACCAATACCAATCGAAATCAAACCCTCACCACCCAAAGCAGTTGAGAAACCCGCCGCCGTCCCAATAGAAGCAGCACCCCCTGTCAATCGAGCACCTATTTCAAAAGCAAAAAATGACGAAGAGTATCGAAAAGATGCTGCGCTTCATCTTTACAAAAACAACACCGAGCGCCTCTTCAAAGGAAAACTTCCACCCATGTTGCCTGCTATTGCGGTAATCGATATTGAAATCGATCAAAGCGGAATGGTGCAATCGTTTCGTTGGCTACGAGCACCGCGTCATGCACCTGAGGTGATGAAACAAATCGAAAAAACAATCCATGCATCACAACCTTTTCCATCGCCTCAATATTGCAAAAAAGTGACCTATACCGAAACCTGGTTGTGGCACAAAAACGGTCAGTTTCAGCTACACACAATGACCGAAGGGCAACATTGATTCAATGCTTTGCTGCGAGTTTTTTGGCCTGCTCGCACGCCAATAAAACACGCTCGGGTGTGGCGGGCGCATCCATATGAACCACCACTTTGTGATCTGCACTGGCCGACACAGCGTCGCGCAATGCAAAGTAGGATGACAAAGCCAGCATCAATGGAGGTTCGCCCACTGCTTTGCTGTTAAAGGGAGTAGCCTTGATGTTGTGACCATCAAACAAACTCACTTTGAAATGTTCGGGCACATCCCCAGCGACAGGAATTTTGTAGGTGCTGGGACCATGCGTGAGCAAGCGGCCCTTTTTATCCCAAATACATTCTTCCATGGTGAGCCAACCCATGCCTTGAATATAAGCGCCTTCAATTTGTCCCTTATCAACAGCAGGATTGATACTGCGACCGACGTCATGAACAATGTCAATGGCCATGAGCCACCATTCACCAGTCAGTGTATTGATTTCAACTTCAGTAACTGCCGCGCCATAACAAAAATAATAAAAAGCTTTGCCTTGCAAAGTCATGAAATCGTATTTGATTTCTGGCGTCATATAAAACCCTGTGACACTCAAACTCACACGATCCAACCAAGCTTGAATAATGAGTTTTGACCATTCCACACTCGATTGCCCTGCGTGTGCTTTGTCACCATGAAACTTCACATCCGATGGGTTGCAATTTAAAAGTCGTGCTGCCACAGTCGATAAACGCTCGCGCATTTGATCGCATGCGTTATTGA
The DNA here is from genome assembly GCA_009921265.1 of Betaproteobacteria bacterium. Taxonomy (GTDB): domain Bacteria; phylum Pseudomonadota; class Gammaproteobacteria; order Burkholderiales; family Burkholderiaceae_C; genus Limnohabitans. The sequence goes on along the minus strand of RFYV01000002.1, from coordinate 47,201 downwards.
TCGCTGAACCATTGATGTCTGCACCGCTAGAAGCCGCCGTCGCCGAAGCATTGGGCACTTTTTGCGTATCGGTTGCTGTAACGCGAACGCGTAAAATATTAATACCCAATCCATCAGCTGCGACTTGCGCCATTTTTGTATTCAAGCCTTGACCCATTTCAGTACCACCATGATTGACGCTCACAGAACCATCTTGATAGATATGAATCAAAGCACCGCCTTGATTGAGCATGGTGGCCGTAAAACTAATACCAAACTTGAGTGGCACCATCGCCAAGCCGCGCTTGCGGTGTTTGTTTTTTTGATTGAATACTTGAACGCTTTGTCTTCTCGCGCGATAACCCGACTCATCCTCTAGCTGATCTAGCAGTTTGTCGCCAATCCAATCTTCGATCAATTGGCCGTATTGCGTTGTCATCGTCTCAACCGATCCGCTTTGCGAAGGATCTTTGTATAAGTTAACGCGACGAACATCGAGTGGATCTTTGCCCAATGTATTGGCGATTTGCTCAATCATGGTTTCGATACCGAACATTCCTTGCGGACCACCAAAGCCTCTGAATGCAGTTGCACTTTGCATATGTGTTTTGCAACGGTGACTCATCACCTTGAGGTTGGGTATGTAATAACAATTGTCGATGTGTAAAACAGCACGATCGTTAACAGGCCCAGAAAAATCTGTGCTGTAACCACAACGTGAGTACAAAGTGGCATCAAGTCCTAAAATTTTTCCGTTGTCGTCAAAGCCTACTTTGTAGTCAATGCGGAAATCATGACGCTTGCCTGTGATCATCATGTCATCATCGCGATTGACGCGCAACTTCACAGGCTTTTTTAATTTGAATGCAGCAAGCGCTGCGCTCTGACTAAAAATACTGGCGTTGCCTTCCTTGCCGCCAAAACCACCGCCCATGCGTCGACAAATCACTTCCACATCTTTGGTGCTTAAGTTGAGCGCCGATGCAGCTTCGCGTTGATTGCCATCAGGATGTTGCGTCGATACATACAACGTGAGTTGTCCGTCCTCTCGCGGAACTGCATAAGTGATTTGACCCTCCAAATAAAATTGTTCTTGTTGTCCACAAGTGGTGGAGCCTTCCAATTGATGCGGTGCATGTTGGATGGCAGCATCAGCGTCGCCGCGCTTGATTCCTTTGGGTGGCATCACAAAACTGTTTTGTGTCATTGCGTCATCAATCGTGAGAATGGCAGGCAATTCTTTAACCAATACTTTGGCTTGATGAGCAGCCTCTCTGGCATACACCATTTCGCGAGCAACCACCACAGCAATGGGTTGACCTAAAAATAAAACTTTTTTGTCCGCCAAAAACGGATCGTCATGAACGATAGGTCCGCAATTGTTTTCACCAGGAATATCTTTGGCTGTATAAACAGCAACCACACCATAAGCTTGCATCAGCATGGCGCGATCAATACCTTCACCAATTAATTCGCCATGTGCAACGGGTGATTTGACAATCGCCGCATACAAAGTGCCTTGGACCTCAGGAATATCGTCGGTGTAAATGGCCTCACCTGTGACGTGTAAGTGCGCAGACTCATGCGCCAAGCCTTTGCCTAAAACACCAGCGGGCAACAATTCTTGAAGTGTAGTGGGCGCGTTCATAAAGAGGCCTCCTCATGTTGGGGCGTTTGAATAAATTGAAGAATTAAATTGCGTGCAACCAATGCGCGATATGTCCAAGTGGCGCGCAAACCGTCACGAGCGACAAAACTTGATGCAATCGCCGCATCCAAATCTTTTTCTGTTACTTGTGAAGACGATCTGCCTTCAAGTACCGCTTCAATTTTGGGTGCACGACAAGGCGATGGCGCCAATCCGTTGTAGGCCAAGCGAACATTTTTGAGTTGCCCATTTTTGATTTCATACAAGATCGCGGCGCAAGTGGCAGAAATATCTTGCTCAAATCGTTTGCTGATTTTGTGTGCTTTAAAAATTTGATCTTTTGAAATTTTTGGAAGAATCACCGATTCAATGAATTCGCCTTTTTGCAAGATGTTTTGTTTTTGTCCTGTATAAAACTGATCCAGCAACACTTCACGCGTTTTGGATCCTTTGCGCAAAATCAATTTAGCACCCAAAGCCATCAAACAAGGCATGCTGTCGCCAATGGGCGAACCGTTGGCAATATTGCCTGCTAATGTGGCAGTTGAGCGAATAGGGGGAGAGCCAAATCGACGCAGCACTTGGGCAAAGTCGGGATACATGTTTTGAATCAAGTTCATCACACGCTCCAAAGAAACTGCAGCACCGATGCGCCAAGCTTGCTCGGTGTCGGTCACTTGTTGAAGTTCTTGCACATTGCCAATAAAAACAATGTGCTCGGGTCGCGTGAATTTTTTATTCACTTGTAATCCAATTTCTGTACTGCCAGCAAGGATGGTGGACTGCGGAAACTGCACCAAATAATCGGCGACTTCGCCAATAGTGGCGGGAGACACAAATTCATTGCCCTTACGGGTGCGAACCACGGGTTGCAAAATTGTTTCGCCATGCAAACTTAAAGTGGGCGTTGTGGGGCGCTTGATTTGTTCAAGCAGTTGTACGTCTTGTGAGTCGTCGAGTTTGAGTGCGTGACGGTTTTGACACGCTTTGTGAGTGGCTTCGATAATTGGTTGATAACCCGTGCAACGACATAAATTACCACTGAGTGCATCAGAAATTTCTTGTCGACTCGGCTTTGTATTGAGTTGCACCAAATTGACCAGACTCATCACAATACCTGGCGTGCAAAATCCGCATTGCGATCCGTTGCATTCAATCATGGCTTGTTGCATGGGATGCAAAGTGTCATCTGATTTTTTGAGACTCTCGACAGTTTTAATCGACTTGCCATCTAGGCTGGGCAACAAATGAATACAACTGTTGATTGGCTTGTATTCAATTTTTTTGTTAGATGCATCGAGCTCACCCACCATCACCACGCATGCGCCGCAATCGCCTTCGGCGCACCCCTCTTTGGTACCTGTTCGATGCATTCCTTCGCGCAAATAATCCAAAACAGTGGTGGTGCGTCGCACGCCTTTGGCTTCGATAATACGTCCGTCAAGTACAAAACGAACGGTGTTGGTGGCTTGTGTCATAAATCGAATCAAATTAAAGTGAATGAAGGCATTTTATGTAAGGAAATCTCATTGTGCGAATGTTAATGAAACGAATACAAAAAGGCTATAAGCGTTACGATCCTCGGTAAGTGGAGTAACTCCATGGACTGACCAGCAAAGGCACGTGGTAATGCTGATCGGCATTCGCCACTCCAAAATCCAAAGAAACGCGGTCTAAAAAGGCAGGGGCTGGCAAAGAAACACCGCGGCTCAAAAAATAATCTTTAACGCCAAAAACCAAGCGATAAGTTCCAACGCGTAAGTCTTGGTTGCTATATAGCATGCCATCGGGGCTTCTCCCGTCGGCATTGAGTTGAAATTTTTTGACGCTAAGAGCTCTTTCACCTTCGGTTTTGAATAACTCGACGTGCATGCCTGCGGCAGGACAACCGTTCATCGTATCTAATACATGCGTACTCAATCCCATCAAAAATCCCCTTGTTTAGCTTTTTTGCGTCGATATTAAAAAGTGTATACAATTTTTGATCCGTACGCTCACATTGCTGCATTCAATTTATGTCCACCGATATCTCGGCCACCAAAACCATTGTGGATGCTCTCACGCGAGCCATTGTCGAGCATCGGCTCGAGCCAGGCGCCAAACTCGCAGAACAAAAATTAGCAGATCATTATGGTGTATCGCGCACGATTGTTCGACAAGCACTTTTTCAGTTGTCGCAAAAAAAGATTATCTTTATGGAACCCGCCAGAGGTGCGTTTGTCGCTTCTCCTTCGGTGCAAGAGGCCGAACAGGTGTTTGCGGTAAGGCGAATGCTTGAGGCAGAGATGACGCGTAGTTTTATCAAAATATGTAACGCATCGCATATTCGCTCACTCCAAGAACACGTCGCCATTGAAGCCAAAGCCATTGAGCGACAAGACGTTCCTGGTCGAACCGAGTTGTTGGGTGACTTCCATGTGTTGATTGCGCATTTAATGGATAACGCGGTATTGGCTCAAATACTCAACGATTTGATTTCACGCTGTGCATTGATCACCTTGATGTACCAAACCGATCACCAAGCGCGTGATTCCGCCTGGGAACACGTCGCCATCGTTGACGCCTTTGCAAAAAAGAATGAAAAATTAGCGCTGCAGTTGATGGAACAGCATTTGTTAAACGTTGAAAAAAATTTGGTTTACTCCAAAACCCAATCAGCACCCATGAGTAAAAAAACTTTTCTCTGAAAGCAACCGTCATGATTTACGACACCACGCATGTTTACCCTCGTGACCTCAAAGGCTATGGAAAAAATCCCCCCCATGCGAAGTGGCCCAACCAAGCGCGTGTTGCATTGCAATTTGTTCTCAACTACGAAGAAGGCGCTGAAAACGCAACGCTTCATGGCGACGCAGGATCTGAACAATTTTTAAGTGAGATGTTCAATCCCGCAAGTTTTGCAGATCGCCATTTGAGTATGGAAAGTATTTATGAATACGGTTCGCGCGTGGGCGTATGGCGAATCCTTAAAGAATTTGAAAAACGTCAACTACCGCTCACTGTGTTTGGTGTGAGCATGGCTCTTGAGCGTTACCCCGAAATCACGCAAGCCTTTGTTGAATTGGGTCATGAGATTGCGTGTCACGGTTGGCGATGGCTCAACTACCAAACTATCGATGAAGCCACCGAAACATTGCACTTCAATCAAGGCATCGACATCATTCAAAAATTAACAGGACAAAAACCTGCGGGGTGGTACACAGGAAGAGACAGCCCCAACACGCGACGAATCGTGGCAGATCATGGACTTGAATACGACAGTGATTATTACGGTGATGATTTACCTTTTTGGATGAAGGTTCAAAAAACCAATGGAAATGTAGTCCCACATTTGATCGTGCCCTACACCATGGACACAAACGATATGCGTTTTTCATTGCCACAAGGTTTTTCACAAGCTGAAGATTTCTTTGTTTATTTGAGAGACAGTTTTGACGCGTTGTACGCCGAAGGCGCAGACTCACCCAAGATGATGAGCATTGGCATGCATTGCAGACTGTTGGGGCGCCCAGGACGCATCGTGGCTTTGCAAAAATTTTTAGATCACGTTGAAAAACACAGTCATGTGTGGATTTGCAGACGCGTCGATATTGCAAGGCATTGGAAGTCAACGCATCCCTTCAAGGACTCTCTATGAGTTTAAGTCTGCAAGACATCAACCAATTGCCGCCGCGCGATGCTTTAGAGCGAATCAGTGGCTTGTACGAGCATTCGGATTGGATTGTTGAACGCGCGCTAACGCAACGCCCTTTTGCATCGATTGCGCAACTTAAATTTTGCATGGTCGAAGTAGTTAAAAACGCGGGGCAAGACGCTCAAATGACATTGATACGTGCCCACCCCGAATTGGCGGGTAAAGCGATGGTCAATCAAAACCTGACGCACGATTCAACCAACGAGCAAAGCAAAGCCGGCCTCACGCATTGCACCCCAGAAGAATTCGCACGCATTCAACAACTCAATACCGAGTACAACCAAAAAATGGGCTTCCCATTTATATTGGCCGTGAGAGGTCCAAGAGGCACGGGTCTGCAAAGGCAAAACATCATCGATACATTCGAGAGACGCCTGAATCATCCCGTCGACTATGAGTTTGAAGAAGCGCTTAGAAATATTCATCGCATTGCCGAAATTCGCTTGCATGACAAATTGAACGATCAACCCGATTTGGGCAACCGTGTGTGGGATTGGTTGGAAGATTTATCCAAACACAGTGATCCTGGTTTTAAAGAAAAAAATCAACTCGCCGTTACATACCTTACCGATGCACATCGCGCATGCGCGAGCGATATTGGACACTTGATGCGTCAAAATGGATTTGACGAAGTCTCCCACGATGCGGTTGGAAATGTTGTTGGCATCTACAAAGCCGATGCAAATATCAAACAGCCTCAAACATTGATGACAGGATCGCATTACGACACGGTGCGCAACGGTGGTAAACACGATGGACGACTCGGGATTTATGTTCCCATCGCTTGCGTTGCCCAATTACACCAACAAAGTAAACGTCTGCCCTTTGATATCGAAGTTGTAGCGTTTTCAGAAGAAGAGGGCCAACGCTATAAGGCGACATTTTTAGGTTCGGGCGCGTTGGTGGGTCAATTCAATCCACAGTGGCTCGATCAATTAGACGCAGATGGCATTTCGATGCGCGAGGCCATGAAAAACGCGGGCTTGGATATCACTCAAATTGCATCGATCAAGCGCAACCCAAAAAAATACCTTGGCTTTGTTGAAGTGCATATTGAGCAAGGTCCTGTTCTCAATGAAAAAGATTTACCTTTGGGTGTCGTGACATCCATCAACGGCAGCGTTCGTTTTGTGGGTCACATCAACGGCATGGCAAGCCATGCAGGTACAACACCGATGGATCGCAGAAGAGACGCGGTGAGTGGTCTTGCCCAATTGGCTGTTTATCTTGAAAAGCGCGCCATTCAAGATGGTGATAGCGTTGCCACCATCGGTCAATTGAATGTGCCACAAGGCTCGATCAACGTAGTGGCGGGTCAATGTCATTTCAGTTTGGATATGCGCGCACCCAACGACGCGCAACGCGATTCATTGGTGAGTGATGTGTTGCAAGAACTCGAATCCATTTGCAAGGAACGTGGCTTGAGCTATCACATCGAAGAAACCATGCGCGCCTCTTGCGCACCCAGCGATCCTTTATGGCAAGCACGTTGGACACAAGCATTGTCTGATTTGAACATCCCCTTGTTTGAACTACCCAGTGGAGCAGGACATGACGCCATGAAGTTGCACGAAGTGATGCCGCAAGCCATGTTGTTTGTGCGCGGACTCAATGCCGGCATTAGTCACAATCCTTTAGAAAGCACTACCAACGATGACATTCAATTGTCAATTGACGCCTTGATGCAATTGATTTACCTGACCGAGAAAAAAACATGAACCACTACCAAAAAATCGATGATTGGGTGAACCAACATTTTGATGAACAAGTTTTATTTTTGCAAGAACTTGTTCGTGTCCCAACCGACACGCCGCCTGGCAACAACACACCCCATGCATTGCGAACCGCTCAATTGCTCAAGCAATGGGATATGGACGTCAAGGCTATTGAAATTCCAGATACAGAAGTTAAGAAAAAGGGATTGCAATCCATCACTAATTTGATTGTGCGACGCGAATATGGAGAGGGAAAAACCATTGCACTTAATGCGCATGGCGACGTGGTGCCCCCAGGTGAAGGTTGGACGCACGATCCATATGGCGCAGAAATCGTTGATGGAAAATTGTATGGCCGCGCAAGTGCCGTGAGTAAATGTGATTTTTCAACATTTACATTTGCAGTTCGCGCGCTCGAATCATTGAACTTAAAACTCAACGGTGCGGTTGAATTGCATTTCACATATGACGAAGAATTTGGTGGTGAGTTAGGACCTGATTGGTTGCTCAAAAACAATCTCACAAAACCCGACTTGATGATTGCTGCAGGCTTTAGCTATCAAGTGATTACTGCGCACAATGGTTGCTTGCAATTGCAAGTTACCGTAAATGGAAAAATGGCGCACGCTGCAATTCCACAAACTGGTGTTGACGCATTACAAGGTGCAACGACAATCATACACGCGTTGTATCAACAAAATATTCTTTACCAAAATATCACATCAACTGTTGAAGGCATTGAACATCCTTATCTCAACATTGGACTCATTGAAGGTGGTACCAATACCAATGTGGTTCCTGGCAAAGTGATTTTTAAACTCGATCGTCGAATGATTCCAGAAGAAGATCCAACGGTGGTTGAAGCCAGTATTCGCCAGGTGATCGATGATGCCGTCCAAGCGTTTAACAAAGGCAAAGCAAAAGACCAATGCATCGACGTCAATATTCATCGCATGCTTTTGGCCAAAGCAATGAAACCCTTATCGGGCAATATGCCTTTGGTTCAAGCGATTCAACAACATGGTGAAATTGTTTTTGGAGAAAAAATACCGGCGCTAGGCACGCCCTTGTATACCGATGTGCGTTTGTACGTGGAGCGCGGTATTCCTGGCGTGATTTATGGAGCCGGGCCACGAACAGTTTTGGAATCGCATGCCAAGCGCGCCGACGAGCGCATTGATTTGGAAGATTTACGACGCGCAACGCAAGTGATCGCTCGAACCTTGCTCGATCTGCTTAAAAATTAAGCAATTCGCAGGGTAATCCCCATTCAATATCAACTCAAAAGTGTATACAGTTTGTTTTTCAAGGCATTCGAAACGCACCGTATTGGTGCTCGATTAATGCGGTGAACCAATTTCAAAACTCATTATTTGATGAGGAACTCAAATTCGCCCCAAATGCAAGCAAAATACACCTTTTGGTCAATTCGAATCCCCCCTGTTTATGGGCATCCTAATTGCTAAATCTGATTTGGTTTTTAATTTTCTGGAGTACACAACATGAACAAACGTCCCTTTCTCAAATCACTCATTGCTTTAAGCCTTGCCACTACTTTAAGTTTGGCTCAAGCCCAAACAACGCCAATTAAATTTCAACTCGATTGGCGCTTTGAAGGCCCCGCCGCTTTGTTTTTGGTACCCGTTGCCAATAATTATTTCAAGGACGCCAAATTGGACGTGACTGTCGATGCAGGTAACGGCTCAGGCGGTGCAGTCACACGCGTGGCTTCTGGAACCTACGATTTGGGTTTTGCAGATTTGGCCGCGTTGATGGAATTTCATGCCAACAACCCCGATGCGCCCAATAAACCCGTGGCCATCATGATGGTCTACAACAACACACCCGCATCGGTGATGGCACTCAAAAAATCAGGCATCAAAACACCAGCCGATTTAGCAGGTAAAAAATTAGGTGCACCTGTGTTTGACGCCGGTCGTCGTGCATTCCCCATTTTTGCAAAAGCCAACAACATTGGTACTGTCAATTGGACAGCCATGGATCCACCCTTGCGTGAAACCATGTTGGTTCGTGGCGATGTCGATGCGATCACTGGTTTTACATTCACATCCCTACTCAATATTGAAGCACGCGGCGTCAAAGCCGAAGACGTTGTGGTACTTCAATACCCCGACTATGGCGTGAAGTTGTATGGCAACGCCATCATTGCATCACCCAAAATTTTGAAAGAAAACCCAGAAGCAGTGAAGGCGTTTTTGAAAGCATTCACCAAAGGCGTGAAAGACGTGATTACCGATCCTGCAAAAGCGATTGAAACGGTCAAAGCGCGTGACGGCATCATCAACAATGAATTGGAAATTCGTCGTCTCAAATTAGCGATTGATACTGTGATCAACAGCCCAGACGCAAGAGCCGAAGGCTTTGGTCAAATCAAAGGACCTCGCCTTTCATTGATGTCTTCACAAGTGTCGGACGCATTCAACACCAAAACACGCGTTAATCCTGACGCAATTTGGAATGGCTCTTATTTACCAACGGCCAAAGAATTAGACATCTTGCCGAAGCCAAAAAAATAATTGATTGATCGCATGACTGCTGTTGCTGAAAATTTTGTTGATTTTAAAAATGTCTGGCTCGCCTACAACGACGAGTTACTTGCACAAAATCATTTTGCTGTAGAAGACATCAATCTACAGGTCAAACAAGGCGAGTTCATCGCCATCGTTGGACCTTCAGGTTGCGGCAAATCAACCTTCATGAAGCTCACAACGGGCTTGCGTCATCCCACAAAAGGGAGGATTCATGTGGACGGCCAACCCGTCAATGGTCCTCTTAAGATCAGTGGCATGGCGTTTCAAGCGCCATCATTGCTACCTTGGCGCACAACGCTTGACAATGTTTTGTTGCCTCTTGAAATTGTTGAGCCCTATCGCACACATTTCAAAGAAAAAAAAGACGAATACGAAGCTCGCGCGATTGCATTGTTGCAAAGTGTCGGTCTCAAAGGATACGAGCGTCAATACCCATGGCAACTGTCTGGTGGCATGCAACAACGCGCCAGCATTTGCCGAGCGCTGATTCATGAACCCAAGATGTTGCTGCTCGATGAGCCCTTTGGTGCGCTTGACGCATTCACACGCGAAGAATTGTGGTGCATCTTGCGCGATCTTTGGACCGAGCAACGCTTCAACGTCATCTTAGTGACGCACGATTTGCGCGAATCTGTATTTTTGGCTGATACGGTTTATGTGATGAGCAAGAGCCCTGGTCGATTTGTATTGCGTCGACAAATTGATTTGCCACGTCCACGCGATTTAGAAATCACTTACACCAAAGAATTTACCGATATTGTTCATGAATTACGCGGACACATTGGCGCAATTCGTAAAACAGGTTCAACGGCCACCCCTTAAGAAACATCTCATGTCTTCCAAATATTTAGAAAAATGGTCGCCCTTTATTTTGTTGTTCATCACCTTGGTGATTTGGGAAGCCATCTGCAGAATTTTTCAAGTTTCTGAATTTATTTTTCCAAGTCCATCGCGCATCGTAGATCAACTGATTGAATACCGCGCAGTGATTGCGGGCCACGCTTGGCGCACCTATTGGGTTACGATGGCGGGCTTTGGTATTGCCATTGTGGTGGGTGTTTTATTGGGATTTGTGATTGGTAGTTCACGCTTGGCTTATGCCGCTGTTTATCCGCTCATGACGGCCTTTAATGCACTACCCAAAGCTGCGTTTGTTCCGATCTTGGTAGTTTGGTTTGGCATTGGTATTGGTCCTGCCATCCTCACTGCTTTTTTAATTAGTTTTTTTCCCATCACAGTCAATATTGCAACGGGCCTCGCAACGCTAGAGCCCGAGCTCGAAGACGTGCTGCGCGTCTTAGGTGCCAAGCGATGGGACGTATTAGTTAAAGTGGGCCTTCCACGCTCAATGCCTTATTTTTATGGATCTCTGAAAGTTGCCATCACATTAGCCTTTGTAGGCACCACTGTTTCAGAAATGACGGCGGCCAATGAAGGAATTGGTTACCTACTGATCTCTGCGGGTTCGGCCATGCAAATGGGTCTGGCCTTTGGTGGTCTGGTGGTGGTTGGCGTGATGGCGATGGCGATGTATGAATTGTTTAGCTACATCGAGCGACACACAACCGCTTGGGCGCATCGCGGCTCACAAAATATTTGATGACAGGGCAATTACTTTTAATACTTAAGGGTTCTTTATATTGAAATTCATGGGATGAAGTTCAGATAAACACTCATCCAAGTTAAGGTTTTTGCGAATATCATCAAACCATTCTTGGTCGATTCAAGGAATTGAATCGAGTTTATCAACTCAATGGCATTACAAAATGGATTCAACCTCAAACAATCAACCGACTCAATCGGTCAAGCTCACGGGCTCAGACATTGTGTTTTTATTGTCGATGGTCGTAGTTGTTGCGATCGTTACACTTTTAGGCATGATGGCTTACAAAGATGCAATGAAAACAGAAGTCACAAAACAAAACGGTGAGGCTTGGGTTGAGTGGTTAACGAAAGTCAGCGCTGAGCGCATGAAGCCCGATTATGAAATTGCAGCATGCAACGCCAAATCGGGAGACGCGATCGCTGCAGAACAAGCCGCAGCAGCAGCTCCCCCCGCTGCACCTGCTGCTGCTGGCAAGCCCGAAGAAAACAAAGAGGCAGCAGCACCAATTGATGGCACATGGGGCGCTTGTTTGAATCACATCATGAACAACACCGATATCAAAGATTTAATCAATCCCTTTACCAAAGAACGCCCACAAATTGTGGCGCAGTGTGTACCCGCCGATCGCAGTTTGGTTGGCGCCATCGTTCTAGAAAAAATTGTTCCAACGCCACCTGGCTCTGCGGTTCCAACGACCAATTCGCAGTTTGTCGATAGCGACTCGATAGAGAACAAGATACAAATACGCGTGACCGTTTGCGACAAAGGTGCGTATCCGATCAAAGTAGCCGAACTCGAATTTTGAGGTGAATCATGGAACAAAATAAATCTTACAAACTCGAAGACCTTGACGTCCAAAGCCTGTTGGGCAATCAAGACATTGTTGCCGATATCGCATCTGATTTACCATTTAGAAAATGGCTGTATTCGTGGCTTCTCGATCCCAATATTCCCGGCAACTACCAAAAAGCCGTCGACAAATGGATTGGCTTGCTCATTGTTGCCAATTTATTTGTATTGGTGTTTGAACATGTTCCTGCGCTTTATGAACCCTATAAAGGCTTCTATCACGTCTTCGATATTTTCTCAGTGATTGTTTTCACAATTGAATATGCCGTGCGATTTTATTTGGCACCCGAAGACGAAGAGTTCAAAACCAAAAAAAATGCGCATGTCAGTTATCTATTCAGTCCGTTTGCCATCATTGACTTTTTAGCCATTGCGCCTTTTTATCTTAAACTGTTGGGCATTCCACTTGATTTACGCATCTTGCGATTCTTGCGATTGCTTCGAATACTCAAGCTTTTCCGAATCTTAATTCCAGCCTACGCAGACTTCGTCAAACTCAATCAAGGTAGAACCTTTCGACAACGCGTACACGCCTTGGTTTTCCCCAGCGCTTTCGGCGGAAAAATGCAAGAGATTTTTGACGCATTCATTGGTGTTTGGGTGCTGCTGTCTGTGTTTGCGGTGATCATGGAATCCATGGCGAGCGTCAGCTACATTTTGAATTTGCAATTTGTGATTTTGGATAGTGTGGCGGTTGGTATTTTCACCATTGAATACTGCATGCGCATCTACAGTTGCGTTGAAGAACCTGGCTTTAAAAGTCCGATTGGCGGGCGATTCAAGCAAGCTAAAACAGCATCAACGCTGATTGACTTCCTTGCCATTCTCCCGTTCTTCCTTGAAGTGTTTTTACATCACCTCATTGATTTGAGATTTTTGCGAGTGTTTCGTTTGGCGCGTTTACTCAAACTCACACGCTATAACGATGCGACCGCTATTTTAGTCAAGGTGGTGGTGCGTGAATGGCCCGTGATGAGTGCATCTGCCTTCATCATGATGTTGCTGGTTGTTCTTACAGCGTCTCTTGGCTATTTGTTTGAACACGAAGCGCAGCCCGAAAAATTTGAAAACATTCCGCAATCGATTTATTGGGCTGTGATTACACTGGCCTCTGTGGGTTATGGCGATATTTCACCTGTTACCCCCATGGGTCGAGCGATGACGATTGTTTTGGCGCTGATTGGTATTGGTATTTTTGCTATTCCTGCGGCCTTACTCTCTTCGGCATTCAGCGATCAATTGGTCAAAGAACGCGAAGCCCTCAAAGCCAATTTGTTTGAGATGCTCAAAGACGGCCATATTGATGAAGATGAAGCCAATTTCATCAGACAAGAATCCAAACGATTGCACTTAACCACCGAAGAGGTCAATGCCTTGATTGAAATGGTGCAACGAGAAAATGAGGCTGCACACAACATCAAGGAATTGCCGATTCATGTGATTGCCGAAAGACCAGAGATTGCGGTTGAACATTACAAGATGCTCGTTGGTCAAATTCGTCAATTAAGCATGCTCACTGATACAACCAAATTTGAGCAAACAGCCAAAGAGTCCGATAGCCTTACTGCCACCGAATGGTCGTTGTGGCAAAGTATCAAGGCCAAGCAAAACTAGCTTTTATATTGAACCACTCGGTGTACGGGAATTGTAGAAATGAAACAATTCCGTACACGTTTTTATTTTCCATGATTTGGTAGTTTTTTATGTTGTCAAAATATCAACGATTTGTAATGGAAGTATTGGACGGATCGCCCAATCATGCCGTCAGTCGTTATGTGGAATGGCTCATCACAGTCGTTGTGCTATTTAATTGTTCAGCTGTTATTTTAGATTCCATTCCAGAGGTGCACGCAGACTACAAAGATTTTTTTCATGAGCTTGAATTTTGGAGCGTGATGTTTTTCACGCTGGAGTATGTGTTGCGCGTTTGGTCATTGGGCGCCAAGTTTTCCAAAGAAGAAGGCGGCGCATGGCGCGGGCGACGTGGCTACATGTTCAGCCCCTTTGGATTGATCGATTTTTTTGCCACCATGCCTTTTTATATGCATGTGTTTTTTCCATCGCTCGATTTGCGTATTCTGCGAGTGCTGCGCTTATTACGAATCCTTAAGCTCTCCAAATACAACACCGCGCTACAAGATTTATTTGCTGCGGTTCATTCAGAGAGGCGCGCGTTTGGCTCGGCTGCATTTTTATTATTGATTGTGACCATCGTATCGGCCTCGTTGATGCATTTTGCCGAGGGACACGAGCAGCCCGAAGCCTTTGGCTCGATTCCTCACGCCATCTATTGGTCAATCGTGACCATTACATCGGGTTACGGCAATGTGGAGCCCGTCACCAAGGCTGGTGAAGTCATTGCCTTACTCACTGGCTTTTTGGGCGTGTGTATGGCGGCCATCATGACAGGTATTGTGGCATCGGCCTTTTCCAATCAAATGTCACGCAAGAAGGCGGCCTTTCAAAGCCAACTGCGCAAAGTATTTGAAGACGGTGTTGTTTCTGATGCAGAAAAAGACAGTCTCAAACGCCTTCAATCTCAATATCGTTTATCAGATGCTCAAGTGCAGGCCATGATGGATGAAATGAACCCTAATAAAAAGGATTGAGCTCTTCAATGTCCGCCACTTCTTTGTCGACCTATGCACGCTTACAAAAGCGCACCTATGAAATTTTAGATGGTTCTGTCGCCGATCGATCGAGTCGCGTCTGTGAAATTTTTATTGCATTGCTCGTTGTTGCCAATGTGGTATCGATTATTTTGGAATCGGTTCACAGCTTGCATGAAGCCTTCGAATACGAATTTCATATTTTTGACACTTTCAGTGTGGTAGTTTTTTCAATGGAATATGTGTTGCGCGTTTGGTCGTACGGCGCCAAATACACGCACGCAGCCCAAGAAAAAGGCAGTGCATGGAAAGGGCGAAAAGAATATCTCTTTAGCGTTTTTGGATTGGTTGATTTTTTCAGTACCGTTCCATTTTATTTGCAACTTTTATTTCCTGGCGCCGATTTGCGCGTTCTCAGGATGTTTCGTTTATTGCGGATTTTTAAACTGTCACGCTACAACAGTGCGATGGAAGACATGTTTGAAGCGATCAAATCCGAACGCGATTCTTTTTCATCGGCATTATTTTTGTTGCTGATCAGTTGCTTACTGTTTTCATCTTTGATTTACATCATTGAAGGACACGACCAACCCGAAGTCTTCCGCTCGATTCCTGCCGCCATGCATTGGTTTATTCTCACCATTATTGCTGGCTGGGGCAATGTGGATCCTGTTACGTATTTAGGTACCGTGCTTGTGGTTGTCACGCAAATTTTGGCAATTGCACTGGCGGCTATTTTGACGGGTGTGGTGGCCACTGCCTACACCGCTCAAGTTCAACGCCGTGAATCTTTGTATGAAATGGAAGTGCGCGAAGTGTTGGCCGATGGCGTTGTAACCGAAGAAGAACAACTCAAGCTCAAAGCCTTACAAGCCAAGTTTGGCATGTCTAACGAACAAGTCGAAGCGATTGCACTTCAAGTACAAGCCGAAAAAGCAGCCAAAGATGCTTCTTGATCGATAATATCGCATGACCAATTGGCATGCTTCGCTTTCACTCCAATACTCCCTAGCAGGCTCTCAAACCATCGTGCATCACAAGCATGAAGGGCCTTTGCGCGTACTCAAAAGTTTATATCCCGAAGGCGACGCGGTTTGTCACAATGTACTGGTACACCCACCGAGTGGCTTGGTTGGTGGTGACTCACTAGAGATTAATATAGAAGTTGCATCTGGGGCGCACGCATTGATCACCACACCAGGAGCCACTCGGTTTTATGGATCCGATAAGGCCTGGGCTACACAACAAGTCAACGCGCATGTGACTGATGGCGCAAGGCTCGAATGGTTGCCACTCGAAGCATTGGCCTACAACACCTCGTATGCAAAAAACAGTGCAGTTTTTTCTTTAGATCCTGATGCGCAACTGATGGCATGGGACGTCACAGCATTGGGTTTGCCGCATGCCAATCAACCTTGGATCGCTGGCAAGTTTTCGCAAAATCTTGAAATTAAAAATTTATGGCTTGAAAGTGGATTGATCGATGCATCAGACCAACGCTTGATACAAAGTCCTGTGGGTTTGAATGGTCACCTTTGTTTGGCCACATTGATTTTGGCGCAAGGCCACGCTTGGAGCGACACCACACGAACACTCGCCTTAGAGATTGCAAGTGATCTTTGCCCCTCACCCTCTGATGAAATCGAAGTGGGCGTGACGTCACCCAATAAACAAGTAATCGTGCTTAGAAGTTTGAGTCACCAAGTAGAACCCGTAATGCAACTACTCAAGCAAATATGGCTTGAATGGCGCAAACAAATATGGAATTTAGGCACAGTTACACCGCGCATTTGGTCGATGTAGCTTTTTTCAACTCAAATCGAAACGAGTTTTTGAATATCTTTGCTTTGCATTTCGTGACCAGGCCCTTGCGCCACAACTTCACCACGATCCATCACCAAGTATTGATCGGCCAAGCCTTGTGCAAAATCGTAATACTGCTCACACATCAAAATCGCCATGTCACCGCGCTTGGCCAATCGACGAATCACCAAACCAATGATTTTAATGATGCTGGGTTGAATACCTTCGGTGGGCTCATCCAATATCAACACTTTGGGGTTTCCCGCCAAAGCGCGCGCGATCGCGAGTTGCTGCTGCTGACCGCCCGATAAATCACCGGCTCGTCTGTGCAACATTTGCTGAAGAACAGGAAACAACTCAAACAATTCGGAGGGGATTTTTGCAGAAGCCGATTGTGTGGCCAGACCCATGCGCAAATTATCTTCAACCGTGAGTCGATTAAAAATTTCTCTGCCTTGTGGCACATAACCCAAACCCGCGCGCGCGCGTTGATAAGGCGTTGCACGCGTAATATCTTTTTGATTGATTTGAATTTGCCCCTCTTTGATGGACACCAAGCCCATGATGGATTTGAGCAAGGTAGATTTGCCAACGCCATTGCGACCGAGTAACACGGTCACTTCACCCGCTTTTGCGCTCAAGCTCACGCCACGTAAAATATGCGAGCTTCCATAGTATTGTTGAATGTGGGATACGTTTAACATTTTTTATCGTCCCAAATAAACTTCAATGACACGCTCATCCGATTGCACTTCATCCAAAGTGCCTTGCGAAAAAACAGATCCATCGCATAACACGGTAACGATTTCTGAAATCATGCGAATGAATCCCATGTCATGCTCCACCACCATCAGCGAATGCTTGCCTTTGAGTCTCAAAAATAATCCTGCGGTGCGTTCGGTTTCATAATCAGTCATGCCTGCCACTGGCTCATCAAGCAGCAACAGTCGAGGTTCTTGCATCAATAGCATACCAATTTCCAGCCATTGCTTTTGACCGTGACTCAGATTGCCCGCTTGTCGCGTGATGCTTTGTGTGAGGTCGATAGTTTCAAGCACTTCGGATATTTTGTCTTTGCTCTCGCCATTGAGTTTAAAAAACATCGATGCACCTACGCTTTTGTGCGTTTTGAGTGCGAGTTCTAAATTTTCAAAAACAGTGAGATGCTCGAAGACTGTGGGCTTTTGAAATTTGCGACCGATGCCGAGTTGTGCAATCTCAGGCTCATTGTGTTTGAGCAAATCTATGGTGCTACCAAAAAAAACTTGACCTTCATCAGGCTTTGTTTTGCCTGTGATGATATCCATCATCGTGGTTTTGCCAGCACCGTTGGGACCAATGATGCAACGCAATTCACCAGGTGCAATATCCAATGACAATTTGTTGATCGCTTTGAATCCATCAAAGCTCACACTCACATCTTCGAGATACAAAATTCTGCCGTGCGTTAAATCGAGTTCACCCGATTTGTGAATGCGCGAATAACTGGCCGCACGTCCACCCGACCCATCGGCTTGAAGTGTTTTTTCTTTGAATTCTTGATAGCGTTTAGCGCCTAGCTCCATCAAATCAGGCGTCATGATTGATCTCCTTTTTTGCGCACCAAGCCCACCACACCATTGGGCAAATACAAGGTGACTGCAATAAAGAGCGCGCCTAAAAAATACAACCAAAATTCTGGCGCAGTGACCGTGAGCCAGCTCTTGGCGCCGTTCACTAAAAATGCACCAACGATTGGACCTATCAATGTGCCTCGACCACCCACTGCCGCCCAAATTGCAATTTCGATGGATTGTGCAGGGCTCATTTCACTGGGATTGATGATGCCAACCTGCGGCACATACAAAGCACCCGCAACGCCACACATGATGGCTGAAAGCACCCAAATGCTGAGTTTGTAAGGCAAGGGTGAATAGCCCGAAAACATCACCCGTGACTCTGCATCGCGAATAGCGAGCAATACTCGACCATATTTACTGCGAATCAGCCATTTGGCAAATAAATAAAAACCAAGCAATGTCAAACCTGTGATTACAAACAAAGTCATTCTCATTGAAGGTGTAGCAATGGGTAAATCTAAAATTCTTTTGAAATCGGTGAATCCATTGTTGCCACCAAAACCAGTTTCGTTTCTAAAAAACAAAAGCATTGCGGCAAAGGTCATGGCTTGCGTGATGATCGAAAAATAAACGCCTTTGATGCGCGAGCGAAACGCAAAATATCCAAACACAAAAGAAACCAATCCCGGCACCAACACGATCAAAATCAAGGTGGCGATAAAACTATCACTGAACGTCCAGTGCCAGGGCAACTCTTTCCAATCCAAAAAAACCATAAAATCGGGCAAATCAGATTTGTAGTTGCCATCGCGACCGATTTGACGCATGAGATACATGCCCATGGCATAGCCACCCAATGCAAAAAACAATCCGTGCCCCAATGACAAAATGCCTGTGTAACCCCAAATTAAATCCATGGCCAATGCACAAATGGCGTAGCACATGATTTTTCCAATCAATGCAACGGCAAAGTCACTCATATGAAACATACTGCTTGCAGGCACCATGGTGTTGAGAATCGGTGCGATCAATGCAATCACAATGAATGCAAACAAGAATGCAGTCCATCCCGATGCGCTCAGAATTGGTGGTGGTGAAGGTAGTTGAGGTGTTGACATATCAAGCTTCCGCGCTGCGGCCTTTCATGGCAAACAAGCCTTGCGGTCTTTTTTGAATAAAGATGATGATGAAAACCAATACAGCAATTTTGGCCAATACGGCGCCCGTCCAGCCTTCTAATAATTTATTGAGAATGCCCAAGCCCAAAGCGGCATACACGGTTCCAGCCAATTGACCGACGCCACCGAGTACCACCACCATGAATGCGTCAACGATATATCCTTGCCCCAGATCGGGACCTACATTACCAATTTGACTGAGGGCGCATCCTGCAAGCCCTGCAATACCCGAGCCCAATGCAAATGCGTACGTGTCGATGCGAGCGGTGTTGATTCCCATGCACGACGCAATCGGTCTGTTTTGCGTGACACCACGAACAAACAATCCCAAACGTGTTTGACTGATCAACAAGGCCGTAGCCATGAGCACCACAACCGCAAATAAAATAATCAGCAATCGATTCCAAGGCAAGGTGAGATTGGCTAGCACTTGAATACCGCCACTCATCCATGCAGGATTTTCAACCGCCACATTTTGCGCACCAAAAATAGTGCGAACTGTTTGCATCAAAATCAAACTAATGCCCCAAGTAGCCAGCAATGTTTCTAAGGGGCGACCATACAAATGCTTGAGAACCAATCGTTCCATCAATGCGCCCACCAAGGCAGCAGACAAAAATGAAACAGGTATCGCAACAAATAAATACGCATCAAAGTGCGCGGGCCAGTATTGACGAAACATCACTTGAACGGCGTACGCTGCATAAGCGCCCACCATCATCAACTCGCCATGCGCCATGTTTATCACACCCATCAAACCATAGGTGATCGCCAATCCTAATGCGACCAATAACAAAATGGAACCCAAGCTTATGCCAGCAAAAAGTGCGCCTAATTTTTCACCCCATCGCAATGCTGATGCAATTTCTTTGAGTGAATTTTTAATTTGTGTTTGAACAGCAGCGTCGGTTTCAGAAGACAGTTGTTGATTAAGCAACAATTGTGTTTCTGGAGTTTGACTCAATGCCAATTCAGCTGCTGCTTGAAGACGAATCGATGCATCGGGGCTTGAAATGGCAATCGCAGCTTTGGCCAATTTCAACATTTCTCTGATGGTTTGAATTTTTTCGATGGCCAATGCACGCTCAAGCAACGGAAGCTTTTCTGCGTCGGGCTCTTTAATCAACGCTTTGGCAGCTTTTGTGCGTACCGCATCATCGGGGCTGAGTAATTGCAATGCAGCAATCGCGGCATCAATTTCGCCACGCATTCGGTTGTTACTCACCACATCTTGCGCGTCATCGGGTAATGAAGAAACGGCACCACTCACGGGGTCTTTAGCTTGACCGTTATCGATGACCCACACTTGTTTATCTGTTGCTTTGACGGCATCGCCGGCTAAAGCTTTCAAAAATATGGCTGTTTTGTCATCTGCTTCTTGCAATGCAAGATTGAGTATTTTTAATCGTGCATCGGTGTCACCCACCACAATGCCCAATGCTTGCTCGTTGGTGAGTGCATGACTGGCAGCGCTTATGCACAGCATCATGCTCACTAAACAACAATGCAAGAACCGATACATGAAATTTCCAAAAAATGAGGTCGAAAAAATGGGGAGGGGTATGAGCGCCTCCCCGTTGAATCAGACAACCGATTGTATTCAACCGATTACTCTTTCATCAAAGATTTTACTTCTTTGCTGGCTCGTCAGGCTTTTTGTCGTTACCTTCGATGTAAGGACTCCATGGCTTGGCTTTAACGGGGCCTGGTGTTTTCCAAACAACGTTGAACTGACCATCAGCCTTGACTTCACCGATGAACACTGATTTGTGCAAATGGTGATTCTTTTCATCCATCTTGGATGTGATGCCGCTTGGTGCTTTGAAAGTTTGACCCGCCATTGCTGCGATCACTTTGTCAACGTCGGTTGTTTTTGCTTTCTCAACCGCTTGTTTCCACATATAAATACCAATGTATGTGGCTTCCATCGGATCGTTGGTCAAAGCTTTGTCTTTGTGTCCAGCGATATTTTTTGCTTTCGCGTAAGTAGCCCATTTTTTGGTGAACTCATCGTTGGCAGGATTTTTAATGCTCATGAAATAGTTCCATGCAGCCAAGTGACCCACCAATGGTTTTGTATCTACACCGCGCAATTCTTCTTCGCCCACAGAGAAGGCAACAACGGGAACGTCTTTGGCTTTGAGGCCAGCGTTACCCAACTCTTTGTAGAAAGGAACGTTAGAGTCACCGTTGATTGTTGACACAACCGCTGTTTTGCCACCTGTTGAGAATTTTTTGATATCAGCAACAATAGTTTGATAATCAGCGTGACCAAAAGGTGTGTACTTTTCATCAATGTCTGTGTCTTTCACGCCTTTGCTCTTAAGGTAAGCGCGCAAAATTTTGTTGGTCGTGCGTGGATACACATAGTCAGTACCCAATAAAACCCAACGCTTAGCACCACCGCCGTCTTTGCTCATCAAATAGTCAACAGCAGGAATCGCTTGTTGATTAGGCGCTGCACCTGTGTAGAACACGTTCTTGGATAATTCTTCACCTTCGTATTGAACGGGGTAAAACAACAAGCCGTTCAATTCTTCAAACACGGGCAACACTGATTTGCGACTGACTGATGTCCAGCATCCAAATGTGACGGCAACCTTATCTTGTGTGAGTAATTGTTTTGCTTTTTCTGCAAACAAAGGCCAGTTAGATGCGGGGTCAACCACAACAGGCTCTAGTTTTTTGCCGAGCACGCCACCCTTGGCATTGATCTCTTCAATGGCCATGAGCACAGTGTCTTTTAAAACAGTTTCAGAAATAGCCATGGTTCCAGACAAGCTGTGCAATACACCCACCTTTATGGTGTCTGCTGCATTGGCAAGCGTTGAAATCAAAGACCCACTCACAATTGCGGCAGCAGCGGCAATCGTCTTGAGATGAAGGCGACGGTTTAACATGGGCGAAAACTCCAAAAGGTTAATGAAAAATGCATGCGCAACATGCATGAAGGTATCTTTGCAAAGGATGTGCCAACCCATTTCGGTGCAATAAATCAAGGCCCTCTAGTGAAAAGTGGGTTAGTGTTGAAATTTCCAAAATAAAATGTGCACCAAAATATCGAGAATGCACGCCATTGGTGCAAACTAGCCCGTCTTTGCAACCCTTTTTTGAGGCCTACAAGTTGCAAGCTTCAAATATAAAGAGACAATAGATACACCCTTTTTCAAAACACACTCACGATCATGGAACTCACCCCACGCGAAAAAGACAAGCTCTTGATATTCACCGCCGCCTTGCTGGCTGAGCGCAGACGCGCACGCGGACTCAAACTCAATTACCCCGAGGCGGTGGCCTTTATCAGTGCCGCAGTCATGGAAGGCGCACGCGACGGAAAAACAGTCGCGCACTTGATGAGTGAGGGTCGCACCCTTCTCACGCGTGCCGATGTCATGGACGGCATACCCGAAATGATCCCTGATATTCAAGTCGAGGCCACGTTTCCCGATGGAACCAAGTTGGTCACCGTTCATCAACCCATTGTTTAATGAGAAGTGAGCATGCATATGATAAAAAATCTATTTTCTTTTTTAGCAATTTTTGCATCAATTGCGCATGCGCATGATGGGCACGGCATAGTTTCATCGCATTGGCATGCCACCGATGTGATGGGCTATGTGTTGCTCGCCGTGTTGGTGGGCGCGTATTTGTGGTCACAACGAAAGTGAGTCGTACATGATTCCAGGTGAATTACTCACCGATGCGGGCTCGCACCCCATCAATACCAACAGACGCACCATCACGCTATTGATTAAAAACACAGGCGACAGACCCATTCAAGTGGGATCGCACTACCATTTTGCAGAAACCAATTCAGCATTGCAATTTGATCGTGCGCAAGCGCAAGGCATGCGACTCAATATTGCATCGGGCACAGCGGTTCGATTTGAACCCGGACAACAACGCACCGTTGAATTGGTCGACTACGCAGGCGATCGAATGGTTTATGGATTTCGTGGATTAACACAAGGCGCACTGCCTGCATCACAACAAGGGGCAAAGTGATGGCTCAAATTGAACGCCGCGCTTACGCGGAAATGTATGGCCCAACAGTGGGTGACCGTTTGCGATTGGCCGATACCAATTTGGTGATTGAAGTCGAACAAGACTTCACCTTTCGCGCCGGAGCTTATGGAGAAGAAGTTAAGTTTGGTGGTGGCAAAACCATTCGTGATGGAATGGCTCAATCACAAAGAACACGCGATCAAGGTGCAATGGATACGGTGATGACCAATGCATTGATTGTTGATCATTGGGGTGTTATCAAAGCTGATATTGGATTAAAAGGCGGACGCATCGCAGCCATTGGCAAAGCGGGCAACCCCGATACGCAACCCGGTGTTGACATCATAATAGGACCAGGTACAGAAATTATCAGTTGCGAAGGCATGATCGTGACTGCAGGTGCAATCGATACGCACATTCATTTCATTGCTCCACAACAAATTGATGAAGCGTTAGCGTCTGGTGTCACAACAATGCTCGGTGGTGGCACAGGCCCCGCTACTGGCACATTTGCAACCACTTGTACACCAGGGCCATGGAATTTAGAACGCATGATGCAAGCTGCTGATGCGTTCCCCATGAACTTAGGTTTTTTAGGCAAAGGCAATGCATCATTGCCCGATGCATTAACCGAACAAATTCATTCAGGAGCGATTGGTTTAAAACTTCATGAAGATTGGGGCACCACACCAGCGGCTATCGACAATTGTTTGAATGTGGCCGAAGCCACCGATACACAAGTGGCGATTCATACCGATACATTGAATGAATCGGGTTTTGTGGAAGACACGATTGCTGCGTTTAAAGGCAGAACGATTCACACCTTTCACACCGAAGGTGCGGGCGGCGGACACGCACCTGATATTTTAAAAGTAGTGGGCGAGGCCAATGTATTGCCCTCATCAACCAATCCGACACGACCATACACCATCAACACGCTTGACGAACACGTGGATATGTTGATGGTCTGTCATCACCTCGATCCATCGATTGCAGAAGATTTGGCATTTGCAGAAAGTCGCATTCGTCGCGAAACCATTGCGGCCGAAGATATCTTGCATGACCTCGGGGCAATCAGTATGTTTTCATCGGACAGCCAAGCAATGGGACGCGTGGGTGAAGTCATCATGCGTTGTTGGCAAACGGCTCACAAAATGAAATCGCAACGCGGTGCTCTACAAGGGGACACGGATAGACACGACAACACACGTATCAAACGCTACATCGCCAAACTTGCCATCAATCCTGCCATTGCTCACGGCATCAGTCACGAAGTCGGTAGTATCGAAGTTGGTAAATGGGCCGACTTGGTAATTTGGAAGCCCGCATTTTTTGGCGTCAAACCTTCCATCATTCTCAAAGGTGGTTTTATTGCATTGGCAGCCATGGGCGACCCCAATGCATCGATTCCAACACCCCAACCTGTTCATTACAGACCGATGTTTGGCGCATTTGGTGGCGCATTGAGCAAAGGCTCTCTCACGTTTGTTTCACAAGCAGGCTTGCAAGCCGATATTGGCAAACGCTATAGTTTACAAAAAACATTAGCTGCGGTTAAAAACATCCGTGGCATAGGCAAGCGTCACATGGTGCACAATGACTATGCGCCACACATGGAGGTGGACGCACAAACCTATGCAGTACGCGCCGATGGACAACTGCTCACTTGCGAGCCCGCCACCAGCCTGCCCATGGCCCAGCGATATTTTTTGTTTTAAATCATGATTCATTTTTCTAAACGTGTTCCAGTGGGACAGGGATTGGCATCTGTATTAATCAAACGCGCAGCGTTTGTGTTGCTAGATTGGGACGTGCGTCAAAAAAGTCGGTTCGAAGCAACCGACTCAAGTGGTCGACAAGTAGGTGTTTTTTTACCGCGTGGCACACTCGTGCGCGGTGGCGATGTTTTAGTGGGAGAAGATGGGTCGCTTTTAAAAATAGATGCAGCACCGCAACCCGTGTTGCGGATCACGCATTGCACTGAGCACGGAAGCGCATTTGATTTAACACGCGCGGCCTATCATTTGGGCAATCGCCATGTGCCGATTGAATTGCACGCAGACCATCTCAAAATTGAACCCGATCATGTGCTCGCCGATATGCTCAGATCCATGCATCTCATTGTCAATACTGTGGATGAACCTTTCGAGCCCGAAGCGGGAGCTTATTCAAGCGAACACGCGCATGGTCATGAACACGATCATTCTCACGATCACAAACACGATCATCACGATCATGCGCATCACGTGCACGATGATTCTTGCAAGCACTGATTGATTGTGTCGCTCTCTCCTGCTTCCTTGTTACTTTTGATGCAATTGGCGTCGCCTGCATTACCTGTGGGTGGATTTTCTTATTCTGAAGGTTTAGAGTCTGCCGTCCAACATGGTTACATCACCGATGAAGCAACGGCGCAACATTGGTTGATTGATCAATTGCATATCTCACAATCACGCAGTGACTTGGCGGTTGTGGCTAAGGCCATCAATGCGTGGAGAAACAATGATTTACAAAAATTGCAATCACTGACGCAATGGATTTTGCAAACACGCGAAACGTCTGAGATGCGCTTACAAACCGAACAAATGGGTCGCTCCTTGCTCGAATGGCTGCGAAATCAAACCTTAGTGGATGATTTGCAATTGAATACGTGTTTGCAATTGCCCCCCACTTGGCCCCTCACATTTGCGTTGGCTGTTGCATCCACCGATTTACCCATACAAGACAGCCTCACCGCTTGTGCTTTTTCTTGGGCGGAAAACATGGTGCAAGCATCTCTCAAAGCCATACCACTGGGTCAACGAAGTGGGCAACGAATATTGGCGGCACTCAGTTTGCAAATCCCCATCGCCGTTGATCACGCCATGCAACTCAATGACGATCAACGACAAGCCTTTAGCCCGCGCTTGGCCATTGTGTCTGCGCGCCACGAAACTCAATACTCTCGATTGTTTAGATCATGATGCATCACATCGCAAATCGCACCAAAAAATTACCCCCTTTGCGCGTTGGCATTGGTGGCCCTGTTGGCTCTGGTAAAACCACCTTGCTTGAAATGCTTTGCAAAAACATGCGAAGCAAATGGGACTTGGTTGCCATCACCAACGATATCTACACCAAAGAAGATCAACGCATACTCACGGTGAGCGGCGCTTTAGATGCCGATCGCATCATGGGTGTTGAAACAGGCGGTTGCCCACACACAGCGATTCGCGAAGATGCGTCGATCAATTTAGAAGCGATTGATCGGATGCTCGAAAAATTTCCAAACGCAGACGTGGTGTTTGTGGAAAGCGGTGGCGATAATTTGGCTGCAACATTTAGCCCCGAGTTGAGTGACCTCACGATTTACGTGATAGATGTTGCCGCTGGTGAAAAAATTCCGCGCAAAGGTGGACCTGGTATCACCAAGAGCGATTTATTTGTGATTAACAAAACAGATTTGGCGCCGCACGTGGGCGCCGACCTGGCCGTGATGGAAGCGGACACACAACGCATGCGGTCACAATCACAAGGCCTCAAACCATATGTCATGACCAATTTAAAAACATTGGTCGGCGTTCAAACTATTGTGGATTTCATAGAAAAAAAAGGCATGCTTTTGCCGTAACAAAGGTATTAAAAAGTATCAATTTATTTCAAGAGACTCACGCATTGAGCCTCTTCTCCGTTAAGCTTATGACTCTACCCTTTTAAAGCCATTCAGCTCATGCCCAATGCCAATGGATTTTTAGTTTTTCACAGCAACCAGCTTGAACACTTATGCGAGTTGTTGGTTAAATCTGTCAAACAACATCCTTTAAAGCCGCTCGACTCCGAAGTTATTTTGGTGCAAAGCAACGGAATGAAGCATTGGCTCGAAATTCAAATCGCCAAAGATAGCGCATTGGGCATTTGTGCCGCCACCATCATCGATTTACCTTCCACCCTCATTTGGCGCATGTATCGCGATGTCTTGGGTGAAGAAAAAGTTCCTGCACACATGCCCTTAGACAAATCCAACTTGGTGTGGCGGTTGTTGCGTTTTTTACACTCAACAGAAATAAAAAAAGATATCTATAAGCCTTTGCATGCGTATTTAAACCAACAAGCCGATACACAAAACACGCAACGCAAAGCCTATCAACTGGCCATGCAATTGGCCGATGTCCTTGACGGCTATCAGAACTACCGCGCCGACTGGCTTCAAAATTGGTCGCAAGGTCATTACCGTATTCCATTAGCCGAAGGTCAATCGGTTGTCATGCCCGATGAACATGTGTGGCAAGCTCATTTGTGGCAATGGTTGATGCAAGACCTCGCTCCTCAAGATCAATGGGACGCATCGATGTCTTCGCGCGCGTCGGTGCACACGGCCTTCATGCAAGCCATTCAATCATTCACACCCAACAATAGACCTGCTCAAGTACCTTCCCGCGTCATGGTGTTTGGTATTTCATCGTTACCGCTTCAAAGCGTAGAAGCGCTCGCCGCTTTGGGTCGCATCACACAAGTGTTGATGTTTATCACCAATCCTTGCCAAATCTATTGGCAAGATGTGGTCGAAGACAAACGATTGATTCATCACTGGATTCAATCTCAAGGCAAACAATCGACACCCAAGGCTATCAGCACTCAAAATTTACACAGCGATACCCATCCGCTTTTGGCAGCATGGGGGCAGCAAGCGCGCGACTACTTACATTTAATTGATTGCTTTGAAGTCGACGGTCAACAAGCGCGTCAAGAATTATTTGTAGATCCTTGGGACCCCGCTGATAGCAGCACAAATCATCAGTTGCAAATGTTGCAATCGGATATTTTAAATTTACGCTCCAATCAACAAATCGTTGCACTCAATAGAACACGCAACACGGACGACAAAAGCATCACATGGGTGAGTTGTTACAGCGCGCAACGCGAAGTTGAAGTTTTGCATGATCATATTTTGCAATGGCTTAATCTCGATCCACATCTTTCACCTCGACAAATCATGGTGATGGTGCCCGATATTCAAACCTTTGCACCGCATATTCAAGCCGCTTGGGGCCGTTTTGATACAAGCGACCCTCGATACATCCCATTTCATATTGCGGATCCAACAACCAGCGATCACCCCATGGTCCAAGCCTTGGAATTGTTACTCCAATTGCCCAGCTTGCGTTTTACACCCGAGGATTGGTTGAGCCTATTGGATGTGGGCGCCATTCGTGAAAAATTCGAACTCAGCATTCACGACGTAGAGTCTTTGCACGAATGGATTCGCGCGTCGGCAATTCGTTGGGGACTCACACCGCAGCATCGTAAATCTATGGGTCTACCCGATATCACGGATGCAGATCACAACACTTGGGAGTTTGGTTTGCGACGCATGTTACTGGGTTACGCCACAGGCGCCGCCAATACGCAAGAAGCTTGGAATCAAACATGGAACAACACTGTTCCCACGCCTGATATTGGTGGCATCAATGCATGGCGTATTGGCCAACTCATTTTTTTGCTAGACGCCATCACGCAAACGCGTCAATCGTTAATGCATGCACAAACACCACAGCAGTGGCTACTTACATTGCAAGAATTAATGCAAACATTTTTCTCAAACGAAAAAGATGAATACATATGGGTTTCACAAAAACTCAGTAGTGCATTAGAAAAATGGATTCAACAATGCGAATGGGCGCAGTTCAATGAACCCATGCTCATCACCGTTGTGCGCGATCATTGGCTCGGTAGCATTGAGTTGCCTGCCATGCATCAACGGTTTTTAGGCGATGGTGTGCAATTCGCCACGCTGATGCCCATGCGCTCCATCCCCTTTCAACGCGTGTGTTTACTCGGCATGAATGACGGCGCTTATCCGAGGCCTTCAACGACCCGAGATTTTGATTTACTCACGCATGCACCGTGGTGCAGACCTGCAGATCGATCGCGCCGCGAAGACGATCGCTATTTATTTTTAGAAGCATTGCTGTCTGCTCGCGAACGTTTGTATATCAGTTGGCAAAGTCGTCACCCCAGCGATCACGAAGAGCTCCCGCCATCGGTGTTGATTTCTCAACTCATGGATTACCTCAATCAAATTTGGCCCAACTCTGCGGTTGCAACTGAATACCCTTTGCAAGCGTTTTCTAATCAATACATCACACCACATTCACACTTTCAAACTTTTTCGCACGAATGGATTACCGCAAGAAACACCTCAAGCAATGTTGCCAACATTGAAGCCTATGTTCCCATTACAGCACCCCATGCACTGCAAGTTCATCATTTGCGTCAATTACTGCGTCAACCCTTAGATGTTTATTACCTCCACCATTTGCAAATTCAAATGGAGCAACCGCAAGAGCTTGACGACACCGATGAGCCGTTTTTATTAAATGGCTTGCAAAAATATCAATTGATTACGCTGCTCATGCAAGCACACGGTAACGACACAGAGGCATTACAGCACGCGGGTGTTCTGCCGCTATCGGGTTTTGGGCAAGTAATGGAGCAACAACTCAAAGACGAAGTCATTCAGTTAAAAACTAATGCGAAAACTTGGTTAGACGCAACACCGTATCAAAGCATCGATGCGCCCATCATCCATATTCAATGGGATGATGATAAAAGTGTCACGGGTGTATTGCAAAGCGGTCAGTGGTTTGATCGCGGTAATCAACATTTACTTCATCTGGAATACTCGCCCACTTCGATTTTTAAAGGTGAACTAAACAAACAAGGCACTACAAAAGCTTGTCGCATCAAATCGCATCAACTGGTTGGCTTGTGGGTGGAACATTTGTCTGCTTGCGCGAGTGGCTTAAATACCAAATCGGTTTTAGTGGGTCCCGATGGTTGCGTTAGTTTTTCTGTTATTTCTAAGGAAGACGCATTGCAACACATTCAATTGCTGCATCAACACTATCAACAGGCTTGGGATCAGCCCCTGCCACTTGCTTGTAAAGCTGCGAGTGAGTGGATGAGCTTTATGAGCAATCCACATATTGAAGACAACAAACGCTCAGATTACGCCAATCAATATGCTCGATCTGCATTCAACGATCTACTCAGAAAAGGTCGCCGACTATTTGGTGAGCGAAACAGCACGCCCGTCTTGCGTCGATATTTTGATAACTTTGAACAACTGCTCGAACAGCTTCCACAATTTGCTCCACTACTGTATCAAGCGCTGTTTGATCATGTGGTGATGCATCCACTCAAGAGCGACGCAACGATTGAGGAAGAAGCATGAACTCAGTGCAAGAACTCAATCCCATCGACTTGCCCCTAACGGGGCGGCAACTCATTGAAGCCAGTGCTGGCACAGGTAAAACCTATACGCTCACCGCACTTTATTTGCGATTGGTCTTAGGTCATCAATCGAGCACTGCATTTGATTTTCAAAAATCCTTGTTACCACCGCAAATATTGGTGATGACGTTTACAGAAGCTGCAACCGGACAACTCAGAGATCGCATTCGATCGCGATTGCACGAAGCAACGCTTTCATTTGCGTCAGACAATCAACCATCGGATGAGTTTTTAAAACAATTACGAGCCACTTTTCCAGTAGATGTGTGGCCCGTCTGTCAACAAAAACTCGCATTGGCGTCGCAGTGGATGGACGAGGCCGCAATTCACACCATTCACGGATGGAGTATTCGTATGTTGCGCGAGCACGCATTCGATAGCAAACACCTGTTTGAACAAAAACTCGTGGAAGACGCGCAAGCCTTGGAGCTAGAAGCCGTTACTAATTATTGGCGTCAGTGGTTTTATCCACTCACGTCAGTGCAAGCCAAAGTATTGAAAGAGAAAGTTGCCGCGTCCCCCGCGCAATTGCTACATCTTGTTAAGCCCTTGTGGCGTATGGCAGATAAAAGACCTTCAACGTCTGACGCCATCTTGCCTAGCCCAAATACAAGCATTTTAAATGATTCAGATTGGAATGCAGCTACTGAACAAATTCAAAATCAAATCCATCAGCTGTGGACAGCCAATGTGGTGCAAGCACTTCAACAAGCATTAGTAAAGAAGAAACTCAAAGGCGTCAGTAGCAAGAATCTCGCGATATGGCTTAATAAAATGCAGTTATGGTTTGATGGCGCTAAATTTGACGATGAATTAATGCAACGCTTCACCACTCAAGCTCTGATCGACAAAGGTTGGACCGACGCCACTCAATTTTCAGTGTTTGATAATATTCAAAGCTTGTGCGATCGATACACGCGTCAACCCAGCTTGCAAGACGCCATCGCTCAACACGCGTGTCACTTCACGCGCATTCAAATTCAAAACCTCAAACGAGAACGTGCTCAGTTTGATTTTTCTGATTTATTACAGCATCTTTATCATGCAACCTTGAGTGACGATGGTCGATTGGCACAGGCTATTCGCGTGCAATACCCAATCGCCTTAGTCGATGAATTTCAAGATACCGATCCATGGCAATACGGCACCTTGCGTCAAATTTATTATGGCCAAACCAATGCCAGCCTCGTCATGATTGGCGACCCCAAACAAGCCATCTATAGCTTTAGAGGTGCTGATTTACCCACCTATTTAAAAGCCAGAAACGAAGCGTTACAAGAAAATCCAAATTGTGTTCATACGCTCAGTAGCAACTACCGATCAACACCGCAGTTGATCAATGCAATCAATCATATTTTTAAAATTGAACCGTCAGTTTTTGGACAACTTGAATACATTCCAGTGACCGCCAAAAACACAAAGATAAAACCTTTAGCAATTAACGATCAGCAACAAACAGCAATGACTGTTTTTTATCACAACACCCTCGACAACAAGCCCACCAAGTCAGCCACGTATCAATATTTTATGGCTAATCAAATAGCGCAAACTATGGCCGTTCTTTTAGAAAACGGTCAGGCCAAAAAAGAAGATTTTGCAATTTTAGTTAGAAATTATTCTGAAGCACAACTGATGCGTGCAGCCCTCGGCAAAAGAAAAATTTCTAGTGTTTATTTATCCGACAAAGAGAGTGTTTATAAAACCCAAGAATCTCTTGATTTATGGACGCTTTTACGCGCCATCAATCAACCCCGCAGTTTGAGTCAATTGCGCTGTGCACTTGCAACGCGCTTATGGGGTTTATCAGATGAACAACTTCAACAACTGCTGATGAGCGAAAAACAACTCGACATGTGGCAAGAGCAGATGAATCATTGGCATCTAATCTGGCAATCTCAGGGTTTGCTTGCCATGTTGCATCAATGGTTACAAGCAAGCGGCGCATCCGAACGTTTGATGGCGCATGCCATGGGCGAGCGCAGGCTTAGCAATCTTTTGCACTTGGGCGAATTGCTCCAGCGTGCATCCACACAATTACAAGGTACTTTGGCGGTTGAGCGATACCTGCACGGCCAATGCATGTCGCGCACATCCACAACCGATGAAGCGCAAATGCGACTGGAATCTGATGCCGAACGCATACCCATCATCACCTATCACAAGAGCAAAGGCTTAGAGTTTCCATTGGTGATGATACCTTTTTTGTCAGGATTCAAAATACCCAAAAATGATTCATCATCCGATGACGAGTCTGAGGACGACGAAGACGAAGACAGCAGCGTCGACGAAGATTTGCGTTTAATTTATGTGGCACTTACTCGCGCTCAGCGAGCAATCTGGGTAGGCTTGTCGAGCGTGAGCGGCGAATACCGTGATGCAAAAAACAATAAGCCAACTGCTTGGAACGCCACATCACACCTACTTCAACGCAAATCACGCCTCGATGCGCTGCAGCAATTGAAATCATTGTGGGGAAATTCAATCGATGACATTAAGATTGTATATTTTGAATCTGATGCAATACCTTGTTTCACCGCGGTTACGCCTAATCAAACCCAATGGGATCACAGTCGCTTATTAATTTCAACGCCACGCAATTCGCAACGTTGGTGGACAGCGAGTTTTAGCGCAATCAGCAAACACCTCGACCCTAGGATTGAAAAAGAAACCACGCATGAATTACTCACCAACGAAGATGAAACCGAACAAGCGATCAACGAATCATCAAATCAAGCGTCTACTTTTAATAGCAAATGGCAATCCTTTTCTGCCGGTGCCTTATATGGTCTTTTGCTGCACGAATTATTGGAGTGGCAATGTCTGCACCAATGGCCTATCTTCAACTCCAACCTAAAAGAGGAAAAATCTGATGCGTGGCAAACCGTACTTGGCAGAAAAAAAATTCATCGCCAACTCAAAGATGAAGACTCTGCATTGCTTGAGCCATGGCTCCAATCCATCATTCATCACACGTATTCAATTGATAACACCCAACAACTATTGGTTTTAGGACAACTCAAACCTGAGCAATGCTGGGCAGAGATGCAGTTTCATTTACCTGTTGATCGCACCAACACACAAACCATTGATTCACTCATCACCTCGTCTGTTTTTCCAAACAATGACCGCCCGCCCCTGCAAAGCAAAACCATGCACGGCATGCTCACTGGCGTGATGGATTTGGTGTGCGAACACAACGGCCGCTATTGGATTATTGATTACAAATCCAATAAGCTCAATGATTACGATGATGCACATCTCTTAAAATCCGTTTTAACTCATCGCTACGATGTGCAGTATGTTCTGTATACCGTGGCATTACATCGCCTGCTACGCTCCCGCCTTTCTAATTACAGCTATGAGACACACATGGGCGGCGCTATTTATCTTTATTTACGCGGAATTGATCATCCCAACTCAGGCCTTCATTTGCACAGGCCCAGTGTGGATTTGATCGACCGTTTAGATTCGCTTTTTAGGGCTGAAACATGACCTCACCCTTTTTTCAAACTTTTTTAAAAATTTCTAGGGATACCCACGCGCCACAGGTTTTGAGTCACCTCGACATTGCTTTTGCTGAATTTTTATATTCTCAAATAACCAGCACACATGCGTCTCATCAATGGATTGCAGCGCTTACCAGTTATCAATGGATGCGTGGGCACGCGTGCCTTGATATCGATCAACTCCAAAGCAATCCTCAATCACTCCTCAACTGGAATTTACAACAAGTCGATTGCATTCCAAAAGATATTGCCAATCACATCGCAGATTGCCCTTGGACGATGGGAGATCATTCACCACTCGTCTTACAAAATAGTCGCGTGTATTTGCGCCGAGCCTTCACCGCAGAAACCAATATTCGAATATTGATTAAGCAACATCTAAAAAGCACCCACTTGCTTAAGCCTGCAGGCCCTGCGGTGCTTGATCAATTATTTTCACAATCTGACGATTCATCCTCTCAACAAAAAGCAGCATGCCGATTTGCTGTGCAAAGTCCGATCACACTCATCACAGGCGGCCCAGGCACAGGAAAAACCACAACCGTTGTCAAACTCATCGCCTGCTTGCAGGCCAACCGCACCACACCCTTGCGTGTTGTTTTGGCAGCACCCACAGGCAAAGCCAGCGCAAGGCTCAGTCAATCGATTCGACAATCCATTCCGCATTTGCCATCAACACTTGCTCAACACATTCCTCAACAAGCGCAAACATTGCATCGTTTATTAGACCGTCCCAATCAACAGTCGCAATATCTGGCCGCTGATTTAATCATTGTGGACGAAGCAAGCATGATCGACCTAGAAATGATGGCTCGTTTGCTTCGTGCAGTGTCCCCTCATACGCAATTAATTTTGTTGGGCGACAAAGATCAACTGGCTTCCATTGAAGCAGGCGCCGTGATGTCTCAACTGTGCGAGGGGCAACTCCTTCGCAATCACACTCAAACTCTCACGCACAGTCATCGCTTTGATGAAACAAAAGGTATTGGTCAATGGGCGCGAACCATTCAAAGCATGAATCAACAAGCGTTGCGTCAACTGTGGAATCAAGCACCCGTTGGGCTCACACATCCACACGAGGCCGTGACACAACTTACTCTTTCAACACATCATCCTGATGTGTTGAAAGAAATATCATACGCGTGGCAAGATTGGCTTTTGTTATTGAGACAAGTCAATCAACAGGAAAACGGTTGCACCGATGAACAAGCTGCACAACTGATGCATCTGTTTCAACAATTTTGTGTGTTGTGTGCATTGCGTAAAGGATACTGGGGTGTTGAGACACTTAATCGGACCATCGAAAAATATTTTCAATTGGGCCAAACCGAGTGGTACTGTGGTCGCCCCATGATGGTTACGCAAAACGATTACAACCTCCATTTAATGAATGGCGACATTGGTATGTGTTTGCCTCAAATGATTAACCATCAAATGGTGATGCGCGTTGCTTTTTTGGATGAGTGCATAGGCATTCGATGGGTATTACCGCAACGCCTTGATCATGTCGAAACTGTTTTTGCTATGACGGTTCATAAATCGCAGGGCTCCGAATTTGATCGCGTTTTATTAGTGATGCCCGATCAAGACTCACCTTTATTGACACGCGAATTAATTTATACAGGCCTGACTCGAGCGAAATTGGGTGCATGTATTTGGGCAAATCAACCTCACATTGTTTTTGATGCTTGTACAAAAGCGGTTATGCGCTGTGGTGGGTTGCTAAATTAGGTTCACATGAAAATATCTATACTCGCTCTATTCGAACCACAAGCATTACCCCCTCATGTCCTCACCACCCATCACCCAGCTGCTCGCTCAATTTGTAGCCACACACCCCTCTCATTCGTGGGATCAAACCGTCGAAGATCAAGCGCACCGCACTTTCGCCAATTGGGCGGGTTGCGCCATTGGCCCCAGCAATCACGAAACCGTCACCTCTGCACTTGCCGCTGTGAAGATGCTTCAACCCTCGCCTCAAGCCACACTCATTGGTCGAAAAGAACGTGTTGATTTAGCCAATGCGGCGATGCTCAATGGCATCAGTTCACACACATGGGACTTTGACGATACCCACCTCAAAACCATCATTCACCCAGCCGGCCCTGTAGCACCCGCCATCTTGGCGTTGGGCGAGTATTTAGATTCAACAGGCAGACAACTCATCGATGCTTTGGTATTGGGTGTTGAAGTGTCTTGTCGTGTCGGCAATGCGATTTATCCAGATCACTACGATCGTGGTTGGCACATCACTGGCTCCACAGGCATGCTTGGCAGTGCAGCCGCATGTTCACGTTTACTGGGTCTTGATGTGCATCAAACACAAATGGCCTTGGGCATTGCAGCTTCTCAACCCGTTGGTTTGCGCGAACAATTTGGCACGATGACCAAACCATTGCATCCTGGTGCTGCTGCAAAAGTAGGTTTGATGTCAGCATTGATGGCCAAACACGGATTCACCGCGTCCCTGCAGGCCATTGAAGCCAAACGCGGCTTGATGCCCGTTATTTCAGACAAAACTGATTGGTCACAAATCACAGAAAATCTGGGGCAAACATGGGAAATTGCTCTCAACACTTACAAACCCTTTGCCTGCGGCATCGTGATTCATCCCGCCATTGATGCGTGCGTTCAACTCAGAAACAATCAACACATCAAGCATCAACAAGTTGCGCACCTATTAGTTAAAGCGCATCCATTAGTGTTAGAGCTCACAGGCAAAAAAACACCAAGCACAGGCCTCGAGGCCAAATTCAGCGTCTTTCACTCTTGCGCCGTTGCACTGATTTTAGGACGCGCCACTGAACACGAGTACACCGACGAAGCGGTCAATCGACCCGATGTGTTGGCATTGCGCCAAAAAGTAGAACTTGTGATCGACCCCCTGATGCATGCCGCCTCTGTGGATGTGGTCTTGACCACCAACGAGGGTCAAAAAATCCCGCTTCATGTCGATAAGGCTGTTGGTAGTTTGGAAAATCCAATGACCCATGCCCAATTGCACGGCAAATTCATGGACCAAAGCGAACCCGTTTTAGGCAATGCCCAAAGCGAACAGGCTTGGGACCATTGCATGGAATTGGCCAATTTGCCCCACTTGTCGGGCTTACTCCAAAGTTTGTCGGCCTAACCCATCGAGCATCACGCCCATGAAACTTTTATTGAGTTTGTTTTTGTTGATCACCCCTTTGCTTTCACACGCAGAGTGGGAGGCTGTCGACGAAAACTTCTTAGCCACGGTTTATATTGACGTTGATCGCATCCGTGAAAGCTCTCTCTATCCTCAGGTATGGCAACTCATGGATTTAAAAAAGATGAGTACAACGGGGGTCAGGTCTCGACGCGCGCTCATTGAGTACGACTGCAAAGAGCGCAAACGCAGAACGCTTGCTTTTTCTTCACATATAGAAGCGATGGCCGAAGGAAAACCCAAATTTGCCAATGCTACTGCTACACAATGGCAGCCCATCTCTGGCGACACCGTGGCAGAAACTATTTTTCTGAGACTTTGTGGCGAGGGCAAAGGACACGGCGCTCATTAACATTTTTTTAGTACAAAATAAGGCCGTGATTCCTTTTAGCCACTAAATCCCATAGTTTTTTCATTAAGTCTCAAAGTTTGATTAAGATGCGAAATGCAACATGCATAACCTCAAAGGAAACAACATGAATCGTCAATTCAAAACTTTATTTGCCGTCGTTTGGACTGCTGTTATTTTGTCAACAACTGGATGCGCATCATTAACTTCTGCATACGAATCTGCAAAGGATACCGTTTCGGGTTGGGTTAAATAAATTTAAACCAGTTCAAAAATAAAACGCGCTTTGCGGCGCGTTTTTTATGAAGAAACTGTTTTAAATTCAGCGGGCAAAATAATTTCCAAAATTTCCAGATCTTCGGAGTGTGCGATTTCTCGATGACGAATCGCAGGAGACTGATGCACACAAGTACCTTCTACTAATTTGTGTTCGCCATGGCCTTCGTATTCAAAAATTACCCATCCCTTGAGGATGTAAATAATTTGCATTTCAACTTCATGGTGATGCCATTCACCAGTTGTATGTAAACCATCGCGCGCCCGAATCACATGCATGACCGCCTTACCTGAAGTTGCTTGATTGATACCGAGATCGCGGTATTCAAAGTAGGGGCGTAATCCGTCGGGTATGAATGGGGCCTTTGCCTCATGCTGAATACTAAATTTCATGGACTACTCCGTATTAATAACTTAGTTATTTAAATAAAACTAAGCTACTGGCGGAAGCGGTGAGATTCGAACTCACGAACGTCGCGAAACGTTGCCGGTTTTCAAGACCGGTGCAATCGACCACTCTGCCACGCTTCCTGTACGCGAGATTTTAGCCTGACAATTCGCCAGTTTCAGGCATCTGCCAAAAAAAGGGACTGCAAATCACTTAAAAAATCAAATCCCATGTTGGTTGGCACCACTCTTTGAAGGTCTGCCTCTATCCATCCCTTGGTTTTTGCTTCATCCAAGGCCTTCGAAATGGACGAAATGGGAAGCCCCGTTCGATCTGAATACCACTTCAAATCAAAACCATCTTTTAATCGCAAGGCATTCAACATAAATTCGAAGGGCAGTTGATCGCGTTTAACTTCTTCAGATTGCGCAACTGCGGATGCCTGCATGGCCTTTTGCATGTACAACAAAGGCTCGCGATGCCTCACCAAACGCATCACGCGATGCGGAAAACTAATTTTGCTGTGCGCACCTGCGCCCAATCCCAAGTAATCGCCAAAATGCCAATAATTGGTGTTATGCCAACAAGCGTGACCTTTTTTTGCAAATGCAGATACTTCGTAGCGCGCCATGTTTGCTTTTTGCGTCGTCTGTACGATTCGATCCAGCATCTCATACGCGTGATCATCATCGGGCAAGCCAGACGGTTTGTGCTTGGCAAATAAGGTATTGGGTTCAATCGTTAAGTGATAAATCGACAGATGTGGTGGATTAACAGACAAGGCCCTTTTTAAATCTGCATCCAATTGCGCCAGCGTTTGAGTGGGCAATGCATACATCAAATCCAAATTAAATGTCTCAAACGCACGACTCGCCTCCGTGAGTGCATCCATCGCTTGCTGACCATTGTGAACACGGCCAATGATTTGAAGATGTTGATCGTTGAAACTTTGCACACCCACCGACAAACGCGTCACACCCGCTGCGCGAAACGCAAAAAATTTGTCTTTTTCAAAAGTACCAGGGTTGGCCTCTAAAGTGATTTCGCAATCGGGCACCAAGGGCAACAATGAACGCAAATCACTGATCAATCGATCAATCGCTGCTGGAGAAAACAAACTCGGCGTTCCACCGCCAATAAAAATACTGTGAACGGGTCTGCCCCATATTAAAGGCAATGACGCTTCTAAATCGGCTCGCAAAGCATCTAAATAATGTTGCTCGGGCAGTTCATTCAAGCCGCCTTGCCGCCATTCGTGCGAATTGAAATCGCAATAAGGACATTTTTTGATACACCATGGCAAGTGAATATAAATCGATAGCGGTGGCAATGCAGGTAAATTTAGTGTGCCTTGCCGCATCAAATGTTGAACATCTAAATTCATACTACCCATCGCTCGAGCATCAAACTCAACATCTGTTGCGCTGCAAATCCGCGATGGCTGTTTGCATTTTTTATTTC
Organism: Betaproteobacteria bacterium; assembly: GCA_009921265.1. Lineage (GTDB taxonomy): Bacteria > Pseudomonadota > Gammaproteobacteria > Burkholderiales > Burkholderiaceae_C > Limnohabitans. The sequence goes on along the minus strand of RFYV01000002.1, from coordinate 7,562 downwards.
GACTGGCAACTGCGCAAATGTTTTTTCAAATTTTGGAATCCACATCACAGGATCAAAACCAAATCCATTTCTGCCCTGTGGCGAACGTGTGATTTCACCCACGACGCGCCCAACAGCAATCAAGGGTTCTGGATCGTGCGGTGTGCGCACAGCAACCAATGTGCTCACCAATGCAGCGCGTCGATTATCGATATGTGCCATTTGTTCAAGCAAGGCTTTTACATTCTCATCATCACCCTTGGGATAACCAAACTGCGTTGCATAAAAAGCTGTTTGTACGCCAGGCAAGCCATCAAATGCATCCACACACAAACCCGCATCATCGGCTAACGCAGGCAAGCCCGTGTGACTGCTCGCGTGTCTGGCTTTGGCTAATGCATTTTCAATAAAAGTATCGAAAGGCTCATCGGCCTCAGGAATATCAAATTCACTTTGCGATTTGAGCGTTAAGCGCAACGGCGCAAACATGGCTTGCAACTCTTGCAACTTGCCACGATTGTTGGACGCTAAAACAATATCGCGAATTGGTTTTAGCATAAATAATTAACTACACAATGATTTTTTTTGCATGACGACCAACTCATCGATGCCTTTTTTTGCCAATCGCAACATGGTCTGCATTTCATCCGAACTGAAAGCTGCGCCCTCCGCCGTGCCTTGCACTTCAACAAAACCGCCCGCGCCTGTCATCACCACATTCATATCGGTGTCGCAATCGGAGTCTTCGACATATTCCAAATCAAGCAATGGCACACCCTTAAAAATACCCACAGAAATTGCCGCCACATGATCGATGATGGGAGACACACTTAATTTGCCGCTCTTCAATAAAGTAGACACAGCATCTTGCGCAGCAATAAATGCACCTGTGATGCTCGCTGTTCTTGTACCACCATCGGCTTGCAACACATCGCAATCCAAATGAATCGTGCGTTCGCCTAATTTTTTAAGATCGAAAACCGAACGCATGCTTCGACCAATCAAGCGTTGAATTTCTTGTGTGCGACCGCTTTGTTTACCTCGCGCGGCTTCTCGATCACTGCGTGTATGCGTTGAACGCGGCAACATACCGTATTCAGCCGTAACCCAACCTTCTCCACTGCCTTTTTTGTGCGGCGGCACTTTTTCTTCAACCGATGCGGTACACAAAACTTTGGTGTCGCCAAATTCAATGAGCACCGAGCCTTCGGCATGAATCGTGAAGCGACGGATGATTGTGACAGGACGCAGTTGATCAACCGCGCGTTTTTGCCTAGATGGGATGGATGTTATGGTCATAATCGAAACAATGAAAGGTCAAAACAACTGATTGTCTTCTAAGCGAGACCGAAGCCTGAGATAATCGTCGTTTTCCTCCAAATTTAAGCCATGCCACTCTTTAGCATGACGGGCTATGCCAGCGCCCAAGTCTCCTTGCAAGGCCCTGCCAATCCCACGCTCCCGCAACATATGCGCCTCGGACTGGAAATTCGCTCGGTCAACTCACGCTTTCTAGATTTAAGTTTTAGGTTGCCCGATGAGTTGCGCGAACACGAACCCGCCATTCGCGAATTAATCACGTCCCACCTCAAAAGAGGCAAGGTGGAGGTCAGGGCGTCCTTCGAATCCAACGCTGCGCAGGCTTTGTTGGAGCCCAGCGTCGCACTTTTGCAACGCCTAAATCATCTGCAAGATCAAATCAAGGCTTGGTTACCGCATGCCAAAGATTTATCCGTATCCGATGTTCTCAAACTCGGCAGTCAACCCGATTTTGACAAAGCCTTGGTGGGCCCTGCGCTTATTGACCTGGCCCAATCATCGATCAAACAATTGATTCAATCCAGACAACGCGAAGGCGAGCGCTTGGCCAAATCACTCATCGAGCGAATCGAACAAATCCAACAACTCAACGCACAGGCTCTGCCATTAGTGCCCTGTGCTGTGGAGCAACAAAGACTTCGGTTTTTAGAGCGATGGCGCGAGGCCATGGGATTGGTGCAAGCCAATCAACTGCCCGATACCGTACAAGAACGCGCTTTAGCTGAAGCAACCGCATATGCGGTTCGAATCGATGTTTCTGAGGAACTCACACGTTTGGGCGCTCACCTTGAAGAAATTCAATCGCTACTCATAAAAGGCGGAAAATCGGAAGGAATCGGCAAACGACTCGATTTTTTAATTCAAGAATTGCATCGCGAAGCAAATACTTTGGGCTCCAAATCCACATCTCTCGACCTCACGCGCATCTCGGTTGATATGAAAGTTCTGATTGAGCAAATGCGCGAACAAGTTCAAAATCTCGAATAATGAGCAACTACCCTGGCAACCTCTTTGTCGTCGCCGCCCCCAGTGGGGCGGGCAAATCGAGTCTCGTCAAAGCTTTGATGGAACTAGATACACGCGTACAACCCTCAATTTCTCACACCACGCGCCCTCCTCGTGGACAAGAAATGCATGGGCGTGAATATTTTTTTATTGACGATAAGCAATTTGACAGCATGGTCTTGTCGGACTCGTTTTTGGAATGGGCGCATGTACACGGCCATCGCTATGGCACGTCTCGCAGCTCCATCGAAGAGCGCATCAAACAAGGCGGCGATGTCATCCTTGAAATTGATTACCAAGGCGCGTTGCAAATCAAACGTATCTTCAACAATGCCGTTTTGATTTTTATTTTGCCCCCTAGCTGGGAAGAGTTGCGGTCCAGACTTCAGCGCCGCGGAGAAGACACTCCCGAAGTCATCGAATTGCGCCTCAAAAACGCCGCCATTGAGATGGCTCAGACGCAAGAATTTGACTACGTTATAATCAACGAAATGTTTGAACGTGCTTTGTTTGATCTCAAAGCCATCGTTCACTCACAAAGACTCAAATTCGCCGCACAGCAAATCAGCCGTGTGACGGTTTTTAAAGCCCTCAACCTCACCTAACACCAACGGAGTTCCGAGATGGCACGTATCACTGTCGAAGATTGCCTTTTACAAATCCCCAACCGCTTTCAGCTAGTTTTGGCGGCCACTTACCGCGCACGCATGCTCAGCCAAGGCCACACACCTAAGGTTGAGAGCAAAAATAAACCTGCAGTTACCGCCTTGCGCGAAATAGCCGCTGGCAAAATCGGCATTGAAATGCTCAAAAAAGTACCTGGTTAATTTTCAAAAAAACGTTGCATACCCCATTAAAAGCACCGTTAACAGCGGTGCTTTTTTATTTACTCCACAAAATCCTCACTTCACGCTAAAGTAGACACCTATGCGTGAAGCCACTCCCACAGCAACTCCTAAAAATCCATTGCCTGCCAAACAAGCGGCGGCGGCGAGTTTTGCTACGCTTGTGAGCAAACTTGATTATTTAGGACCAGAAGGCATTCGCGAAGTTAAAAAAGCCTACAAGTTGGCTGACGCGGCCCATCTAGGTGTGATTCGCAAAAGCGGCGAACCCTACATCACGCACCCAATCGCAGTTGCCTCTCAATGTGCTGAATGGAAACTCGACGCACAAGCCCTGATGGCTGCTTTAATGCACGATGTGATTGAAGATTCAGGCATCACCAAATCAGAGTTGGTCAATCAATTTGGTTCTAACGTGGCCGAACTTGTCGATGGCCTCACCAAACTCGACAAGCTTCAATTTAATACACAAGAAGAAGGTCAAGCCGAATCGTTTAGAAAAATGTTGTTGGCCATGGCGCGTGATGTGCGCGTTATTTTGATCAAACTCGCAGATCGCAGTCACAACATGAGCACTCTTGAGAGTATGCCTTCTGACAAGCGTGCAGCCATTAGCGCAGAAACGCTTGAAATATACGCGCCGATTGCGCATCGATTGGGACTCAATCAAACCTATCGTGAGTTACAAGATTTATCCTTTCAGTTTTTAAAACCTTGGCGATATGAAGTCTTAAAAAAAGCGGTTGCAAAAGCGCGTCATCGACGTCGCGACTTGATGAAAAAAGTTCAACTCGAAATTGAAACCGCTTTTCACAAAGCCAAAATGCCAATTCAAATTTTTGGTCGCGAAAAAACTTTGTTTTCGATTTACAAAAAAATGGATCAAAAGCATTTGAGCTTTGCGCAAGTCACCGATATTTACGGCATGCGAATTATTGTTACATCCATCACCGATTGCTACACCGCTTTGGGAGTTTTGCATCAAATGTACAACCCCGTTCCAGGAAAATTCAAAGATCATATTGCGATTGCAAAAATAAACGGCTATCAATCCTTGCACACCACAGTGGTTGGACCTGCAGGACTCAACGTTGAATTTCAAATGCGAACCGAGGCCATGCACGTGGTTGCCGAATCTGGCGTTGCAGCGCATTGGCTCTACAAAGCCAAGTCGCCTGACACCGAGCAATCCGATCGACTCGGAACTCAATGGTTGCAATCTTTATTAGATATTCAAAATGAAACCGTCGACGCCAATGAATTTTGGGATCACGTCAAAGTTGATTTATTTCCTGACGCTGTTTATGTTTTTACGCCCAAAAGTCGCATCATGGCCTTGCCCAGGGGCGCCACGATTGTTGACTTCGCGTACGCAGTTCACAGCAACGTGGGAGACCGCACCATGGGCGGAAAAATCAACGGCGAACAAGTTCCAGTTCGAACCGAGTTGCGCAATGGTGATATTGTTGAAGTGATTACTTCGTCTGTTTCATCACCTAATCCTGCATGGCTGGATTTTGTAAGAACAGGACGCGCTCGATCCAAAATCAGACATTACCTCAAAACACAAGCGCTGAGTGAGTCACACGAGTTAGGAAACAAACTGCTCACGCAAGCACTTCGCTCCGAAGGGTTTGAGCAGTTGCCCGATATGCTTGGCAATCATCAACACCTGTGGGAAAAATTATTGCGATTCACAGGCAGCAAATCACAAGAAGAGTTATTGGCTGATATTGGTTTGGGTAAACGCGTCGCAACGATTGTGGCCAAACGCTTGGTGGTGTTGCTGGGTGAATTGGGTGAAAAGCCCGATGTTCTTTTATTAAGTCGCGAACGATTCACATCTCATGAAACCGTCTCCCAAGGTGGCGTCATTGTCGATGGATCTGAAAACGTATCGGTGCAATACGGTCGATGCTGTCGCCCCATTCCAGGAGACGAGATTGTCGGCTACTTGGGCAGAGGCGAGGGCCTTGTTATTCATCGCGAAGCTTGCGCGGTTGCGAGCAAGTTGCTTCACAAAGACAGTGAGCGATTCATTCGAGTTGAATGGAGTGATGAACCCGTGAAAACATTTGAAGCCAATATCGTCGTTACGGTGACTAATGGCAAAGGTGTTTTAGCGCGTGTAGCCTCTGCAATTGCATCGGCCGAAGCGGATATTAGTTTGGTTAACATGGCCGATGAAGTTAGTGGTCAAGAAGCGATCGACTTGCGTTTTTTAATTGCAGTGCGCGATCTGCAACACCTCAATAGCGTGATCGCCAACTTATCTCGGATACCCACTGTGCTTCAGGTGCGTAGACAAATTTCAACGCGCGAACATTAAGTCTTGTCGCTGGGAGGCGGATAACTGACGTTTAAAACTTCTACCTCTTGGATGCCCGCAGGCGTTTGCAACTTCACCACGTCACCAACACTCGATTTGATTAATGCGCGCGCAATGGGTGAGACCCAGCTCACCTGGCCTTTTAAACTATCTGCCTCATCAATTCCTAAAATAGTGATGGTGCGCTCGACATTTTTTTCGTCCACATACGTCGCAGTCGACCCAAAAAATATTTGGTCTTTTCCGTGATGTACCGTTGGGTCTGTAACTTCTGCAATATCCAATCGATTGGTCAAAAAACGAATGCGTTTATCGATTTCACGCAATCTTTTTTTGCCATAAATATAGTCTCCGTTTTCTGATCGATCGCCATTGCTTGCAGCCCAATGAACGACCTCAACAATCTTGGGACGATCAACATCCATCAACTCAAATAATTCCTCTCTTAATGCGGCGTAGCCTTGTGGCGTGATGTAGTTTTTGCTGCCAATTGGCAATGAAGGCAAAGCACCTTCCTCGTCCTCATCTCCATCGGATTCGCGAACAAACGCCTTGTTCATGTTAATTTATAGCAAGACGCGAACAACACCATATAAACCGCCCGCCCATAAACCCGCCATGGCCAGAAATGCAACACCAAAACCGCGCCCCCTCTTAGCAGGATCCTTTAAATAATCGACGCCATAAACGATTCGAGCAATCACCCAAATCAAACCTGCGACACCTGCGCCAGCATCACCAATGAATGCCGAATAAATCCACATCGCGGGCAACACCAGCAGTGCAGCTTCAATGGTATTCATTTGAACACGATAAGCACGATCAAACATTTCGTGCCCCGTAGTGGCTGGCGCTTTGACCTCGTACTTGTAGCGCGCTTTGCCAACGATTATGGACGTCCAAAACATTAAAGCAACAATCAATAAAGTAACTAAAGTTGTGTATGGGAGATGTGTCATGTCATTACTCTCTTAAAAAAGACTGCCGAAAAAATAAAGCCCCAAAAAATGGGGCTTTATTTAAATTTGGTGCGGCTGGCAGGATTCGAACCCACGACCCCTTGGTTCGTAGCCAAGTACTCTATCCAACTGAGCTACAGCCAAGAATCCGCACCTGAAAAAGCAAATTTGACCCGATGTGTAACAGTATGCGGTTGCAAAAAATACTGCTACACAAACATCATAACTCATCCCCAAACTGCTACACATTGCACCATTTTGGGGCGCTGGAATAGCGCCCTTAACAAGCTATTTATTTATACAAATGCTCTCCCAAGACCGATAATTTTCTACCAACCCAGCCCCCACTACCCACGTACCCCCCTTTTATAGGAATGGTTCCATCTAGCAGGCTATGCGCACTGTTTTACTCAAACGATTTCATGTCGTGCTAAAGCACGAAAGTTCTTACATATCAATTCATAAAAAAGATGAATCCATTGAGAACGGCAGCAAATAGGAGCCAAAGTCCATAGGGCAGTAAAAGAATTCCAGCATTCCTATCGATGGCCCAGAATTGCAAGGTGGTCAAGGTCACCGTAAAAATAAGCACAAACATTTCAAGCAAAGCAATTCCGACCTGCTGATAGCCAAAAAACAGCACTGACCATCCAAGGTTCAGGGCAAGCTGGACAGAGAAAAGAAGCAAGGCATACCTTCCGGCACCCGCACTGTTTTTTGTCCAGATACGCCATCCGGCAACCGCCATCATGAAATACAAAAGCACCCAAATCGGTGAGAAAACCCAGTCAGGGGGATTGAATGGGGCTTTGTTTAGGGTCTGATACCAAGTCCCCACGCTGGAGGCTGTAACCATGCTTCCAAGGTAGAACCTGCCATAGCAAAGGGCGAGAAAGACTAGCAACGCTATAGCACTTGCTCGTTTTGATTTGAAAACCAATTTAAGTCAATCCTTGGGGAGTTTCAGGAAATGGTGAGCGTAGCATTAAAGGGAGTACATGAGTCGATAAGGCACTTTGCCCGTGTTCATTTCATAGGAGCGAAAGACCTCGCCCATTTTAACCACCTGCGCCACCATGAAACCCACTGCACCCCCACTACCCCCGCCCCCCATTTATAGCAATG
>RFYV01000001.1 GCA_009921265.1 Betaproteobacteria bacterium | reverse complement strand
AGGCATTGTGCTTGACGAGCCTTCGGTGGTTGCCATTCGCCACGAAGGCGGCCCCCAAGGCAAAAAATCTATTCAAGCGGTTGGTAAAGAGGCCAAAGCCATGCTGGGTAAGGTGCCTGGCAATATCGAAGCTATCCGTCCCATGAAAGACGGCGTGATCGCCGACTTCACCGTGACCGAGCAGATGCTCAAGCAGTTCATTAAGATGGTGCATCCGCGCAGTGTGTTTCGGCCCAGCCCGCGCATCATTATTTGCGTGCCCTGCGGCTCCACCCAGGTCGAGCGCCGCGCTATCCGTGAATCGGCTCTGGGCGCCGGTGCCAGCGATGTGTACTTGATTGAAGAACCCATGGCAGCGGCCATTGGCGCCGGGCTGCCGGTCTCCGAAGCCTGCGGCTCCATGGTGGTGGACATCGGCGGCGGCACCACCGAAGTGGGCGTGATCTCTCTGGGCGGCATGGTCTATAAAGGTAGCGTGCGCGTAGGTGGAGACAAGTTTGATGAGGCCATCATCAATTACATCCTTACTTTCCAAATCCAACCAACCAATATTAACTCGAGAACCTGGCCATAGTTTGGGGATGTTCGTAATAGATTCAAATGTTTTGGTTTGCGGAAAGTTGTAACCCGCTGGATCTTTCCAGGGTCCAAACACCAAAAAATTAAGAAACATGATGCCCACATACACCAGCATCAAACTCACCAAAATTTCGTTGGCATTGAAACGGTCTCGCAACCACGCCGTGATACCCGCCCACAACATGCCGCCCATCACACCTGCTAACAAAATCGGTACCACAATCCAAGTACTGGTATTGCGTTCTGCCATCAAAGCAACAGCAGACGCAGCAATCGCGCCCAACACATATTGACCTTCTGCACCGATATTCCAAACATTGGAACGAAATGAAACAGACAAACCCAATGCAATCAATAACAAGGGCGTGGCTTTGACCATCAATTCACCCAAGGCATAAGGCGATCGAATAGGTTCCCAAAAAAACATTTGCAAGCCTTTGATGGGGTCTTTACCCAAGGCCATAAAAAGAATAACACCTAAAATCACGGTAATGATCAACGCCAATACAGGTGAAGCGATACGCCAAAAATCAGACGGTTGAGGACGCACTTCTAATCGAATGAAGTTCATGCACGCATCTCCACAGCTTGATCCCACAAACCACTCATCCATGTACCAATGGTCTGCACGTCGGCGTCCGCTCGATTCATACTGGGTGATAGGCGGCCCTGCGACATCACATGCATGCGATCGCTCAATTCTAATAACTCTTCTAACTCTTCACTGATGATCAACACCGCACAACCCGCATCACGCAATTGCAAAATCGCCGATCTGATTTGAGCCGCAGCACCTACATCCACACCCCAAGTGGGTTGAGAGACGATGAGTAAATTGGGCTTGGCGTCGATTTCTCGACCCACAATGAATTTTTGTAAATTGCCACCCGATAAAGATTGCGCCAGAGCTTGGGGGCCTTGCGCCTTCACTTGAAATTGATCGATGATGCGTTGCGCGTGTAGTTTTAATTGTTTCCAACGAATCCATCCCGATGCATGGACATTGTCGGTACGAGTGAGTAATAAATTGTGCGCCAAGCTCATGCTGGGCACTGCGCCTCTGCCCAATCGCTCATCGGGCACAAAATGCAAACCCAAACGACGGCGCTGCTGTGGTCCCCAAGCACCTACCGATTGACCTTCGATGGCAATGCTTGCGTGCTGTGACCGCGTGTCTTCACCCGACAATGCATACAACAATTCGCGTTGACCATTTCCCGATACGCCTGCAATACCCACCACTTCACCACGCCTGACTTGAAACGTCAAATCTTTTAAATCAATGCCAAATTGATCTTCGCTTTGGAGTTGAAGTTGATCCACTTGCAACACGATTTGTTGCGGTGCACTATCGCGCTTAATCAATTGAACGGGTTGCGCGCCAATCATCATTTGACTTAAAGTTTGATTGGTTTCTTGTCTGGGATCGCACACACCCGTAACACGTCCCGAACGCATCACCGTGCATAGATGACACAACTCACGAATCTCATGTAATTTGTGACTGATGTAAACAATACTGCAACCCTCTAATACTAATTGACGCAATACTGTGAATAATTTATCAACCGCTTGCGGCGTGAGAACCGATGTAGGTTCATCCAAAATAAGCAACTTGGGGTCCGATAACAAAGCGCGAATGATTTCAACGCGTTGCATCTCACCCACGCTCAAGTTATACACAGGCCTTTGCGGATCAATATCCAGTCCGTATGCACTGGCTTTTTCAATAATTTTTTGACTGACTGTTTGTAAATCAAATGATTGATCCAAACCAAGCCAAACATTTTGTGCAACAGTGAGCGTGTCAAATAAATTGAAATGCTGAAACACCATGTTGATGCCCAAGCGTCGCGCCTCTTTTGGATTGCTAATGGAAACGGTTTGACCTAAAAATTCTATGGCTCCAGCATCGGGTTGCACCGAGCCATAAATCATTTTCATGAGGGTGGATTTGCCAGCGCCGTTTTCGCCCAGTACCGCGTGAATTTCGCCACGCTGAATATCCAAGGACACCTCATTGCAAGCAACCACCGATGGGTAGCGCTTGGTCATTCCTTTTAATGAAAGCAATGGCGTTGGCATATTACAAAATCAAAAGAGCGCGAAAGTCGTTGACGTTGGTGTGTGTGGGGCCCGTGATGACCAAATCATTGAGACGTGAAAAAAAGTTGTAACTGTCGTTGTGGTCAAGATATGCAGAGGGCGACATGTTTATTTGAAGCGCGCGTTGCAAAACATCAGGTGAAACAATTGCACCCGCGTTATCTTCAACACCATCAATGCCATCTGTATCGGCAGCAATGGCCCATACACTCGCCTGCGATTGCAATGCCATGGCTAGACCCAAACAAAATTCACCCGCACGACCACCACGCCCTGATGATGTGTTTTTTTCTTGTGGACGAATTGTCACGGTGGTTTCACCACCACTCAGAATCACACACGGCTTGATAAAAGGACCTAAGCCTTTGGCGCTCGCTCTTGCAAGTGCTGCATGCATCTTGCCAATTTCTCGCGATTCACCCTCGATTTCATCTGAAAGAATATAAGCACTTAGTCCATGCGATTTCGCCAAGCGAGCGGCTGCTTGCAAAGATTGCTCTGGCGTTGCAATCAGATGAACCGCATGAGATGCAAAACAAGATTCATCGGGCTTAGGTGTTTCTAGCAAGCCTTTTTTTAATTGATTGGCAACAGCATCTGGTAAAGCGATGTTATATCTTTTTAAAATTGAAATTGCTTGATCGCAAGTGCTTGCATCTGGAAGGGTAGGTCCACTTGCAATCACAGCGGGATCATCCCCCGGCACATCACTGATGGTGATGGTGACCACTCGCGCAGGCGCGCAAGCTTTAGCTAAGCGACCGCCTTTGATGCGTGACACATGTTTTCTTACTGTGTTGATTTCGCCAATCGATGCGCCACTGGCCAACAAAGCGCGATTGATATTTTGTTTATCTAACAAACTCAAACCATCAGCTGGTAATGTAAGCAACGCAGAACCACCACCTGAAATGAGGCACAACACCAAATCATCTTTTGTCAGGCTTTGTGTCAATTCCAACATACGTTGAGCCGCTTTCATACCGGCTTCGTCGGGTACGGGATGAGAGGCTTCGACCAATTCAATGCGTTGCTTAAGTTGAGTAGGTCGCTCTGGTATGTGACCATAACGCGTAACCACCAAGCCCGATAGAGGTGCGTGTTGCGGCCACAAAGCCTCTAAAGCATGAACCATCGCCCCGCCCGCTTTGCCTGCGCCTAATACCAAGGTACGCCCCTTTGGTGGCGGCGGCAAATGCTCGGCCATTCGCAATTGGGGCAAAGCACTGTCCACCGCCGATTGAAACAGTTGTTTTAAAAATACCCGCGGATCTTGCTGAACTTGACTGAGCGACATGGGATAAAGATGGGATATGCGACAGGTTCAATCTTATATTAGCTTGCACTAAGATGTGCGGTCATTTAATAAAAAAACTCTCATGAGCCGAATACTGATCCATCAAGCGCAATGCATCGCCACTTGCAACGATCAACACGATGAGCTGAAAGACGCCTCATTATTGATTGCAAACGGCATCATCGAAAAAATTTTTTTAAAAGATGAGGATTTGTCTGCCGTCAAAGCCAGTGTGGATCGCACTATTGATGGGCGCAATCATGTGGTCATCCCTGGCATGATCAATACCCATCATCACATGGTGCAGTCCCTCACGCGAGCTGTACCGTCTGTTCAAAATGCAGAATTATTTTCTTGGCTGCAAGGTTTGTATCCCATCTGGGCAGGGCTCACACCCGATATGGTGCATGTCTCCACACAAATTGCTATGGCCGAATTGCTATTTAGTGGATGCACCACTACCAGCGATCATTTATACATTTATCCCAATGGCGTTCGATTAGACAACAGCATCACGGCCGCACAAATCATCGGTATGCGTTTTGTTGCAACGCGTGGTGGCATGAGCGTGGGTCAAAGTCAGGGCGGCTTACCGCCCGACCGCGTGGTCGAGTCTGAAGATTTTATTTTGAAAGACACGCAACGACTCATTGAAACATGGCACAACACCAAACATGGCGCCATGACGCAAGTGGCCGTTGCACCGTGTTCACCTTTTACAGTTAGTCAAGATTTGATGCGTGAATCTGCCAAATTAGCGCGTCACTACCAAACACGCTTGCACACGCACTTGGCCGAGAACGATCATGACTTGGCTTACACGCAAGAAAAATTCAACTGCACACCCACGCAATACGTGCAAGATTTAGGATGGTTGGGCAGTGATGTGTGGCACGCGCATTGTGTGCGTTTAAATGACGAAGGTATTTCTTTGTTTGCAGCAACGCACACATCGATTGCTCATTGTCCCTGTAGCAATATGCGATTGGCCAGTGGCATTTTGCCTTTAAGAAAAATACTCAATGCCAATGTTGCTGTGGGTTTGGGTGTCGATGGCTCTGCCAGCAATGACGCAGCTCACATGCTCAATGAAGCACGACAAGCGATGCTGTTAGCACGCGTCTCCAAAGGCATGCAATCATTTGGATGCGATACGGGTCCATCCGAGATGACACCGCGTCAAGCTTTGCATCTGGCCACACGAGGAGGCGCGCAAGTATTGGGTCGCGCGCGCGATGTGGGTCAAATAACAGTTGGGTATTGTGCCGATATCGCTATGTTCAGAACCGACACCTTGGCGATGGCAGGCGGCGCAGTTCATGATCCCGTCGGCGCACTCATGCTTTGCGCCAGTAGCAACGCCGATTACACGATTGTTAATGGGAAAGTAGTGGTTGACCAAGGTCATTTGTCCACAGTTGATTTACAACCTCTAATTGAAAAACACAATAACTATGCCAAGCAACTTGCACTCGGCGCTTTTTAATCAATAATCGGGGAATAGACAAAAATTGCAGGAGACCGCATGGAAGTTTCGTTTCACAAAGAAATCGAGTCGCTAAGACTGGGTGACGGCGAAACATTTCGCGGCGAAGGCATTTTGGCCATCACCAAAGCATTGCTTCAATCGGGCGTTGCATACATTGGCGGTTACCAAGGCGCTCCTGTTTCACATTTGCTCGATGTGATGGTTCAAGCAAAATCGTATATGCAAGAACTGGGCGTTCATGTCGAAGCATGTGCCAATGAAGCCTCTGCAGCTGCCATGCTCGGTGCTTCTATTCATTACCCATTGCGTGGTGCGGTTACTTGGAAATCCATTGTGGGTACCAACGTCGCTGCTGACGCGCTCAGCAATTTATCTTCGCCAGGCGTCACGGGTGGTGTGTTAATTGTTGTGGGCGAAGACTATGGCGAAGGTGCATCGGTGATTCAAGAACGCACGCATGCTTATGCACTCAAAAGTGGCATGACACTGTTTGATCCACGTCCCGATTTAACTTGCATGGTTGATATGGTGGAGCACGCTTTTGCGATTTCAGAAGCGTCCAATATGCCATCGATCATGGAGTTGCGCATTCGCACGTGTCATGTGCGTGGCAGTTTTCAAGCCAAAAACAATCAAGCACCACGCATCTCGACACGACATTTGATGGAAGAGCCCGCACGATTTGATTACGGCAAATTGGCGCATCCACCTGTTACTTTTATTCAAGAGAAAAAGAAAATTGCGCATCGTATACCAGCGGCGCGCGAATACATCATCAAACATAAACTGAATGAAGAATTCAATGGGCCGCTACAAGATTGGGGCTTGGTGGTGCAAGGTGGTTTGTATAACACTCTGATTCGCAGCCTGCAACAATTTGGTTTGGCCGACGCCATGGGTGAATCACAAATTCCAATTTTGGTATTGAATGTGACTTGTCCATTGGTTCCCGATCAATTGAGTGGTTTTTGTAAAAATAAAAAAGCAGTGTTGGTATTGGAAGAAGGACAACCTGAATACATCGAACAAGAAATCGCCACCATTTTGCGTCGTCAACTTATCGATACACCCTTACACGGCAAAGACATGTTGCCTTCGGGTGGTGAGTACACAGCAGAAGTTGTGGCGCAAGGCTTGTTGTCGTTTTTAAAAACACACGCGCCACATCTATCAACCATCGCAGACGTGAGCGCATGGCTTACAGACAATCAAACGCGTCGCGAAACCATTGCCAAAGCCATCGCAGATACGGGTCAATCATTGCCACCGAGACCTCCTGGTTTTTGTATTGGTTGCCCCGAGCGGCCTGTTTTTTCTGCGATTCAATTGGCACAACAACAAGTAGGTGCATTGCACATCGCAGCCGATATTGGTTGTCATGCACTGGGCACTTTCGAGCCCTTTTCAACTGGTCATACCATCTTGGGTTATGGCATGAGTTTGGCTAGTCGTGCGGGGGTGTCACCCAACATGCAACGTCGCGTTTTATCCATCATGGGCGATGGTGGTTTTTGGCACAACGGTTTGCTCACAGGTGTACAAAGTGCGTTGTTCAATGGCGACGATGCCGTGTTGTTGATTTTCAAAAATGGATACACATCAGCCACGGGCACACAAGACATCATATCTACACCCAACGAAGCCATCAAAGCCGATACCAGCGATAAAACGCGAAGCTTGGCCCACACCAATCAAACCATTGAACGCACACTCGAAGGCCTTGGTGTCACATGGATGAAAACTGTTTACACCTACGAAGTCGACAATGTGCGCAACACTTTGGTGGACGCGTTCACATCCGATTATCAAGGACTCAAAGTCATCATTGCCGAAGGTGAATGTCAATTAGAAAGACAACGACGAATCAAACCTTGGTTGGCGCAATTGCTCAAACGCGGTCAACGCGTTGAGCGCGTCAAGTATGGTGTCGATGAAGATGTTTGCAATGGCGATCACGCGTGCATTCGTTTATCGGGTTGCCCCACACTCACACTCAAAGACAATCCCGATCCACTCAAAGTTGATCCTGTGGCCACGGTGATTGATGGATGTGTGGGCTGTGGTTTGTGCGGTGAAAACGCACACGCAGCCACCCTGTGTCCTTCTTTTTATCGCGCAGAAGTGATTCAAAATCCCAAACCTTTGGAACGATTGATCAGCAGCATTCGCACCAGCATCGTTCGTTTATTACAATCCGCCTAAATATAATGACACAATCGATTTCAATTTTAATTTGTGCATTGGGCGGCGAAGGCGGTGGTGTTCTCACCGAATGGTTGGTAGAGACTGCGCACTATGCGGGGTTTCCTGCACAAGCCACATCGGTACCGGGCGTTGCACAACGCACAGGAGCAACCACCTATTACTTGGAAATTTTTTCAACGCCTATTTCTCAACTCCAAGATCGCCATCCCATCTTTGGATTAAATCCTTTACCTGGCAAATTGGATGTGATGATTTCATCTGAATTGCTAGAGACTACGCGTCAATTGAGCAATGGCATGTCGAGTGCGCAACGCACGTGTGTGATCACAGCCAACAACCGCACGCTCACCACGATTGAAAAAATGCAAATGGGTGATGGCCGATTGAGCGACGCCCAAATGATGGCATGGGTTCAGACCAACAGCAAAACGCATCACATTGTTGACTTTGCAAGCATGGCCAAAGAAGCGGGCACCATCATCAGTGCAGTCATGCTCGGCTCCTTGGGTGCGAGTGGTCAATTACCTTTTGCGCGCGCGCATTATGAAAAAGCCATTCAAGGCGACAACCCCAATGCCTCTGCAAGTACACAAGCGAGTTTGCGCGGCTTTGATTTGGGTTGGAAAAAAATTGAACACCAACGCATTCAATCGCAATATGTTGAATCTATTTTGTCACCTGCACCTGTTCCAACAAGCACCACACCTACTGTCATTGCACAACATTTCCCAACAAGCACACATCAATTTTTATCCTTAGGTTACGAGCGTTTGATCGACTATCAAAACAATGCCTATGCGCAGTTGTATGTGCAACGCATGCAAACTGTATTGGCTTTTGAGAAACAACAGGACCCAACAGGCACCAATGATTTTGCAATCACACGCGATTGCGCACGATGGTTGGCCTTGTGGATGGCATTTGATGACATCGTGCGTGTGGCCGATTTAAAAAGCAGAGCCAGTCGTTGGCAACGCGTTCAATCAGAAGTCAAAGCCAAAGACGATGATCTCTTGCGTATTTACGATCACTTCAAACCTGGCGTTCCTGAGTTTGCTGCTTTGCTACCCACATCCATGGCCAATGTTTTGATGCAATGGGATCGACAACGAATTGCCAATGGGAAAACACCTTGGGCCTTACCCTTGCGAATTGGCACACACAGCATCATTGGCATGATGGCCTTGCGCTCGTTAGCGAGTTTGCGTTGGCTTCGTGTTTGGGGTTCACGGTATTTACACGAACAACAATCGATTGAACATTGGTTGCATGCCTTGCAAACCGCAACAACTTCTTCATGGGATTTGGGTTTTGAAGTGGCGCAGTGCGGCAGACTCATCAAAGGCTACGGCTCTACCAACGAACGCGGAAAAAGCAATCTGCTTCACGTTCTTAACCATTTGGTACTCAATAACTCACAAGATCCTGCAAAAAGAACAACAGCACTCGCACATGCGAGGCAAGCGGCGCTCAAAGACGCGGGTGGTCTTGCCTTGGATCAAGCCTTGGTGAGTCACGGTGCGCCCAAACGCCCAGTGGCCGAGCAACCTATTCGGTGGATGCGACAACCCAAAGCCATTCAAAAACCCTGATGATTTAGATTAGCATACGCTTGTTCACAAAAATAATAGTCTGTAATTTTGTAAAAAGATCAAACCAACGAGGAGACAAACATGAACTCACGCGCCACGCCACTTATTCGCACACTCATTGCCAGTGCTTTTACCCTAGGGCTTTCATCGGCCGTTGTGGCACAAGACAAACCCGTTGCGCTCAAACTCTCGAGTTGGGTTCCAGCACAACACGCTCTCAACCCTGCCCTCATTGCTTGGGGCGAAAGTTTAAAAGCAGCATCAGGTGGCACACTCACATCGACACTGTTTCCTTCGGAACAATTAGGCAAAGCCTTTGATCATTACGACATGGCGCGCGATGGCATTGCCGATTTTTCTTACGTCAATCCTGGTTATCAGCCTGGCCGCTTTCCTATTTTTGCGGCTTCATCATTACCTTTTTTGGTGAGCAATGGCAAAGCAGGTTCTGCCGCAGTTGACAGTTGGTACCGCGCTTATGCGGCCAAAGAAATGAAAGACGTGCAATATTGTTTCGCGTTTGTGCATGACCCAGGTGCGTTTCACTCCACCAAGAAAAAAATCACATCTCCTAACGACATCAAAGGCATGAAAGTGCGGCCTGCCACTGCAACAGTAGGCAACATGATTACGATGCTCGGCGGCACCAATGTGCAAGCCTCTGCACCCGAATCTCGCGATGTGCTCGAGCGTGGTGTTGCCGAATCGATCACTTTCCCTTGGGGCTCAATCATTTTGTTTGGCATTGACAAAGTGGTCAAGTACCACATGGATGTCCCTTTGTATGTCACACCATTTGTTTGGGTGATGAACAAAGACAAATACAACGCCTTGTCTGCCAATCAGAAAAAAACCGTGGACAGCCATTGCACACCTGAGTGGGCTGAAAAAGTCGCGGGTTCATGGGCCGATTTTGAAGCGGGCGGACGCACCAAACTCGCCAACGATCCTGCGCATGAGGTTTACAAACTATCACCCGCGCAACTAAATGATTGGAAGCAAGCGGTTGCACCGATGGAAAAACAATGGGCCGATGACGTTCAAAAACGTGGAGAGAATCCAGCGCCCATCATCAACAGCTTGCGTCAAAATTTGACCAAGTACAAATCAGCTCTCTAAAGCTCAGGCATGTCGCAAGACCTACCAACTCAACGCAAAAATATTTTTGATCGCATTATCGATTCGATCGAATGGACAGCGGCATTGTTTGTAGGGCTTGTGGCAGCCAATATTTTTCTATCGGTTTTTTTAAGAAAATTTTTTGATACTTCAATCCCAGACAGCTACGACTTTGGACGATTGCTATTAGGTATTTTGATATTTTGGGGAATTGCTGCAACGAGTTATCGCGGCGGTCATATCACTGTTGACTTGGTGTGGAGTTTGTCTAGCCCACGCACCAAACGCTATATTGACGTATTTGCGACCTTGGTATTGATGTTGGTGGTCACTGTTCAAACCATCATGTTGCTCGATAAAGTGAAGAACACTTACATCGATAACGTTCTCACTTACGATCTCAATTTACCCACATGGCCATTTTTTGCATTGGCATGGATGGGCGACGTGTGTGCGGTGTTACTGATTGCCATTCGCACATGGCGTTTGATTTTTCAACCACAAGCCCTTGATGAACATCCAGAGCATCACAAAGCGTAACGCATGGATTTAAGTCCCGACGCTGTCGCCCTTCTCGGTTTTGTTGTGCTATTTGTGCTGATGCTCTTGCGCGTGCCCGTGGGTATGGCGATGGGATTGGTGGGCGTTTGTGGATACAGTTATATAGTTGGACCCGGCCCCGCACTCAAACTCATTGGTCAGTCATCGATGAGAACCGTCACCGATTACACATTTGGTGTAATCCCCATGTTTATGTTGATGGGTGCATTTGTATCCGTCTCTGGCGTGAGTCGCGAATTGTTTCGTGCAGCCAATTCATTCATTGGACACTTGCGCGGAGGTTTGGGCGTTGCGACTGTTTTAGCTTGTGGCGGATTTGCAGCGATATGCGGTTCTTCAGTTGCAACAGCAGCTACGTTTTCTTCTGTTGCTTATCCCGAGATGCGTCGCTTTGGTTATCCACAATCTTTTTCAACTGGGGTAATTGCAGCAGGCGGCACCTTAGGTGCGATGTTGCCACCCTCTACCGTGTTGGCAGTTTATGCCATCTTGACGCAACAAGACATCGGTAAATTATTCATGGCAGGCGTCATCCCTGGTTTACTTGCGATGTTGATGTACGTCATTACCATCGCCATCATTGTTCGCGTCAAACCCGATTGGTTACCGCGCGGCGAACAAAAACCTTGGAGTGAACGCATCGATGGACTCAAAGATGTATGGGCGCCATTGGTTTTATTTATTTTTGTGGTTGGTGGTTTGTATGGTGGATTTTTTACACCCACCGAAGCAGGCGGCGTCGGTGCAAGTGGTGCATTTTTATTAGGTGTGATTCGCGGCAAACTCAATCGCGCAGGCATCTTAGAGGCCTTGCTATCAGCAACACGTACAGCTGCTGCCGTATTTACCGTGCTGATTGGCGCTTTGATCTTTGGTTATTTTTTAACTGTGACTCAAGTGCCACAAAAACTCACTGAGTTTTTAACTGGATTGGGCGTGGGCTCCTACGGTGTGCTTGCACTCATCATGGTGATGTATTTGATTTTGGGATGCCTCATGGACGCCATGGCCATGATCATTCTCACAGTCCCCATTATTTTTCCTGTGATTGTGAAACTTGGTTTCGATCCGATTTGGTTTGGCGTGATTATTGTGATGACCGTGGAATTGGGACTCATTCACCCACCCGTAGGGATGAATGTTTTTGTCATTAAAAGCGTCGTCAAAGACGTGAGTTTCACCACCATCTTTAAGGGTGTCATTCCATTCGTCATCACCGACCTGCTTCGTCTGGTGATTTTGATTGCCTTTCCAATGATTGCGCTTTGGTTGCCCAGTCGAATGGGTTAGGCAAAAAAATATTACCTATTAATTAGTTAAAGGCTCAAGTTTTTATCGATTGAGTCGATTCTTGCTGTGTAGGAGATCAGCATCTCCCCATTGATACGCCAAGGATGCCTGATGAAATTGCCCAAATACAACGACGCATGGTTAGATAACGGACTGCTCTTTACCGTTTTGATTGTGGCTTGGCCTTTGGTATTGGCACTCTATATGTGGCAGATCATGTGCGATGCATCACGCCCGATCAGTCAAACCATGGTTGACGACGCCAAACGCAAATACATTGCGCGCAACCGCATCGAAGAGCGCCGACAAGTCATCCCCAGACCCTTGGCTTAACGAGGCGCTTAATCTTGAGTCGGTGCACCCGATTTGAACCAAGTACTGAGCACTGAGCGTTCTACTTCAGTGATGCCCGTGCTGTTATTCATGGGCATTTGACGCATCACAACCACCTGTTGATAAATTCCTAATGCATGTTGCTTCACCGATTCTGCATAATCGAATCGAACATTTTTCATTTGCACTTGTTCGCCATGACACGCATAACAGCGTTGGCTCAAAATTTGTTGTACCTGACTAAAGGTTATTTTTTCAGATTCAACCGTCGATGGTTGAATGGGTTTTAAAGCAACAATAACCAACACAATCACCAAAATACCCGCAAACGCATAGCCTAATGGATTGCCTGCACAGCCGTGTTTCCATGCGTGACGTTGAACAAAAAATTGTCGAATCAACGCACCCGATAACATCATTAAAAATAAAATGATCCAGTGATAAGCATGCGTGTATAAAAAACTGTAATGATTAGACAACATTGCAAACAAGGCGGGCAACGTAAAGTAAGTGTTGTGAACACTGCGCTGCTTGCCGCGTTTACCGTGTATCACCAAGGCTTGAGCGTCATACGGTTGACCTGACATCATGGCGGCTACCACTTTGCGCTGGCCTGGAATAATCCAGAAAAACACATTGGCGCTCATCGCCGTTGCAATCATCGCCCCGACGATTAAAAATGCAGCGCGCCCTGCAAATAGAAAACAAGACAACCAACATGCGAAAGCCAAAACCACCAACATGATGGCTCCCACTTTAGCTTCACCATTTTCTGTGAATCCAAATTTGCCACACACAAAATCGTAAATCAGCCAAAAGCCTGCAAGCATGGCCACAGCAGTGACGCCCGCCATGCTCGGCTCCCATTGAAAAATAGCAGGATCGACTAAAAAAGTGGCTGCATTCCACAAATACAAAACGGTGAAGAGCGCAAAGCCACTGAGCCAAGTTGTGTAACTCTCCCAATAAAACCAATGCAGATCAGTATGGATTTTTTTTGGCGCCATCATGTATTTTTGCGGGTTATAAAAACCACCACCATGCACAGCCCACATGGCACCATCCACACCTTTTTCTAACAAATCAGGTGACGATGGTTTTTCTAAATTGTTGTCTAGAAAAACAAAATAAAAAGATGAACCCACCCATGCAATCGCAGTGATGATATGCACCCATCTGAGCAGCAAGTTAGCCCAGTCTAAAAAATAAGATTCCATTTTTTTATAGTTGTAAAAGTCTAACTGCATTGTCCTTCAAAATGCCGGGCATCACTTCAGGCTTAAATCCCGCCATTTCAAAATCCTTCATCCACCGCTCAGGTGTGATCAAAGGAAAGTCGCTACCAAACAAAACACGATCTTTTAGCACAGTGTTGGCGTATTGCACCAACTGCTTAGGAAAATATTTGGGACTCCAGCCCGACAAATCAATCCACACATTGGGTTTGTGCGTGGCCACACTCAAAGCTTCGTCTTGCCAAGGAAAACTCGGATGCGCCATCACAATTTGCATATCAGGAAAATCAATCGCCACATCATCTAAATGCATGGGGTTGCTATAGGCTAAACGCAAGCCACCACCACCATGCATGCCACTACCAATGCCACTGTGGCCCGTATGGAAAATAGCAGGCAACTGATGCGCGTTGATCACTTCATAAATTGGCCAGGCCATTTTGTCGTAAGGGTGATAGCCCTGAACCGTCGGATGAAATTTAAATCCTTTGACGCCTTCTTCCTTGATCAAACGCTCCGCCTCACGCGCACCCATTTTTCCTTTGTGCGGATCGATGCTTGCAAATGCAATCATCATGTCGCTGTTGTCGCGCGCGGCTTGCGCAATTTCTTCGTTAGGGATTCTGGTTCTGCCCAATTGCGATTCACTGTCCACTGTGAACATCACCAGGCCAATTTTTTTTTCGCGGTAATAAACAATCGTTTCTGCAATGGTGGGCCGACGATTAGAACCAAAGTATTTATCAGCGGCGCGATCGTACTCTTCTCCGTAATTGTCAAATGGATTGCGACAACTCACCTCGGCATGCGTGTGAATATCAATAGCAATGAGATTTTTGTGATCCATGAAACTACTCCAACTGCAATTTAAAACCGCTGTACACCACTGAGACCATGTATTCGCCAAGGGTTTATTCTTAGGAGGCTGACCACAAGTCACTTGAAAGGGTTATAGGATATAACCATAGTCGATTCTAATCTTTTCTAAACTTTAAATCCATTTTATGAACAACCCCGATCTCAATCGAAGCTTTGATGGCGAAGTCGCCATTATTCGACTCACACGACCTAAAAAAAGAAATGCACTCAACGACGCTTTGATTGAATCGATTCGTTTGGCCTTTGACACTCTACCAAAGAATATTCGCTGTGCAGTGATTGCAGGTGATGGCGAACATTTTTGTGCAGGACTTGATTTGAGTGAACTGCAAGAACGCGATGCGGGTCAAGGCTTGATGCATTCGCGCTCATGGCACACAGCGCTCGAACGTGTAGAGCGTGGACCTGTTCCGGTTGTTGCGGCTTTGCAAGGAGCCGTAGTAGGTGGTGGTTTGGAGTTGGCGAGTGCCTGTCATATTCGCGTTGCAGACGACACCACTTTTTATGCATTACCTGAAGGTTCGCGCGGTATTTTTGTCGGTGGTGGTGGATCAGTGCGCATTCCAAAATTAATTGGCGTTGCACGCATGACCGACATGATGATGACAGGTCGCGTTTACAACGCTATCGATGGTGAACGCGCAGGCTTTGCACAATATTTAGTTGAAAAAAATACGTCATTGAACAAAGCTTTAGAGTTAGCTAAACGTATTGCTCAAAATGCACCCCTCACCAACTACGCATTAATGCATGCATTGCCTCGCATTGCTGAACAATCGTCAGAACATGGTTTTTTCACAGAAGCCATGATGGCAGGTATTGCTCAAAGCGCGCCTGAGGCCAAGCAACGTGTGCGTGATTTTTTAGAAGGTCGCGCTGACAAAGTTAAAAAATCATGAGTGTCGAAAAAAAATTTCGTCACCTTGAATTTGGCGTTACACGCGTCGCATTGCGTCAAGGTGCAGCGGGCACACACTACCTCAAAGCCGAACAAGCGCTGGGTGAATATCCGCAACGACTCACCGATCGACTGGCCCATTGGGCGCGCGCCTCCCCCGATCGCACTTTGTTTGCAAGACGCACCCATCAAAATGGACAGCTCGGCGACTGGCAGCATTTAACGTTTGCACAAGCTTGGCTTAGCGCCCAACAAATTGCACAAGCACTCATTGATCGACAACTCAGCACAGAAAGACCCGTGTTGATACTGAGTGAAAACAGCATTGAACACGCACAACTTGCTTTGGGTTGCATGATTGCAGGTGTGCCTTATGTACCGACATCTCCACCCTATTCACTCATTAGTCAAGACTTTGAGAAACTCAAACATGTGATCAAAACCGTTACACCTGGTTTGGTCTTTGCATTCGATGCCAAGCGATATGGCAAAGCAATTCACGCTGCAGTCGATATCCATACCGAAGTCGTTTTGTGCGAAGGAAGCTTGGATACACGTCCCAACACGCAATTTGCAGATTTGTGTAATACCGTTGCAACACCTGCCGTTGATCAAGCCATGGAAAAAACTGGACCCGACACAATAGTGAAATTTTTATTCACCAGTGGCTCCACCAAAATGCCAAAAGCGGTCATCAATACGCATCGCATGTGGTGTGCCAATCAACAACAAATGACTCAATCCATGCCCGTGCTTGCCAATGAGTCATTGGTATTGGTCGATTGGTTGCCATGGAATCACACCTTTGGTGGCAATCACAACTTTGGTATGGTGGTTTATCACGGCGGCACTTTGTACATTGACGACGGCAAACCCACACGCACATTGATGCACGAAACCTTGCGCAATCTGTGCGAAATTGCACCCACTGTTTACTTCAACGTGCCCACGGGTTTTGAAGCCATTGCTAACGCTATGCAATCCGATGATGTGCTGCGACAAAAATTATTGTCACGTGTGCACATGTTTTTTTATGCAGGCGCTGCATTGGCGCAACCCATTTGGGATAGTTTGTTTGCATCACAAGAAAAAGAAGTCGGCGAGCGCATTGTGATGGCCACGGGATTGGGCATGACAGAGAGCGGTCCCTTTGCTATTTTTATTACCAACCCACATGTTCGCTCAGGCGACCTTGGAGTTCCTGCACCTGGTCTTGAACTCAAACTCATTGCAGCAGACGGAAAAACCGAAGTTCGTTACAAAGGACCTAACATCACACCAGGTTATTGGCGCGCACCGGACATTACGGCCGAGTCATTTGATGAAGAAGGTTTTTTTAAAACAGGTGACGCTGTTCAATGGATCGATGAAAACAACATCCATTTGGGTTTGAAGTTTGATGGTCGCATCGCCGAAGACTTCAAATTGGCTACAGGTACATTTGTGAGCGTTGGCCCCATGCGCGCTAAAATTATTGCCGCAGGCGCACCATACATACAAGACGCAGTCATCACAGGCATTAATCTCAAAGAAGTTGGCGCGATGATCTTCACAACGCCTGCTGTGAGACAACTTTGTAATTTATCAACCAGTGCTTCATTACAAGAAGTTTTGCAACATGCAGATGTTTTAAGTTATTTTCAAAACATACTCAATCAATTGGCGCAAACCGCAACAGGCAGCGCTAATCGAATTGCAAGATTATGTTTGCTGTCAGAGCCGCCCACCATCGATCGCGGAGAAATCACCGATAAAGGATCGATCAATCAACGCGCCGTGTTGGCGCATCGCGCGCAACACGTGCTAGCGTTTCATGGCAATGAGTTACCCAACACTCTACTTAGCGTCAAATCCGATACACAGAGATCAACTCAGTTAAAAAAATAATTTAAATAACTTAATTTTTATAACAAAAAGCACCTGCAGCCAAACACTTACATCAACACTTTAAACACTTAAGAAATCCACCACAACAATTTGCAAGATCTCTACAAAATCTATCTCTTGCTTGCGCACATTTTGCATGGCCTACATTTATCTGATCTTTAGTTTTTGTTTTATTTTTCTTTTTTTATTTTCCTCATGATCATTTACTTTTCTTTTTTTATTAATGAATTTTTTCACCCACCCTAATTGATGAGCAATCACAGGTTTAACCAATTAACTTTGGCTGAATGGCCATTACCTACATGACTTATTGGAAAGCCCCAATTAATAAGTTCCACAAAATCAAAAAAATTAACAACTAATTGAAAATTAAACTGAAAATTTAATTGACTAACAATTTTTCTCGAATAACCGATGGTGATAAAACTTTTAACGGCTCAGGACCTCCTCCAGGTATTCCAACTTGAGTGGCATTCAACAACATCGACACCATTACATAAGTGCCCGACAAAACAGTCAAGTCCACTACAGCTTTCTCGCCCATCGCATTAATCGCTTTTTTCCATAAGTCATCGGACACCCGGTGATTGAGTGAAATCTGAACGCAATAGTCATACACCAATTTCTCATCATCCAACATATTCGTTGGTCGCTGACATTCACGCAATTGCGTCATGACTTCATCACGCAAACCAGCTTTTCGTGCAATTGTTTCATGCGCCCACCATTCATACTGAGCATTCGATATGCGCGCCTGAATCAAAATTGCAAACTCATTCAATCGCTTGGGTACTGTCGTTTTAAAGCGCAAATAATCGAGCAAAGAAAAACAACGATCTGCCATTTGTGGACTGCGCAGTAATGCGTTGTAAGGTCCTCCCAAGCCAGCGCTTGATATTTTTAAAATTTCATCAGCCAATGTTTTTGTTTCAGGGGCGAGTGATTCATAAGAAATTTGTGCAAAACGTTCATTCATGATGTGATTCCATTCAATTTACAATGCGGACTTGTTATTTTTCAAGGGCTTTCAACATTTCACCATGTTTTAAGGGCCAAGCAAGACACATCAACGACACTAAAGGAATTCATCATGCAAACCCTGCCCTCTGGCCTTCAATACATCGATACCATCGTCGGCGACGGTGAAACCGCAACTGTGGGTCAAGAAGTGAGCGTGCATTACACAGGCTGGCTGTTTGCCGATGACCAGCGCGGCGGAAAATTCGATTCCAGCTTAGACCGCAACTCCCCTTTTGAGTTTTCATTGGGTGCGGGGATGGTTATTCGCGGTTGGGACGAGGGTGTTCAAGGAATGAAAGTGGGCGGTACACGTACCCTACGCATCCCCCCCGACATGGGCTATGGCGCTCGGGGCGCTGGCGGCGTCATCCCGCCCAACGCTACCCTGGAATTCGAAGTCCAATTACTGGCCGTCGAATAAATATTTCTTAAATATTGACTTGAAAATGGGGCTCAACTCCCCAGTTATGGATTAATTCACCCTTTTTAAACAGCGCATGACTGATTCACTCAACCCCAATCCACCTTCGCCCAACTTCAATCCTTATGAGCCAGCTCCCAAGCGCGCGAAAGATCAACCAACCCAAGCGCCAGAGGCCTCTCCATTGGGTTTTGCTAGTGAAACAACCGAATCTTTTACCGAATCTCTGGCTCAATTGGCTGAACTACAAGCCAAAAACGCCGATTTGGCCGATCAGTTTTTACGCGCCAAAGCCGATGTAGAAAACGCCCGACGTCGCGCGGACGAAGAGGTCAGCAAAGCGCGCAAGTTTGCAATCGAATCTTTTGCCGAAAGTCTTTTGCCAGTGGCCGATAGTCTCGAAGCAGGCTTGGCCATTGCTCAAGCGACCCCCGAACAACTGCGCGAAGGCTCAGAAGCCACGTTAAGACAACTCAAATCTGCACTCGAACGCAATAAAGTTATCGAAATTAACCCCGTTACGGGCACCAAATTTGACGCACACAGTCACCAAGCCATTTCGGTCGTACCTGCAGAACAAGACCCCAGCACTGTCGTCACTGTTTTGCAAAAAGGTTATTCCATTGCGGATCGTGTATTGCGCCCCGCATTGGTCACAGTGACAGCGCCCAAATAAACAGGGCTTGAAAAAACACAATCAATCCACAAATTCTAAGTAGCTTCATTCACATTAACAGCGTTTCAAGAAACAGGTCCTCAGGAGAAAAAAATGGGAAAAATTATCGGTATTGACCTCGGCACCACCAATTCATGCGTGGCCATTATGGAAGGCAACACCACCAAGGTCATCGAAAACGCAGAAGGTGCGCGTACCACACCGTCCATCATCGCCTATCAAGAAGACGGCGAAATTTTGGTGGGTGCATCGGCCAAGCGTCAAGCGGTGACTAATCCACGCAATACCTTGTACGCGGTCAAACGACTCATCGGTCGCAAGTTTGAAGAAAAAGAAGTTCAAAAAGATATTGACTTGATGCCCTACACCATTGCAAAAGCCGACAACGGCGACGCATGGGTTGAAGTGCGTGGTAGCAAATTAGCACCACCACAAATCAGCGCCGAAATTCTGCGCAAGATGAAAAAAACAGCTGAAGATTATTTGGGCGAAGAAGTAACAGAAGCCGTCATCACCGTTCCTGCTTACTTTAATGATGCACAACGCCAAGCCACCAAAGATGCAGGGCGCATTGCAGGATTGGATGTCAAACGCATCATTAACGAACCCACTGCAGCTGCATTGGCCTTCGGTTTAGACAAAACCGAAAAAGGCGATCGCAAAATTGCTGTGTACGACTTGGGTGGCGGAACATTTGACGTATCCATCATCGAAATTGCCGACGTTGATGGCGAAAAACAATTTGAAGTGTTGTCCACCAATGGCGATACGTTTTTAGGTGGTGAAGATTTCGATCAACGGATCATTGACTTCATCATTACAGAATTCAAAAAGGAATCTGGCGTTGATTTATCCAAAGATGTTTTGGCTTTGCAACGCCTCAAAGAATCAGCAGAAAAAGCAAAGATCGAACTCTCTTCTTCCACGGGAACAGACATCAACTTGCCCTACATCACTGCAGATGCCAGCGGCCCCAAACATCTCAACATCAAACTCAATCGCGCCAAGTTAGAAAGTTTGGTTGACGAATTAATTGAACGCACCATTGCACCTTGCAGAATCGCCATCAAAGACGCTGGCGTTAATGTGAGTGACATTGATGACGTTATTTTGGTGGGCGGTATGACCCGAATGCCCAAGGTTCAAGACAAAGTCAAAGAATTTTTTGGTAAAGAACCCCGTCGTGACGTCAACCCTGACGAAGCCGTTGCAGTGGGAGCTGCCATTCAAGGTCAAGTATTGTCTGGCGATCGCACCGACGTGTTATTGCTTGACGTCACACCTCTGTCATTGGGCATCGAAACTCTTGGTGGCGTGATGACTAAGATGATAACCAAAAACACAACAATCCCAACCAAATTTGCACAAACTTTTTCAACGGCTGACGACAATCAACCCGCGGTCACCATCAAGGTTTACCAAGGTGAACGCGATATGGCCAGCGGCAACAAAATGCTGGGTGAATTTAATTTAGAAGGCATTCCCCCTGCATCGCGCGGAACGCCACAAATTGAAGTCAGTTTTGATATTGACGCCAACGGTATTTTGCATGTGGGTGCCAAAGACAAAGCCACTGGCAAAGAAAACAAAATCACCATCAAGGCCAACTCAGGTTTGTCTGAAGATGAGATTCAACAAATGGTCAAGGACGCAGAACTCAATGCGGACGAAGACAAAAAGAAACTCGAAATCATTCAATCCCGCAATCAAGGCGATGCAGCTGTCCATTCCGTCAAAAAGAGTCTCACCGAACATGGCGACAAAATAGACGCTTCAGAAAAAGAAAAAATTGAAGCTGCCATCAAAACTTTGGAAGAAGTACTCAAAGGTGAAGACAAAGTTGCCATTGAGTCTGCAACAGAAACTTTAATGACCGCCTCACAAAAATTAGGCGAAAAAGTTTACGCTGATATGCAAGCACAACAAGCCGCAGCTGCTGGAGCAGCAGGCGCGGCGGGTGCATCACCGGATCAGCCCCATGCAAAACCCGCAGATGACAATGTGGTCGATGCAGAAGTCAAGGAAGTTAAAAAAGGCTAACACCCTTACACCCAGCCCATCACACCCAAAGCACTATTTTTGTGCTTTGGGTGTTTTGTCTATCTGAACAACACATTTCAACCACTTTTAACAACCCATCATCATGGCAACCAAACGCGATTACTACCAAGTCTTGGGCGTCTCCAAAACTGCTACAGACGAAGAAATTAAAAAGTCTTATCGCAAGATGGCGATGAAATTTCACCCCGATCGCAATCAAGGTGAAGAAACTAAAGAAGCAGAAGTTAAATTCAAAGAGGCCAAAGAAGCCTACGAAATGTTGTCAGATCCCGAAAAACGCGCGGCCTACGATCAATATGGTCACGCGGGTGTCGACCCCAACATGCGCGGCGGTACACAAGGCTCTGGTGGTGCTGGTTTTGCAGATGCGTTTGGAGATATCTTTGGTGATATTTTTGGTCAAGCAAGGCGTCAAGGCGGTGGTGGACGGCAAGTCTATCGTGGCAATGATTTGAGTTATGCAATGGAAATCACGCTCGAAGAAGCCGCACACGGCAAAGACTCACAAATTCGAATTCCCAGTTGGGATTCATGTGGTACCTGCAGTGGATCAGGGGCCAAGCCTGGTACATCCGCAAAAGCTTGTGGCACATGTCAAGGCTCGGGGCAAGTGCAAATGCGTCAAGGTTTTTTCAGCGTGCAACAAACCTGTCCGCATTGCAGAGGAGCCGGCAAAGTTATTCCTGATCCATGCGGCACCTGTCATGGTCAAGGAAAAATCAAACAACAAAAAACTCTCGAAATCAAAATACCTTCTGGCATTGATGACGGTATGCGCATTCGAAGCAGTGGCAATGGAGAGCCAGGTACCAATGGTGGTCCTCCAGGCGATTTGTACATTGAAATACGTCTAAAAAAACACGACATCTTCGAGCGCGATGGCGACGACTTGCATTGCGCCATGCCGATTGGCTTTACCACGGCCGCATTGGGTGGAGAAATCAACGTGCCCACATTACAGGGCGAAGCAGCTATTGATATTCCAGAAGGCACACAAACAGGCAAGCAATTTCGATTGCGCGGCAAAGGCATCAAAGGTGTTCGCTCCAGTTTTCCAGGCGATTTATATTGCCACATCACCATTGAAACACCCGTAAAACTCACCGAGTATCAACGCAAATTACTCAAAGATCTCGATGAGTCGCTCAAAAAAGGCGGTGATAAGCACTCACCCAATGAGCAGGGCTGGGCAGATAAATTAAAAAGTTTCTTCAATTAAGGCTTTTCATTTGTTAAAAATGCCAAATGTTGATAGACAATATTGGCATGCGATTTAAAGCTCGTTCACCCGTTGCCGTAGTTATTGTGTCAAGCCTATGGCTTGCCACGGTTTGTAATTTACCTTGGTGGCAGGCCCTCTTCAAACTACCGCAACTTGAAGGATGGCACGGAGTGTGGAGCTCAATCCTCATCGCCATTATGATCGCAGGTGCGATCACATCGCTACTGGGTATTTGGGTATGGCGATGGACACTCAAACCCATTATCAGCGTATTGATCGTTGTCGCCAGTCTTAGCACCTACTACATGTTGCAATACGGCATCTATATCGACACTCACATGATTGTTAATGTGATGCAAACTGACGCCAAAGAAATGAGCGATCAAATCAATTGGCGAATGGCGCTAAGTGTTACCGTTTTATGTGGCCCAATTTTATTTTGGATGTGGTCAACACCTGTTCTTTATCCGCGCACCAAACGCGCCGTAATACAAAACGGATTGCTCTTGGTTTTAGGGATTGCGGTTGCAATGGGTTCTGTTTTAGTCAATTCACAAGAATTTATTTCTTTGATGCGCAATCAAACCAAGTTGCGATTTCTCATTAATCCACTCAATACCATTTATGGATTAACCAACGCCTACACGCAACCACTTAAACGCGATGAAACCGTACAAGCTTTAGGACTCGACGCCGTAATCGACGCGTCCCCTGAGCACGCACCACCGCTTTTTATTTTGGTGTTGGGCGAAACGGCTCGAAGCCCAAATTTTTCTATTAATAGCTACAACAAAAATACCAATCCCATGCTTTCTCAAGAAAGCATCGTTAGTTTTACCCAAGCACGTTCATGCGGTACCAGCACCGCCAGCTCTGTGCCTTGTATGTTTTCCAATTGGGGACGTGCGCATTTTGAAAAACGTCCCTACGACACTGAAAATTTTTTGGATGTGTTGCAACGTGCGGGCTACGCAGTTTTATGGATCGACAATCAATCGGGTTGTAAAGGTCAATGCGGCAACATCCATCAATTTGAAACATCGAATTTAAAAGATCCGACACTGTGCAAAGACGACGAATGCTTCGATGAAATCATGATCAAGCAATTGCCCGACCAAATCAAAAAACTCCCCTCAGAGCGCGTGCAAAAAGGCGTCGTTGTGGTGATGCATCAAATGGGAAGTCATGGCCCCGCCTATTACAAACGTTCGCCCAAAGCATTCAAAAAATTCTTGCCTGAATGCAGCACAGAAATTCTCTCCAGATGTTCGCAAGCAGAAATCGTCAATGCCTACGACAACACATTGGTCTACACGGATTATTTTTTGTCGCAAGTGATTTCATATCTTAAAAAAAAATCGGCAGTTCAACCCACCGTCATGTTGTATGTCTCCGACCATGGTGAATCTTTAGGAGAAAACAAACTTTATTTACACGGACTACCCTACGCCATTGCGCCTGATGTACAAATTCACGTGCCATGGATTACTTGGCTATCACCATCGTTTGAAAATCAACGAGGCCTCACTCGCGAATGCCTCAACGCCGACAAAGATCAAAAAATAACGCATGACCATTTGTTTCACTCGGTATTGGGTTTAATGCAAGTCAAAACCCAGGTGTATCGCGCCGATTTAGACGTCTACAAAAATTGCGCTAGTGCGCGTTAATCGTTTATAAAAATCGATCGAGTAGTTTGCGACTGTGTCTGTCCATCGAGGGTAACTCACGAATTAAAAACTGAACGCCATGCGCATCGACCACAATCAAAGTTTGACTACTGAGCCTGCGAATATCTTCCTCGCCCTTTAATAAAAACTCAGCCTCACCCCGATTGGTTTTAACAAACCAAGTGCAAGGCGCAACAAAACTACTCACTGCGTTGAGTTTTTCAATCTCAGGCATAAACTCGCGTTGTGTCACTGCTTGCAAAACTGAATCTTTTTGTTCTTGCGACAGCGTTGCTAAATCATCGAACCACAACAACTCTCGCCCTTCCGAATTAAGAATCGAAATGCATTGATGCGGAGCGCCAATAGGAAACGCACGCACAACTACCACGCGATCGTGCAAATCACCCGATGAATCACGAAAATGCCACACACCCCAAGCGTCGATGTTTAATGAAAAATTCACAGCTCTGCCTCCCGATGAACCTTCACTTGCATCGCTTGTTGATCTTCTTGTGCTTGACGCGCTTGCGCTTCGTACAAACGAAAATATGCGCTCTGCTTTTGCATCAGCGAATCGTGCGTACCCTCTTCCACCATTTCACCTTGCTCCATCACCACCAAGCGATCGGCGCGTTGCAATGTCGAGAGTCGATGCGCAATCGCAATCGTAGTTCTGCCTTTGACCAAATTATCTAAGGCTCGTTGAATTTCTTGTTCGGTTTCAGAATCCACAGAAGACGTGGCTTCATCCATGATCAAAATACGTGGGTCAATTAATAAAGCACGTGCAATCGAAATGCGTTGCCTCTCACCACCCGACAAACCTTGACCCCGCTCACCCACCAATGAGTCGTAGCCTTGCGGCAAGCGTAAAATAAATTCGTGAGCATGGGCTGCCCTGGCAGCAGCAACGACTTCTTCACGCGTCGCCTGCGGTTTGCCGTAAGCAATATTGTCTGCAATCGTTCCAAAAAATAAAAATGGCTCTTGCAATACCAAACCAATGTGACCTCGGAAATCTGTGAGCGCCAAATCTCGAATATCCAAACCGTCTAACAAAATAGAGCCTTCAGATAGATCGTAAAAGCGGCAAATTAAATTGACTAATGTACTTTTGCCAGAACCGCTCTGCCCCACCAAGCCAATCATCTCCCCAGGCGCAATATTGAGATTGAGTCCACGAATCACCGTGCGGTTACCGTATCGAAAACCAGCGTCCTTGATTTGAATACGTCCTTGAACGTGTTTTAAAGCGATCGGACGAACGGGTTCTGGAACGCTACTCACATGATCCAAAATTTCAAAAATTCGTTTTGCACCCGCCGCCGCTTTTTGTGTAAATGACACAATGCGACTCATGGAATCGAGGCGCGTATAAAACCGTCCGATATAAGCCAAAAATGCGGTGAGCACGCCCACTGTGATTTTGTGATTAGCAACTTGCCAAATACCAAACGCCCAAACCACCAACAACCCAACTTCAGTGAGCAGTGTTACCGTGGGAGAAAACAAAGACCATAAAAAATTAATGCGATCGTTAACGGCTAAGTTGTGTTGATTGGCTTCACGAAAACGCGCGGCTTCTCTTTTTTCTTGCGCAAATGCTTTGACGACGCGAATACCAGGAATCGTGTCGGACAACACATTGGTGATTTCAGACCATGTTCGATCAATTTTTTCAAAACCCGTACGCAATCGATCGCGCACCACATGAATCAACCAACCAATAAAAGGCAATGGCAACAAAGTGGCGGTTGCCAACCAAGGATCGATAGAAAATAAAATGGCTGCCGTCATGACAATCATCAACACATCGGTTGCAAACTCTAGCAAGTGCAAGGATAAAAACAAACACAAGCGATCGGTTTCAGATCCAATTCGATTGAGTAAATCACCTGTGCGTCGTCCACCAAAATATTCGAGCGACAAAAACATCAAATGCTCATACGCGGTGGTGCGCAAATCGGCACCAATTCGCTCAGACACCAAGGCCAATATATAGGTGCGAATCCAACCCAAGCCCCACGCAACCAAAGCAGAGGCAAACAATGCCACCAAATACCAAGTCACCACCATGATGTCGATGTGCTGACCGTTTTGAAACGGAATCAATACGTCATCCATGAGCGGCATGGTGAGATAAGGCGGCACCAAGGTTGCGGCGGTGGACGCCAGCGTTAATAAAAATCCCCAGATCAATTGCGATTGATAGGGTTTTGCAAATCGCCACAAACGAAACAACACCCAAGTCGACACGGACTCAGACAATTCTTGCTGACAGGTTTTGCATTCATCGCCCGCACGCTCCAAAAGTGCTTTGCATTGCGGACAACGTAAATTTACTGGGCGCGATTTTTTTTCAAGACCCGAATGCTGAGCGAGTTGTTGAACAAATATTTCTTGAAATTGAATTGCGCGTAAATTGCGCCCTAATGTAAATCGCCAACTGGCCAGTCGTTGATCTGCATTAAAAAGTGCCAATGTGCCAACGCCCGCGTAGTCGCTCAAATCCAAGCGCATATCGGGTGTGATTGGCCAATGCGACCAGGCCGATTGGGGGTCTTGCCCCGCCTCGCAGGACCACACGCCCGAAGATGTCAAAATCAGAATGCCTTTGTTGAAATGCAGTTGCGCATCAAGGTCAACCTCTAACCACGCCAAAGCGTTAAGGTTGGAGGGGTCTTGAGATGCAAAACCTCTGCGCCACATTAAGGGCAAAGACGCATCGGCGTAATCGGTTTCGTAATTCAAATTCATTCTTTTTAATGGGGTCACCTAATAAAAAGTCAACAGCCTCACATGAGACAGACTGAAACACCTTCATCGATGAACAGCCAAAACGCAATTGTAGTCCCCACTGAGAAGCCCTCTAACCCTTTTCACCATTTTTATTAACTCCATGGCATTTCAAGACATTCAAATTCTACGCATGTGCTACCTGCGTGGCCCCAACATCTGGACCTACCGTCCTGTGGTTGAAGCTTGGGTTGATATTGGCGAACTTGAAAACCATCCATCCAACACCATCGCAGGTTTTTATGATCGACTCCATACCTTGCTACCAGGCTTGGTCGAACACCGATGCGGCATTGGCGAGCGCGGCGGATTTTTAAAACGATTACAAGAAGGTACATGGCCTGGTCATATCATGGAACATGTGGCCATCGAATTACAAAACTTAGCAGGCATGCAAGTTGGTTTTGGAAAAGCACGCGAAACATCCGGGCGCGGTGTTTACAAAGTTGTGATTCGCACGCGTCAAAAAGAAATTGGCATTGCGGCTTTGCAAAAAGCGCGCGCTATCGTCATGGCCACCATCAACAACACAGCTTACGATTTAGCTTCTACAGTTGCGCAATTTAAAGCTATGGTCGACCGCATGTGTTTGGGCCCGAGCACCGCGTGCATTGTGGACGCCGCCACCGACAGAGGCATTCCATTTATCAGACTCACCGAAGGCAACTTGGTGCAACTCGGATACGGCGCCAAACAACGACGCATATGGACAGCAGAAACCGATCGCACCAGCGCCATTTCAGAAACTATTTCTAGCGACAAAGACCTCACCAAACAATTACTCAGTCAATGTGGTGTTCCTATTCCGCAAGGTAAAATCGTTCATAGCGCAAACGATGCATGGCAAGCCGCTCAAGACATTGGTCTGCCCGTTGTCGTCAAACCCATCGATGGCAATCACGGACGTGGAGTTGCACTCGATCTCAACTCACAAACCGATATTGAAGCGGCCTATCACGTAGCAATCAACGAAGGCTCAGAAGTCATGGTTGAACGATACATTCGTGGCGACGAACATCGTTTGTTGGTAGTGGGCAATCGTGTGGTCGCAGCTGCCAAAGGCGAAACAGCAACTATTACGGGCGATGGTGTCTCTACAGTTGAGCAACTCATCGAAACACAAATCAACTCCGACCCTCGTCGTGGCGAAGAAGAAGATTTTCCACTCGACACCATTCGCTTAAGCGAACATCAACACGCTGTGCTCGAATTACAAAGACAAGGTTTGCAAGCTCATTGCATTCCAGAAAAAGACAGAGTCGTTATTGTTCAACGCAATGGCAACATGAGTCACGACGTCACCGATCAAGTGCATCCTGAAGTTGCACACGTCGTTGCATTAGCAGCTCGAATCATCGGTTTAGATATCGCAGGCATCGATTTGGTTGCACAAGATATTTCAAAGCCCTTGCAAGAACAGGGCGGCGCCATCGTCGAAGTCAATGCAGGTCCTGGTTTACTCATGCACCTCAAGCCCGCCAGTGGCAACGTGCGCCCTGTGGGCAAAGCCATCGCCGATCATTTGTTTGACCCCAAACAAAACGGACGCATACCTGTGATTGGCGTCATTGGCACACAACAGAGCAGTTTGTTGTGTCATCTCATTGCATGGTTGATGCATCTCAACGGTCATCGCACAGGCTTGGCCTGTCAAGATGGTTTGTATATGAATCAACGACAAACTAGCACACAAGACGCCCGACGTTTTGATATTGCAGAGCGACTGCTCATCAATCGCGCAATTGATGCTGCTGTTTTTGAAACCAGCGCTTTGGATATATTAGATGATGGCCTACCTTACGATCGATGCCACATCGGCGTTGTTACTGATATGCCAACCCCACAAGGATTAGATATTCACGACGTGCACACGCCTGAAGGAGTTCGCAACGTGGTGCGCAGTCAAGTTGATTTGGTATTGCCACAAGGCGCGGCCATTTTGCATGCACAAGACCTGCAAGTGGTTGAGTTGGCCGATTTGTGCGATGGCGAAGTTATTTTTTATTCGGTCGATGCCAACCATCCTGTTCTCAAAAAACATCAACTCAGCGGTAAGCGCACAGTTTATTTCAGAGACAATCACGTCACCTTGGCGCGTGGCGATCAAGAAACACTTTTGTTTCATCTCAACATGGAACCGATTGCACAATTGCTCCAAAAAGAAAACATTCAGCTGCCCACACTACTCGCTGCTGTTGCAAGCGCGTGGGCACTTGACATCGCACCGCTACTCATACGCGCAGGTCTCAAAAATTTTGGCAAAACACCCGATGATGTTGCCCAACAAGTTGCAAGGATGAATGCTTAATGGAAGTCACACGCATCAGAGCCCTCAGAGGTCCTAATCTTTGGACACGACACACCGCCTTCGAAGCCATGGTGCGTTGTCAAACACCCGAACAATTAAAACTCACCTCTGCGTTCGAATCTCGTTTGCGCCACCTCTTTCCAGGTGTAGGCCCTATGCGCACGGGTGACGGCAAAAGCCACACCACCATGGCGCACGCCATCGAATCATCCACCTTGCATTTGCAAATTGAAGCAGGATGCACGGTCACATTCAGTCGCACCACCGCCACACAAGAACAAGGTTTGTTTCAAGTGGTCGTTGAATACAGCGTAGAACAGGTTGGCAAACTCGCCATGCAATTGGCCATTCAATTGTGCGAAGCCGCAGCCAACTCAGGCCACTTTGACATTGACTCTGCATTACAAAACCTGCGTCAACTTGACGAAGAAATTCGCCTCGGTCCCTCCACTGCATCAATAGTTGATGCAGCGATCAACAGAGGCATTCCATTTCGAAGATTAACCGAAGGCAGTATGGTGCAATTTGGATGGGGTCGCAAACAACGACGCATTCAAGCCGCAGAAATTGATTCAAGCAGTGCGATTGCAGAATCCATCGCGCAAGACAAAGAACTCACCAAAAAATTACTCAATGCCGCAGGCGTACCCGTGCCCATGGGAAGACCCGTCGAAGACGCAGAAGACGCATGGCGTGCCGCACAAGACATCGGTTTGCCTGTTGTTGTCAAACCACGCGATGGCAATCAAGGTAAAGGCGTTGCCGTCAATCTCAAAACCAAAGAAGACGTCATCGGAGCATTCAACAATGCATTGCAATTTCGTAACGACATCATGGTCGAGCGTTACCTCCCAGGAAGCGACTACCGATTGTTAGTAGTAGGCGACAAATTAGTAGCGGCATCACGTCGCGAACCTCCACTTGTTGTTGGCGACGGCAAACTGACCATTAGACAACTCGTTGACAAAGTCAACGCAGATCCAAGGCGTGGTGATGGTCACGCCACATCGCTCACCAAAATTCGTTTTGATGAAGTCGCCATCAATCGACTCAAGGAACAAGGCTACACAGCAGAGAGCGTTGCTGCCAAAGGTACGCGCGTGATTTTGCGCAACAACGCCAATCTCTCTACAGGCGGTACAGCCACCGACGTCACCGACGACGTGCATCCCGATGTAGCTGCCAACGCCATCATGGCAGCACAAATGGTGGGCTTGGATATTTGTGGCGTTGATGTGGTGTGCGAAAGTATTTTGCGGCCACTCGAAGAGCAATCGGGCGGCATTGTTGAAGTCAACGCAGCTCCTGGTCTTCGCATGCATCTCAGCCCCTCTTTTGGCAAAGGACGCAATGTCGGTGAAGCCGTCATACAAGCCATGTTTCCCGATGGGGACGATGCACGCGTTCCAGTGATTGCAGTTACAGGAACCAACGGAAAAACAACCACAGTGCGTTTAACCGCGCATTTGTTGCGTACCAGTGGTATGCGCGTGGGCATGACCAACACCGACGGTGTGTATATTCAAGAAAGACAAATCGATAGCGGTGACTGCAGCGGACCACTCAGTGCGCGCAGTGTATTGATGCATCCCGACGTTGACGCCGCCGTATTAGAAACCGCACGAGGCGGCATGTTGCGCGAAGGACTTGCATTTGATCGATGCTCTGTGGCTGTCGTTACCAACATTGGCAAAGGCGATCACTTAGGGCTCAACTATATTTCTACGGTTGAAGATTTAGCCGTCCTCAAACGCGTCATTGTTCAAAACGTTTCCAAAAACGGCATGGGTGTTCTTAATGCAGCCGACCCGATTGTGGTTGCAATGGCCGCGCACTGCCCTGGTCAAGTGACATTTTTTGCATTGGACTCGCATCACCCCGTGATTGCAACGCACCGCGCACAAGGCAAACGCGTGGTGTTTGTCGAAGAAGATCAAGTGGTGGCGATGCAAGGAAAAATGCAAGTGCGCATTCCACTGTCAGCGATACCCGTTACCTTGGGTGGCGCGATTGGATTTCAAATAGAAAACGCAATGGCCGCGATTGCCGCCGCATGGGCTGTTGGTATTTCATGGGACTCGATTTGCGCAGGACTCGCCACATTTATCAGCGACGCGCAAGCCGTACCAGGGCGCTTTAATGTTTTTGAATACAAAGGCGCCACCGTGATTGCCGACTACGGACACAACCCCGACGCCATCAAAGCATTGGTACAAGCCGTTGAAAACATGCCTGCACAACGACGCAGTGTTGTTATCAGTGGTGCGGGCGATCGACGCGATGAAGACATCAGAGAACAGTCACGCATCATCGGCGAAGCGTTCGATGACGTGGTTCTGTATCAAGACGATTGCCAACGCGGCAGAGAAGACGGAGAAGTATTGGCGTTACTCAGAGATGGATTAAAAGGCGCAAAACGCACCAAAAAAATAGAAGAAATCAGAGGTGAATTTTCAGCGATTGATATGGCGTTAAGCAAATTAGGAAAAGGCGACTTATGCTTGATCTTGATCGATCAAGTAGAACAAGCCTTGGGCCATATCAATAAACGGGTATCAAATCCTGGGGAGGAGTTGGTGGTTTAGATTAATTATTACTTTTAGATGATATCTGAGGAGTAATAAAAGTTCCGTTTGGATGTTTATTTTTAAGATAAGGTACAAAAATATCTTGAGTTTTAACTACATGTGGGTTTTTAAGCCATTCATTGATTAATTCAACCCATGTAGATGTAACCTGTGGCTCAGCCACATTAAATTGACTAGAAAATAACGACCCAAAAGCTTGAAGCGTAGTGTTTGCAACTGCTTTTTTGTAACGACTTTAGTATTTATCATCTTACGGGATTCATTAATTTTTTCTTGATTATTTTCTTCAAATTCAAAGCCAAAAATTTTAGTAACTAATTTCAATTTATCAAAGTCAGTTATACCTAATTCTGTAAACATTGCCTCAAAATTATTTGAATTTTTGTATTGTTACCATTATTTGCATTATCTACAAGATTAGAGCAGGAGATAGATTGAGTAGAAGTAGTCACCCACGCGAATAGTTTACGATTGATATCAACTGATTAATATCAAGGGTGGAATTTCAATCGATTGCGCATCATCAATACGCCACGTTTTTCTACTTGAAATATAAATCGCACGCCGTTTTCATTTTTTTCGGTATGTGTGTCACCATACCTTGCACCATTACATCAACGCATTCGATAGTCGGTTCAAGTGCCGTTTTTAAATAAAAATATGAGCATAAATTAATTAGCGCAATCGAAATTAACATCATGGTGATACAGGTAAGTATGGTTTTCAATATATTTTTAAAAAATCGCAATGAAAAAATAAAAACTATACTTGCGACACCAAAAAACAACCAGTCAATCTCTAATGCCCACAAACTCGATTGCTGAAGTTGCAATTCCGCGCCTAACACCCAAGACACACACAGTGGCGTTATCCAAATTGAATTAACCAATAAAAACCCCCTGCTGAATGACGCTCATGAATCGATGAGCGAATCGAACGGGGAAATTTAGATGCAGAAGTGCTTAACCAGTGCTATCGCAAATTTGTTTTTTTAGTGCCGCAATATACGTACCGGGTCGAATTGCAAAGTCACGAATTCGAACATGGATATCCATTTCATCGAAGACGACCGTTTCTTTGCCTTTGCCGAGAGGTTTTTCAAACAAACTCTCGGCCACTTTTGAAAATGTATCGAGCTTGCAATGCACCCGAAATCTAGACATCGCGGATTGGTAGTTGTCGCCAAATGGGCTTTTGGCCGCTTTGGGTAAATCGATCAAGGTCCAAGCAAAACGTGTAACGTGCACGGCTTTGATCGCCTCTTTGTCATAAAAATAGGTCGCTTCTTCCTCCTTGAGAAGTTCACTCCATTCCGCACATGCAGGCGTCGCACCATAAAAAGTACAAGCTAAGAGTGCATAGATCACGAGTTTGATAGACATGGCACGAGTGTATACAAGTAAAGACCCTTTCTAATCGGCACTGGAGGCGATAACTTGAGTTGATTTGGGATATTTGTTGAGCTAAAAGCCGGTTTGGGTATGGACTTAGAATTACAATTTTTGTGAGTCTTACTATGTCCATCCAAAGCAAACTTCAAGCACTGCAAATTACCTTGCCCCCTTTGGCTATTCCTGCCGCCGCGTACGTGCCATTTGTCCAAACAGGTAATTTAATTTTTGTAAGTGGTCACATCGCCAAAAAAGATGGCAAACCCTGGGTTGGACAACTTGGCACCAACATGAACACGGCAGAGGGACAACTCGCAGCTCGCGCCATCGCCATTGATTTGATGGGCACATTGCAAGCCGCAACACTTGACTTAGCGCGAATTAAAAGAATTGTGAAAGTGATGAGCTTGGTGAATTCAAGCCCCACTTTTACTGAACACCATTTAGTCACCAATGGTTGTTCTAAATTATTGAGTGATATATTTGGCGACGCAGGCAAACACGCACGCAGTGCGTTTGGCGTGGTTCAACTTCCGTTTGGCTCTTGTGTAGAAATTGAATTGATTGCTGAGTTAAATTAACTGCGATTTGTATTTATTCAAGACCCACGACATCGGTGGGCTTGAAACCCAAATCTGCGACTTTGCCTTTTTTGGCTCTTGAAGATTTGATGTTGTTGAGGCTTCTGATTTCTAGCGTTTCATCGCGTTCTTTGCCACCTCTGCCCACACCCAAAATTTTAATTCTTCGCGTGTAAGCCGCAGCACCCGCCAATGAATCTTTGGAATCGATATCAATCAACATCAAACCACGACCACCTTTTCCCATGGCCTTGAGTTCTGTAATATCAAAACTTAAAATTCTGCCTTGCGTTGACGTACAAGCAACATGGGTTGACGTGGGTTTGGGCATTGAACCGTTTCCACCGCTGACCATAGAAGGTCTGCATACGGTTTCATCGGCCGAAATAGTCATGAATGATTTGCCCGCCTTGTTTCGTGACACCATGTTGTCTGTGGTGGCAATAAAACCATATCCACCTGTATTGGATAGCAACCAAGATGCAGACGATGGACCAGCCAAAAAATGCATGACCTGTGTGTTGACTTCTAAATCAATGAGCGTGGTGATGGGTTGACCGTCACCTCTGGCACCGGGCAAACTCGCAATAGGCACCGAGTAAACACGACCATTGCTACCCATCACAATGAGCGTATCAACCGTTCGACATTCGAAAGTGTCGTACAAACCATCGCCTGCTTTGAATGCAAATGACGTGGCGTCATGACCATGCGCGCTTCTGGCACGCACCCAACCTTTTTGTGAAATAACAACTGTGACGGGTTCGTCCAACACTTTGATTTCTGCCACTGCTTTTTTTTCTGCTTGAATCAATGTACGGCGAGGATCTGCAAATTGTTTGGCGTCGGCTTCAATTTCTTTGATCATCAGTCGACGTAAAACTGCAGGGCTGGCCAAAATTTCTTCTAGATTTTTTTGGTCAATGCGCAACTCTTTAAGCTCTTGCTCAATTTTGATGGCTTCAAGTCGTGCGAGTTGACGCAATCGAATTTCGAGAATGTCTTCGGCTTGACGTTCGCTGAGTTTGAATCGCGTCATCAACGCTGATTTGGGCTCATCACTATTGCGAATAATTTTAATGACCTCATCAATATTGAGCAATACCAGTTGTCGGCCTTCTAAGATATGAATGCGATCGAGTACTTTTTCGAGGCGATTTTGAGAGCGGCGTTGAATAGTGGTTTGACGAAATGAAACCCACTCTTCTAAGATAAGACGAAGATTTTTTTGAACGGGCCTGCCATCCAAACCCACGGCCGTGAGGTTGATAGACGATGAAGACTCCAGACTGGTATGCGCCAGCAAACTGGTGATTAATTCTTGCTGTTCGATGGTTCGGGTTTTGGGTTCAAACACCAAACGAACAGGTGCGTCTTTGGAAGACTCGTCGCGCACAACATCTAACACAGCCAACATGGTGGCTTTAAGTTGTGATTGTTCTTGTGAAATTGTTTTTTTGCCAGCCTTGACTTTGGGGTTAGTGATTTCTTCTATTTCTTCTAAAACTTTTTGTGTGGAAACACCAGGTGGCAATTCATTGACGACCAATTGCCACTGACCTCTGGCTAAATCTTCGATAACCCAAAGCGCACGACATTTGATTGAACCGCGCCCTGATGCATAGGCGTCTGCAATTTCGGTATCGGTGCTGATGATTTGACTGCCACCAGGAAAATCAGGGCCTGGTATGAGTTGTGAAAGTTCTTGTTGCGTGAGTTTTGGATTTTTGATTAGCGCAATACAAGCGTCTGCTACTTCACGTAAATTGTGACTGGGCATTTCTGTAGCCATACCCACTGCAATACCACTAGCGCCATTTAGCAATACAAATGGAAGACGCGCGGGAAGTTGACGCGGTTCTTGTGTTGATCCATCATAATTGGGTTGAAAGTCAACGGTTCCTTCGTCAATTTCATCTAATAACAATGTGGTGATTTTGGACAAGCGCGCTTCGGTGTAACGCATAGCGGCCGCACCATCACCATCCCGACTACCAAAATTTCCTTGCCCATCGATAAGCGGATAACGCTGAGAAAAACCTTGTGCCATACGCACCAATGCGTCGTAAGCGGCTTGATCGCTGTGCGGATGAAAACGTCCCAATACATCGCCGACTACGCGCGCACTTTTGACTGGCTTGGCACCTGTATTGCCCGAAAAACCCAAACCCATGCGCGACATAGCATACAAAATTCTGCGTTGAACAGGTTTTTGTCCATCGCAAATGTCGGGTAATGCGCGACCTTTTACAACACTTAATGCGTATTCGAGATAAGCACGTTGCGCGTAA
Organism: Betaproteobacteria bacterium; assembly: GCA_009921265.1. Classification (GTDB taxonomy): domain Bacteria; phylum Pseudomonadota; class Gammaproteobacteria; order Burkholderiales; family Burkholderiaceae_C; genus Limnohabitans. The sequence goes on along the minus strand of RFYV01000001.1, from coordinate 98,077 downwards.
TGCCCCAAAGCGATGCCATCATCAGATTCGGATGCGTTGAAATTGAGAGTGAGATTGTCAGACATGATTTTTAAATATCAATTTCTATGCTGTCACCGTGTAACTCCATGAGTTCACGACGCGCGGCCGCTTCACCCTTGCCCATGAGCTGAGTGATGCGAGCTTCGGTTTGTTGAAAATCGAGAACGCCCAATTGCACAGGAAGCAATCGACGCGTATCGGGATTGAGTGTAGTTTCCCATAATTGCTCGGCGTTCATTTCGCCCAAGCCCTTGAATCGACTGATGCTCCACGCGTTTTCGCGCACACCATCTTTTCTGAGTTTGTCGAGAATGGCGGTGAGTTCTCCGTCATCGAGTGCGTACATTTTGGTGGCTGGTTTTTTGCCACGCGCAGGCGCGTCCACTCTGAATAAAGGTGGACGTGCAACAAACACATGTCCTGTTTCGATGAGTTTGGGAAAGTGTTTGAAAAACAAGGTGAGCAACAACACTTGAATGTGTGAGCCATCAACATCAGCATCACTCAAAATACATACCTTGCCATAGCGCAATCCACTGAGGTCGGGTTCTTCGCTTGGGCCGTGTGGATCAACACCAATGGCCACCGCAATATCATGCACTTCGTTGTTGGCAAACAAACGATCGCGTTCAACCTCCCATGTGTTGAGAACTTTTCCGCGCAAGGGTAATATGGCTTGGCTTTCTTTATTGCGCCCCATCTTGGCACTGCCGCCTGCACTGTCGCCCTCGACCAAAAAGATTTCGTTATTGGCTAAATCTTTACTTTCACAATCGGTGAGTTTGCCAGGCAGCACGGCAACACCCGAACCTTTTCTTTTTTCAACTTTTTGACCTGCTTTTTGACGCGCTTGTGCGGCACGAATCACCAACTCTGCAAGTTTTTTGCCATCAGCAACATGTTGATTGAGCCATAAATCTAACGAAGGCCTAACAAAACTAGACACCAAACGAACAGCGTCTCTGGAATTGAGACGTTCTTTGATTTGCCCTTGAAACTGTGGATCTAAAACTTTTGTGCTGAGAACAAAACTTGACCGTGCAAAAACATCCTCGGGTAATAACTTAACGCCTTTGGGTAGCAATGAATGAAGATCAATAAAAGTTTTGACTGCATTGAATAAACCATCGCGCAAACCGCTTTCGTGTGTACCACCTGCACTGGTAGGAATGAGATTGACAAAACTTTCGCGAACAGGTTGTCCCTCTTCGGTGAATGCCAAACACCACTGCGCACCCTCACCCTCTGCAAAACTTTCATGAGTACTGTCTGCGTAACCTTCACCTTCAAACAATGGAATGTATGGGTCGGCGGGCAATGTCTGCATTAAGTAATCGCGCAAACCACCTTTGTATAACCAGGATTGCGTGTCTTTTGTTTTATCAATGATGAGCGAGACGCTCACACCAGGCATTAAAACCGCTTTGCTACGCAAAAGATGGGTGAGTTCTGCGATAGGGAGATTGGATGTTTCGAAGTATTTGCCATCGGGCCAGGCGCGAACGACTGTGCCTTGCTTGCGCTCGCCACTGGCGATAGAACGTATTTTGAGTTTTTGAACAACATCACCACCTTCAAAAACCAAATACGCCGCTTGCCCATCGCGAAACGAGGTGACTTCCATTCGTTTGGATAAAGCATTGGTAACGCTCACACCCACACCGTGCAATCCACCCGAAAAACTATATGCGCCACCACTGCCTTTGTCGAATTTGCCACCTGCATGAAGACGCGTAAACACCAATTCGATGACGGGCGCTTTTTCCTCGGGGTGCATACCAAATGGAATGCCTCGACCATCGTCTTCAATGGTGACAGAACCATCGGTGTGTAATTGAACAGCAATTTTTTTGCCATATCCCGCCAATGATTCGTCAGCGGCGTTGTCGATCACCTCTTGAATAATATGCAAGGGGTTGTCGGTACGGGTGTACATGCCCGGACGTTGTTTGACAGGCTCGAGACCTTTGAGGACGCGAATGGAGCTTTCTGAATATTTGGGTTGTTGTGTGGCCATGGGGCAAGATTGTAGTCAAAACTCAATAACTATACTGTATAAAAACACAGTCTTTTGGTGATTTATTACCCAAGCCTGCTCTAAAACTCTATAAACCCTTACATTTATGGTTATGACACAAGTAAATCCCCCCCAATCAAGCCCCAACTTGCCCATGTGGCAAATCCTCATATGCGGCGCACTCATTCTCACTCTGTCCATGGGTGTTCGTCATGGTTTTGGCCTTTGGTTATTGCCAATGACGCAGGCGCAAAGCTGGGGCCGCGAAGACTTTGCATTTGCCATGGCCATTCAAAATATCGCATGGGGCGTTGGTGGCATTTTTTCGGGCATGTTGTCCGATCGATTCGGTGCTTTTCGCGTCATTTTGTTTTGCGCTCTCTTATATATATTAGGCCTTTTTGGAATGGCCTATTCATCTTCTCCCGAACAACTCACTGCTAGCGCAGGCCTCATCATCGGTTTGGCGCAAGCAGGCACCACTTATGCGGTCATCTATGGCCTTATCGGACGTAATATTTCTCCAGACAATCGTTCATGGGCCATGGGCTTTGCGGCCGCTGCAGGTTCATTCGGTCAATTTTTAATGGTTCCCGTAGAAGGCTGGCTCATCAATCACTTCGGATGGCAACAAGCTTTGGTAACTCTGGCATGCCTTGCAACACTAGTTATTCCACTTGCATTTGGTTTGCGTGAAAAACAATTTGAAAACGGTACACCCCTGCGTCGACAACAAAGTATTTTGCAAGCGCTTCACGAAGCGTTTTCCTATCGCAGTTTTCAGTTACTCACATTGGGTTATTTTGTTTGTGGTTTTCAAGTGGTATTTATTGGCGTGCATATGCCGAGTTACCTCAAAGACCAAGGCTTAGAACCTCATGTGGCCAGCACTTCATTGGCTTTGATTGGTCTATTTAACATTTTTGGAACCTATTGTTCTGGCTTGCTTGGTCAAACAATACCTAAAAATAAAATTCTCTCGTTCATTTATTTTTCACGTGCGATTGTTATTTTTTGGTTTATTTCAGTACCTTTAAGTCCTCTCACGGTTTATATTTTTTCTGCGTTTATGGGAGTTTTATGGCTCTCAACTGTTCCACCCACCAATGCAGTGGTCGCTTCAATTTTTGGCATCTCACATATGGCAATGCTTTCAGGTTTCGTTTTTCTCAGCCATCAATTAGGCAGTTTTTCGGGTGTGTGGCTTGGAGGATATTTATTTGATCTGACAGAAAGTTATACCATCGTGTGGCAAATTTGTATTGCATTGGGTATTTTTTCTGGACTCGTCAATTTGCCAGTAAAAGAGTCCCCCATTCAACGTCTTGCAACGGCCTAATTCATGTTTCGATCAAAACTTCAAACACTCACTCATACCCTCATTTTGATGGGTGCATTGTTGTGTGTTTTTAGTTTGTATCTTCAACCTGAATTCATCGTTCATCTCACCAATCAACTATGGGTTTGTTTTTAAAATGACCACCATTGTTATCACTGGCGCCTCCGATGGAATCGGTGCAGAAATAGCTCGTCAAATGGCAGACCGTTATGGTGTCAAAGCCGTTTTGGTATTGGCCGCGCGCGATGTTGCCAAGTTACAAACAGTTGCATCCCAATGCGCTGCCGTTGGTGCTCGCACTTTAATATTGCCTGTTGATGTATCTGAACAATCTCAATGCATTCAATTAATAGAAACCACGGTCAAAAATTTTGGTGGCATTGATATTCTCATCAATAATGCTGGAATTTCGGCGCAGGCATTCTTGCAAGAAGTTGAATCGCAAAAACTCAATTTATACGATTACATCATGCGCGTTAATCATTGGGGGAGCGTGTGGTGCACACACGCCGCACTCCCTCACCTCTTAGCCAGTCAAGGTCGTATCGTTGCCGTTGCTTCATTGGCTGGGTTGGTTGGACTACCAGGACTTACCGCCTATTGCAGTAGTAAATTTGCCATGACTGGTTTTTTTGAATCGTTACGCACTGAACTCATTGACAGTGGTGTGTGTGTCACCATTGCTTACCCTGGTTTTGTCGATACCCAAATGCGAGTTCATCGTCTCAATGCACAAGGCGAAGTCGACTCGTCAAACAGGCATATATCCAAAAATGCCATGCCCGTTGAAGAATGCGCGCGACTCATTGTGCAAGCCACCATGCGAAGAAAACGCCAAGTTGTCATGACAACCAAAGGCAAATTGGGTCAATGGATCAAACTCATTGCGCCCAGTTGGATCGATCGAATGGCGATTGCCTCCATCAAACACAAACCTTGACATGTTGCAGCATTCGATTCAACATGGGCAAGAAGCGCCTTCGCTTTGGGTTCAGCAATATGCGCATTTAATTCCACCCGGCAGTGATGTTTTAGATTTGGCCTGCGGTTATGGCAGGCACACAAAATGGTTGTCATCTCAGGGCTTTAAGCTAACAGCTGTTGATAAAGACGCTAACGCTTTAAAAGAATTAACAACTTACTGTCAAACCCTGTGTCATGATTTAGAAAACAATGTTTGGCCATTTTCAAACCAAAGTTTTGACGCCATAGTGGTCACTCATTATTTATGGCGACCCTTATGGCCGCATATTTTGTCAAGCCTCAAAATGGGCAGCGTTTTAATCTACGAAACTTTTTCAGCAGGAAATGAAACATTTGGCAAACCATCTCGACCTGATTTTTTACTCCAAGACGGTGAATTACTTAGTGTCTGCAAGGATTTACACGTGGTTGCATACCAAAATGGATTTCTTGACCATCCCAAACGCATGATTCAAAGAATTGTGGCAATTACCCCCACCCCTCATCAGACCATCCAATCATTCAGTCTGAGCCGTTAGAATACGTTACCCTTGTAGGAATAAGCAGATGACACAACTGACCGGCAGTATCGTGGCCTTGGCCACTCCTCTTCTTCCAGACACCAGCGTTGACTATTCAACGCTCAGAAAACTCATCGACTGGCATATTGCAAAAGGGACGGATTGCATTTGCGTGGTTGGCACCACAGGCGAGTCGCCCACAGTCAGTGTTCAAGAGCATTGTGAAATTATTCGCGTTGCCGTTGAGCAGTCTGCCAAACGTGTTCCCATCATGGCTGGATGTGGCGCCAATTCAACTGCAGAGGCCATTGAGTTGGCGCAGTTTGCAAAAAAAGTAGGCGCAGACTATCAACTACAAGTGGCTCCCTATTACAACAAACCCACTCAAGAAGGTTTATTTCAACATTTTTCTGCCATTGCAAAAGCCGTTGATTTCCCCATGATTTTGTACAACGTACCAGGGCGCACGGTTGCCGATCTCCAGCACGACACGGTTTTGCGTTTGACACAAGTCAAAGGTATTGTGGGCATCAAGGAAGCCACTGGCAATATTGAGCGCGCACAATGGTTGATTCGAGATGTGCCTTCGCATTTTGCTGTTTACTCGGGTGACGATCCAACCGCAGTTGCTCTCATGCTTTGCGGTGGCAAAGGCAATGTCAGTGTTACTGCCAACATTGCACCCCAACAAATGCACGAACTTTGCAAGGCCGCTATCCAAGGCGATATTCAAACAGCAATGCGCATTCAATTTAAACTCATGCCCGTGCACAAAAATTTATTCGTTGAAGCCAACCCAATTCCACTCAAATGGGCCATGGCACACATGGGTTTGTGTGGCCCCACGCTCAGACTTCCTCTCACGCCCATGTCTTCGAGTTACGAGCCTATTTTGGAACAAGCGCTCAAAACTTCTGGACTTATTTAATTCATCAAGGAAAACAATTGTTCGCACTTCATCGTTCTTTATTTATAGTATTCATCCTTGTATTTATTTCGGGATGCTCAAGCATTAGTGGCGACCGCAAACCCAATTATCAAACGCAAGGCGATGTCAAAAAAACTCCATTAGATGTTCCACCCGATTTAAGTAAATTAGCACCCAGTGCTCGCTATGTCATACCAAATGCAGCCAATGCAAACAATCCAAACCAAACACCGCAAAACACTATTGCACCCCATACAGTCGGTGACATCAAACTTGAACGACTAGGAACTTCACGCTGGCTCACCATCGAGCGATCACCCGAAAAAGTGTGGCCGCTTCTCAAACCCTTTTGGGAAGAAAATGGTTTTGTTGTCATCGTTGACAACCAATCTATGGGAACATTAGAAACCGAGTGGGCCGAAAACCGCGCCAAACTCCCCCAAGATCTTATTAGAAGAACGCTTGGCAAAGTACTCGATTCTTTGTATTCAACAGGTGAGCGAGATAAATTTAGAACGCGTGTTGAAACAACGGGCACCAACACAATTGAAGTTTCTATCACCCATCGCGGTATGGCTGAGGTGTACAAAGATAATAACAAAACCAGCACCATTTGGCAACCACGGCCTAGCGATCCGTCATTAGAAGATGAATTTTTAAAACGATTAATGGTCAAGCTCGGTACTACGCAGCAGCAAGCTGAAGTAGCACTTGCACCTACCACCATTACACTATTGGCCAGTTTGAGTAACAGCACCACTCAAACCACGATTGAATACAAGCAAGGCTTTGATGTGGCATGGCGCAGACTGGGTGTCACGCTCGATCGTTCTGGCTTTACTGTAGAAGATCGCGATCGTAAACAAGGTTTGTTTTTTGTGCGTTACGTTGAAGCAGTCGATCCCAATTCAGAACCTGGCTTTTTTAAGAAACTGTTTACTCGATCCAAGGCACCCACTGGTCCTATTCAATACCGTCTCAAGATTGAAAGCGAAGGCTCAGTCAGCAAAATTCAAATTCTCAATGCATCAGGTCAACCCGACGTATCAACGGCCACCAAAAAAATCGCACAACTCATTGTTGATGATTTGAAATAAAACGTGCTGAGATTTAAAAATTTGGGAAGTGGTAGCGCTGGAAATGCCACTTTGATTGAAGCCTCATCGGGCTTGCAAAAAACTTATGTATTGATTGATTGCGGCATTCGCCCCAGAGATCTGGATCAACGATTAGCCCTTGCGGGTTTAGAAGCCACTCAAATACAAGCCATTTTTATCACCCACGAGCACAGCGATCACATAGGCCATGCCAAGTCTTTAGCAAAAAAAACAAACGCCGCAGTTTGGATGAGTCATGGCACTTGGATGGCGAGTTCTGCATTGCAATGGGGCCTGCCCCCCGAACAATGCAACATGGCTCGCGATCATGAAACCATTGCTATAGGTGATTTATGTATCACACCATTTACGGTACCGCACGATGCTCGAGAACCACTTCAACTGACTTGCACCGATGGAGATGCACGATTAGGCATACTTACCGACTTGGGCCACGCCAGTTCACACGTGATTGAATCACTAAAAAATTGCAACGCTCTTTTGCTAGAAGCCAATCACGACGAAGAGATGCTCAGTCAATCGCAATATCCCTATTTTTTAAAACAACGAATCGCTGGCCCATTGGGACATTTGTCCAACACCGCATCCGCACAACTCTTAGCAAAACTCGATCATGAAAAACTAAATTTGGTGGTTGCCGCACATTTGAGCGAAAAAAATAACTCCAAGGATAAAGCCTTGGAGTCTTGGTCGCAACATATTTCACTTGATACTAAATTAGTTGGAGTTGCCGATGCTTTAAAAGGTTGCGAGTGGTATTGTGTCGTTTTATAAACAATAGCGCTCGACCACTTCGTTATTGTTGCGCTCCGCTGCGATTGTAAATTATATAAGATCGCTCTTAGTTAACGGAAGTTGATTGCCTTAACCCGCATCTGCATTCGTGTTAGTTACAAAAAGATCTTTAATACGCTGTTTCAGCTTTGATAAATTTTCATTTTCAAAATAATGCAGATTATTTTCTTGAAGATCGGAAACGATTAATGTGGCTTCAGCAATACGCTTTTTTATTTCATCAAGACTTCCAGAGTTTTTGAAATTTTTAGTCAACATATGTTTTAAACTTGGGAAACCTTTTTCATTATATGGTTCAGTTTTCTTTTTTGACGTATTAATTTTTTTTAGCATCGTCGTAAGTCCAGCAATTAGAAAATAGCAAAAACTGTGATGCTTTTTGTAATAACGAATCATCGTCGTTAGCTTCTCCAGCAAGAATCAAGGTTTGGTAAATGAAATAATTAACTAAAGGAACAAGAAGAAAAGAAAGAAGATTCTTAACCTAGTCCTGACTATTATGTTTTGCACTAGACTCAAAAATAGCACCTTACACCATACCAAGATCCGCCATTAAAATTAAGCATGACACACCCTTTCCGAATACTCGAGCAATGCTATTTTTATCTCCAAATTTGAAATTATTTTTACCCAACCTGTTTTCACACCTGATCGCATTTTTATAAATAGGAACCAGCACTCAATTTTCATTCGTTAACGCGTTAACGGCACGCTATATTTAAAGCTGGAATCGTAAAAAATCAAATGAGGGCTTTTTCCCAGCGCATCGATGAACGTCAATTCAATATAAATAGTTCCGAGATTTTTTTATTTCAGACTTTCCAAAAATTTTAATATTTTCCTCTTCATTTGTATAACAACAAATAATTTATAGATCGTTATTTATCACCTCTGCCATCACAAGCGTTCCCATCATTTATTTATTTTTAAAATAACTTAACACCAAAGACAAAGCCCAAATTCTCATAAATATTTCAATATAAAATCCTAATTTTTTAGAAAAGTTATTATCAATCACCTTATTTAACGCATCGACTGAAGGATTTAGTATGAAAATTTCTACTACAGTCACAATAGTAGACTGAATAAAATACTCAATAGGATCAAATGCACAAGCCGCAATATCATTGATTATTGAAGTATTACATGCTCCATTCTCACTATTCTTTGATGAGATGAATTTATCGCTATTTTTTTCAACGCTGGATCGTCTAATTTGAGTTTGTAGCACTTCATGCGTAATGAATTGAGTTGATCTTAATGGTGAAGCGGCTAGATTAATTGAGTAAATCAATAAACTAGGTAAATTTTTATCAAGTAAGCATATCAACATCATCTGAGGGGCCACTTGGTAAACAATTTTTAATATATACCCAATAATCACGCTTTCGCAACCAGTCCTCTTAACCTTTTTATCAAAGTTCTCGCTAAATATTTTTTCTATAAAAAGTTTAACGCTGTTAGCGTTATTTTTTTAATGGATATTTGAACTTCGCTTATTTCGATCGGTTCTTTCGTCTACTTGTTGATGAATTGAATTATTCGAAATCGTATGGAGTCGATTAATATTACTTGATTCCATTTAATTTGTACCCAAAGGTTAATTTGCATTAAATACAAACCCTTAGTGAGAAATACTGATTACACAGTTCAGTTTATTAAAAAATAACAATACAACTTATCAAATCATTTTTTTGCTAATTCTCTAATTGCGCTCAATGTTCCGCGTGTCGTAATCACTTCTGGATTTAACATCACTTCAATTAAAGTACCTTCACTTCGCTTTAATGCTTCTTTAAAAAAATTTTCAAACTCTCGCGTTTTTGTGATACGAGTACCTGCATAGCCATACGCTTTTGCTAGGGCAACAAAATCAGGATTTTTTAAATCTGAACCGCTTACATGCTCAGGATAATATTTTTCTTGATGCATGCGAATAGTGCCATACATCCCGTTATTCAACAAAACAATAATGGTTTTTGCGCCAAATTGAACAGCTGTAGCCAACTCTTGGCCATTCATCAAAAAATCGCCGTCACCTGCAATCGTAAAAACAGTTCGACCCGTTAATATATTTGCAGCGATACCTGCTGGAACACCATAGCCCATGGAGCCGACTGTCGGCGCGAGTTGAGTTTTAAATCCCTTAGCAAGTCCATGGTGCTGATGGAACCGATGGACCCAACTGGCAAAATTTCCTGCGCCGTTGGTCAGCACCGCATCATCGGGCAACAATCGATTAATGGTTTTAATAATGGCCGCCATGTCTATTTCACCTGGCAACTGTTGTGGCACTTGATTACCCAAATAATCTGTATGCGCTTGCGAGCTCCATGATTCCCACACAACCGAAACAGGTGCGCTCAAAACTTCGAGTGATCTCGCCGCGGCATTCATGGTGCTTAAGATAGCCAAATCTGCTTGAAAAACACGATTGAGCTCTTCTGCACTCGAATGAATGTGAATGAGTTTTTGTTGACTGCGAGGGGCCTCCATCAATGTGTAGCCGCCTGTTGTCATCTCGCCTAATCGCGGACCAATAGCAATAATCAAATCACTTTCTTTGATGCGTTGCGCAAGTTTTGGATTGAGCCCGATACCCACATCTCCGGCATACAAGGGGTGGTGGTTGTCAAACGTGTCTTGAAAACGAAATGCATTGCCCACAGGCAATTTCCAATTTTCTGCAAATCGTTGAAGGGCCTGCGCGCTTTGAGGCGTCCAACCGCCGCCACCTGCAATCACAAAAGGTTTTTGAGCTTGCATCAACATTTCACGCATTTGACGCAAGGCACCAGGATCGCTCCAAGCTTGAACAGGCTCTACTCGTGTTGTGGGTCTGGCAGAAACCATCTCAGTCAGCATATCTTCTGGCAAGACCAACACGACGGGCCCAGGGCGGCCATTCATCGCTGTTGCAAATGCACGCGCCATGTATTCAGGAATGCGTTCGGGATCATCAATGCGTTCCACACGTTTGGCCATTCCTTTAGTATTGGGTCCAAAAAAGGTGTTGTAGTCCATTTCTTGAAAGGCTTCGCGATCGCGAAAATCACTACCGACATCGCCCACAAATAAAATCATCGGCGTGCTGTCTTGAAACGCAGCATGCACACCAATTGAAGCGTTGGTCGCACCAGGACCGCGCGTCACAAAACAAATACCGGGTCTACCCGTTAATTTTCCTGCGGCCTCGGCCATGAAAGCTGCACCGCCCTCTTGTCTTGTGATGATGAATTGAATCTTGTCTCGGTATGCATAAAAACCATCGAGCACACCCAAGTAGCTTTCACCTGGCACACCAAAAGCATGGGTAACGCCTTGCTCAACCAAGCATTCAACCAATAAATGACCTGCGGCTTGTTTACTCATCACAACTCTTTCAACAATTAAAAATTAAACGCGATCCGATTCGATTTGAGTGCCCACTTTGAGCGCCATCAATACGCCAACGCCCAATGCCATGGCCGCACCCACCAAGGGTGCATAAAACATTCCTTTGTCCATGAACATGCCAAAGATCACGGGCGACACGGCAAAGCCTACATCAAGGCCTGAGTAAACCATACCATAAACACGTCCTGTTGCACCTTGGGGCGTTGCTTTTTTAATCAGCATATCGCGCGACGGCCCGCCAATTCCTAAAGCAAGTCCCGTTGATGCCAACACAATCATGGTGCCAATACCCCCAAGCCATCCCGTTGCGCACAACAACAACATCAATGCGCCAACACTCATGCAAATCGCAACTACTTTTTCGCTGTATTGATTAAATTTTGCCGAAACAAATCCACCTAAAAACATACCTGCAGCGGCGCAAACCAAATAAGCGGTGAGCGTGAAATTAGCGGATTCAAAACTCACCAAATGAACGGCTTGCAAAATAGAAACAGAAAAAGTTTGCACCACTGCAAGAGTGATGGTGGAGAACATAAAAAATCCAAAGCACCACCACACCACAGGAAACCGTAAAAAATCAAATCCCACGCCTTGTAATGCGGTGCGTGGTGTTTTGTGCGCATCGGTGTAAAGTAAATCGCGATACACAACAACCATACACAAGGTGAGCAAATACAAAACACCAGCACCAGCGTATGCAACGTGCCAACCAAATGCGCTCGTCATCGCCACCATAAATAAGGATGCGACCGTCCAACCCAAATAACCCGTTAGTCCATGCGCACTGAAGGCATAACCTAAACGCTTGTTGGATATTCGGTGATTCAAAATGGTGAAATCAACGGGATGAAAAGAGCTATTACCCAATCCCAACAGTGCGGCGACGCCAACCAAGTCTGTATAACTATTGGCAATCGAGGCCCAAAAACATCCCAACATCATGATCGCAACACTGGCGATCATCACAGGTAAAGGGCCTAATTTATCAACAATAAAACCCGACGATGTTTGACCGATACCAGAGACCACAAAAAACACGGTCATTAAAAAACCAAGTTGTGCGTAATTAAATCCGAATACTTTGATAAAGAGAGGAAACATCAACGGCAGGAGCAATTGTGCAAAATGAGAGGTGGCATGCGCCAAGCAAACCACGCTGATGGTTTGCACATCTTTGCGCAAATCCATTTTTTCGTTGAAAACAGTTGTGTTCATTCATGGAATTATCCATCTTTTAGTGCAAACGTGAATTCTCCAGGCGCACGAATTGGATCAACCGAGACAGCAATGGTGTCTTTGGGACCAAATTTGCCTTCTAAGAGTAATTTAGACAGCGGATTTTCGATTCGTTGCTGAATGGCTCGCTTCAGAGGTCTGGCACCAAAAATAGGATCAAAGCCTACCTTGGCCAATTCGGCCAAAGCAGCTTTTGAAACTTCCATGGATAAATCCATGTGCGCCAAACGCTCAATCAAAATACCCAATTGAATGTCTGCAATGCTCTCAATATGTTGCGCATCCAATGCATGAAATACAACCGTTTCATCGATTCGATTTAAAAATTCGGGTCTGAAATGTGTTTTGAGTTCATCCCATACTGCATCTTTGATTTCGCTGGTGTCTCGCCCAAGCATACCTTGAATAATTGGTGAGCCCACATTGGAAGTCATCACAATCACCGTATTTTTAAAATCAACCGTTCGACCTTGACCATCGGTGAGTCGTCCATCATCCAACACTTGTAACAAAATGTTAAACACATCGGGATGTGCTTTTTCAATTTCATCGAGCAAGATCACGCTATAAGGTTTGCGACGCACTGCTTCAGTTAGATAACCACCTTCGTCATAACCGACATATCCAGGAGGCGCGCCAATCATTTTGCTCACCGAATGTTTTTCCATGAATTCACTCATGTCGATTCGGATCATGTGCTCTTCGGTGTCAAATAAAAATGCCGCCAATGCTTTGCACAATTCTGTTTTGCCAACGCCTGTGGGGCCTAAAAATAAAAATGAGCCTGTGGGGCGATTGGGATCGCTCAAGCCCGCACGCGAGCGACGAATGGCGTTTGCAACCGCAGTAATCGCTTCGTCTTGACCGACGACGCGCTGATGCAATTTATCTTCCATTTGCAATAATTTTTCGCGCTCACCTTGTAACAATTTAGACAAGGGGATGCCCGTGGCACGTGACACCACTTCTGCAATTTCTTCTGCGCCCACTTGAGTTCGCAACAACCGCGGTTGGTGGTTGGCGTGCTCACCCAATTCTTTGGCATTGGCTTCTTTGAGTTTTTTTTCTAACTCAGGAATGCGTCCGTACTGCAACTCTGCCACTCGGTTGAAATCACCTTTGCGCTTGAGCTCTTCCATTTGAAAACGCAAACGATCAATTTCTTCTTTAATTTGCGCGCCGCCTTGAGCAGAGGCTTTTTCTGATTTCCAAATATCTTCAAGATCTGAATATTCTTTGGTGAGTTTGACTATTTCTTCTTCAATCAAAGCCATGCGTTTTTGAGAAGACTCGTCTTTTTCTTTACGTACCGCTTCGCGCTCGATTTTGAGTTGAATAATACGGCGATCCAATTTATCCATCACTTCAGGCTTTGAATCGATTTCAATTTTAATTTTGGCTGCAGCCTCGTCGATCAAATCAATTGCCTTATCGGGCAAAAAACGATCGGTGATATAGCGGTGCGATAACTCAGCAGCTGCCACAATGGCAGGATCGGTAATCTCTACACCATGGTGCACTTCGTATTTTTCTTGCAAGCCACGCAAAATAGCGATGGTGGCTTCAACCGATGGTTCGCCCACAATGATTTTTTGAAAACGACGCTCGAGTGCAGCGTCTTTTTCAATGTACTTGCGGTATTCATCAAGAGTGGTTGCACCAACACAATGCAATTCACCGCGCGCCAATGCAGGTTTGAGCATATTGCCCGCATCCATCGCACCTTCTGCTTTGCCAGCACCCACCATGGTATGTAATTCATCGATAAAGACAATGGTTTGGCCTTCATCTTTAGCCAATTCACTCAGAACGGTTTTGAGTCGCTCTTCAAATTCACCTCTGAATTTTGCACCAGCTAGTAATGCCGCCATGTCGAGCGACAAGACACGTTTTCCTTTGAGCGACTCGGGCACTTCGCCCGACACAATACGTTGCGCCAAACCTTCAACAATTGCTGTCTTGCCAACACCGGGTTCACCAATGAGTACAGGATTGTTTTTTGTGCGTCTTTGCAAGACTTGAATCGCACGACGAATTTCATCATCGCGTCCAATCACAGGATCGAGTTTGCCCATGCGTGCGCGCTCGGTTAAATCAACGCAATACTTTTTAAGCGATTCCCGTTGACCTTCACTTTCGGCAGAATTCATTTTTTGTCCGCCACGAATAGCAGTGATTGCAGCTTCTAATGATTTGCGATTAAGTCCGTGGTCACGTACCAATTTGCCGGCATCGGATTTGTTATCGCACATCGCAAGCAATATCAATTCACTGGCAACAAATTGATCGCCGCGTTTGAGCGCTTCTTTTTCTGCGCCTTGCATCAAACCCACCAAATCACGCCCTACTTGCACTTGTTCTTGACTTTGCACTTTTGGAAATTTAGCGATTGCAGCTTCGCCCGTCATAAGCATGCCCTGCACATTGGCACCTGCACGCTCTAATAGCGATTTGGGACCATCTTCTTGCCTGAGCATCGCAACCAACAAATGTGCGGGCTCGATATACGCATGATCAGCCCCCAGCGCCAACGTTTGGGCGTCCGATAGCGCTTCTTGAAATTTGGTTGTGAGTTTGTCGAGCCGCATGAAATGCCTCTTCGAAATATAGTTGTACTTAACCTGAGGACGAATTAAGCTATTTCAAGATACCCAGCACAGGTTGACCGCTTGATCCAAGTCAAGGCAGATGGTATTTACGCGGTCAATTAGCTGTTTTGACTGACGATACCCCATCTTTCCAAGGCCTGATCATCACTCACCCGTGCGTCAACCCAACGCGCGCCCGAGGGGGCTATTTCTTTTTTCCAAAAGGGCGCTTGAGTTTTGAGGTAATCCATTAAATACTCGCAAGCTTGAAAGCTTTGACCCCGATGGGCAGAGGTCACCAATACCAAAACAATTTGATCAAGTGGTTGAAGTAATCCCACGCGATGAATCACGCGTGCGCCCAAGATATCGAATCGCTTGAATGCAGATTCAATCATGGCTTCGATGGATTTTTCTGTCATACCCGGATAGTGCTCAAGTTCCATGCTTGATACTTGCGCGCCTTCATTGCGATCACGAACAGTTCCTACAAAAGAACAAATCGCACCTACACCGCGATCTAGCGCGCGCAGTAAAGCCATCTCTTGGCTGACGTCAAAATCTTTTTCTTGAATGACAACCGAATAACACATCGTCAACCGCCTGTGACAGGCGGAAAAAATGCCACCTCGCTCGCTGGTTCAATGGGATGATCCATATTCACCAGGTTTTGATTAACTGCAACGCGAATCACACGATCGATGGCCAATGCTTGAGCATGCAAGGGTGAGCGCAACATCAACTGCTCGCGCAACTCAGAAACGTTAGTTGCATCGGTCTCAATAACTTCGCTACCGAAATCCAAGGCTTCACGAATCGATGCAAAATAACGAACGGTGATTTTCATAGGTGCCAATGCGCAAATGAAATAAAAGAAACGCTATCGCCTTTGTGAATCGCATGCCCTGCAGGCACATCGATCACACCATCGGCCCAACTCACCGACGTTAAAACGCCAGAGCTTTGATTCTCAAACAAATCCAAACCTCTCGCTGCATTGATTTTGACTCGCAAAAATTCTCTTCGTCGATCGGGACGTAACCAATCAAAATCTGCACGCAATGGAAGCGACAGTGGCAATACATAGCTCGCCCCTTGTAACTTGAGCAAAAAGGGCCTAACTAACAATAAAAAAGTGATGAAGCTAGAAACAGGATTGCCTGGTAACCCCATGAAATGCGCTTGTGTGGATTCATTATTGATATGACCCATCGCAAATGGCTTACCAGGCTTGATTGCCAATGACCACAAATGCAACTCACCCAATGCGGTGACTGCAGGCTTGATGTGATCCTCTTCACCAACAGACACACCACCACTGGTCAAAATCAAATCATGATTGCGCGACGCCTCAAGCAAATTCTTTTTTGTTGCTTCGAGTTGATCAGGAACAATGCCTAAATCGGTGACGACACAACCAGTTTTTTCTAATAATATTTTTAAAAAAAATCGATTTGAATTGTAAATAGCTCCAGGCAGCATTTGATCGGGCGCAATATCACCGGGCGTCACCAATTCATTGCCCGTTGAAAGCAAAGCAACGCGAACAGGCTTGGCAACTTGCAATTGAGCCAAGCCCAAACTCGCGGCCAGTCCCAAATCAGCAGGTGTTAAACGCCTTCCTTTTTTTAAAACAAGCGCGTCATGCTGTATGTCTTCACCACTTTTTCGAATCAATTGATTTTTTTGTGGAACGATATTGATGGCAACTTGGCCATCACCCAAATCTTTGACATCTTCTTGCATCACCACCGCGTCTGCACCTGAGGGAATCGGGGCACCCGTAAAAATTCGCGCAGCTTGACCTTCATGCAATGGAGTTCCTTGCGAGCCCGCTGGAATGCGTTGTGTCACTTGAAGAACCGCACCCGCTTGTTTCACATCGGCGCATCGAACGGCGTAACCGTCCATCGACGAGCTATCCAAAGGCGGGACTTGTAATTGCGAAATAAGATCTTGCGCCAGCACCCTTGCATGAGCATCAAATGTTGAAAGGGATTCAATCGCATGCAAAGGCAAAGCGCGCTCCAACAACAAAGGCAAAGCCTCATCCAAACTGAGTAATGGAGGACGCGTACTCAAAAGGGCTCTCTGTAGTGAAATCGATCTTCGTTGTCCATCAACCATTGTGCGATGGATTCCACATCGGTCATATCAAAAACTGGCCTGAGTGTTTCATGCGGCAATTGGGATTCATCCTTGGCAATTGCCACAATGAAATCATCTTCCATATAGCGAGGCTCGCGTTGCGTGGCTTGGCGCCACACTTCAATTTTGAGTAAATCGCTTTCCTTGAATCCTTCAACCAACACCCAATCAACGCCGTTATAAATATCAGCCAATGCGTGATGCACAGTGAGTTGTGCTTGTTGCTCAAATTCGCGTTGCAATACCATTCGTTGGCTTGAGACAAGCAACACTTCAAAAGCACCTGCCTCTCGGTGCCTCCAACTGTCTTTACCCTCATGATCAATATCAAAACCTTGATGCGCATGTTTAATCACTGATACGCGTTGCCCACGTAACTTGATCGCAGGAATCAAGCTTTCAATCAAAGTTGTTTTGCCCGAATTGGAGTAGCCAGAAAAACCGACCACCTTCATTTTTGAGTCTGCAGTCATTGTTTTTCCAATTGGGTTTGACACGTGGTTTTAATAAAGTCTTTAACAAGTTGAGCATTCGCAGGCATAACTTTGACTTTTTTAGGCAACGCTTCAATGCCCTCAAATTGAGACGGACGATCGGGTTGGAAGCTCAAAGCTTCTTCAATAGTGCTTGCAAATTTAATCGGCAACGCGGTTTCCAAAACTATCATTGGAATACTGGTTTGTAGTTGCTCTCGAGCCACCTTGAATCCGTCGGCCGTGTGCGGATCGATGATCTGATTGAACCGTTGGTAGGTATCGCGTATGGTCTCAATGCGATTTGCATGAGTGCTATTGCCGCTTACAAATCCATAGCGAGTGATGCAGTGTGAAAAGCGCGAATCGGCATGAAGGCTGAATTGACCTTGGGTATTGAGATCTTCCGTAAAAAACTTTTTGGTTTGTTGTGAGTCTCGACCCAATAAATCAAAAATGAAACGTTCAAAATTACTTGCTTTTGAAATATCCATTGAAGGACTCGATGTTTCAATCGTATCTTTTGAAGTTCTCACGCGATAAATACCAGTTTTAAAGAATTCATCGAGTACATCGTTTTCGTTGGTTGCAATCACCAATCTAACAATAGGCAAACCCATCATGCGCGCCACGTGACCCGCGCACACATTGCCAAAATTGCCACTGGGCACAGTAAAACTCACCTTTTGCACATTACTGGTTGTGGCTTGAAAATAACCCGCAAAGTAATACACCACCTGCGCCAATAAACGAGCCCAGTTAATAGAGTTAATCGTTCCAATTTTGAATTCACGTTTGAAATTCAAATCATTGGAGACTGCTTTAACAATGTCTTGACAGTCATCAAAGACACCTTCGATGGCGATGTTAAAAATATTGTCGTCTTGCAAGCTAAACATTTGCGCTTGCTGAAAAGCACTCATGCGCCCATGTGGGCTCGTCATAAAAACCCGCACGCCTTTTTTGCCACGCATGGCGTATTCAGCAGCACTCCCCGTGTCTCCCGACGTTGCGCCCAAAATATTTAATTCTTCTTGACGCCGATCCAACTCGTATTCGAACAAGTTACCAAGCAATTGCATCGCCATGTCTTTGAAAGCCAATGTGGGGCCGTTGGACAAAGCCTGCAAATATAAATTATTTTCTAATGGACGCAATGGCACGATTCGGTCATCGCCAAACACTTTTGAGGTGTATGTTTTTTGACAGATCACCATTAAATCTTCTGGCGGTATATCGTCGATGTACAAAGACAAAATCGTAAAAGCCAAAGCAGCATAGCCTTTTGATTGGTAAAGATGGCGTAAATTTTGCAAAGCGTCTGTATCCATCTGAGGATAAGAATCGGGCATATACAAACCACCATCGGGTGCCAAGCCCTCTAACAATATTTCACAAAAATGACGGCGATCGGGATGCCCGCGAGTTGACAAGTAAAACATCAGTTGAGCTCTTCTTTTCGAATGCGAATAATGGGTGCCAAGACTGTTGTTAATAACTGCATTTGTGCAATAGCCGTGTTCATCGCTGACTCCACACAAGCGTGCGTCAAAATAATGAGATCGGTTTGATTTTGTATTTCGCCAGCTGGCCTTTGCAACACGGCATCGATACTAATATTGGATGTAGCCAAAATTCCGGTGAGTTTGGCAAGCACTCCAGCTTGATCGGCTACGCGCAATCGCAAGTAATAACTGGTGACCACCTTATCCATTGGCAGTATAGGTACATCGCTCATGGCATCGGGCTGAAACGCCAAATGCGGCACACGATGCAAGGGGTCCGCCGTATGCAAACGCGTGATATCAACCAAGTCTGCAATGACAGCACTTGCAGTAGGTTCACTACCCGCCCCTTTTCCATAATATAAAGTGGTGCCAACCGCATCGGCTTGCACCATCACCGCATTCATCGCTCCTTCTACATTTGCGATTAATCGTTTTTCTGGAACCAAACAGGGATGGACTCGCAACTCAACACCCGTTGCTACACGCTTGGCAATACCCAAAAGTTTGATGCGATAGCCCATTTGCTCTGCGTAGCGAATATCTTGTGACTCAAGCCGCGTGATGCCTTCGACATAGGCTTTGTCAAACTGAACTTTGATACCAAACGCAATTGCCGACATGATGGTGGCTTTGTGCGCCGCATCAACACCTTCAATATCAAAAGTAGGATCGGCTTCTGCATAACCCAAAGCTTGCGCTTGTTTGAGTACATCATCAAACGCCAAGCCTTTGTCGCGCATCTCTGACAAAATAAAATTGGTCGTGCCATTGATGATGCCAGCGATCCATTGAATTCGATTAGCAGTTAATCCTTCACGCAAAGATTTGATGATAGGAATGCCACCAGCAACTGCCGCTTCAAACGCAACAATCACGCCTTTGCGATGCGCGGCTTCAAAAATTTCGGTGCCATGCACAGCAATCAATGCCTTATTAGCGGTGACAACATGCTTACCGGCCTCAATAGCAGCAATCACCAATTGACGCGCAATGCCATATCCACCAATTAGTTCAATCACGATATCGATATCAGGGTTTGCAATCACGAGTTTCGCGTCGTTCACCACCTTCACGCCAGCGCCCACAATGGCTTGCGCGCGTGCCGTATCTAAATCGGCCACCATGGTGATTTCAATTCCTCGACCAGCGCGTCCTTTAATTTCTTCTTGATTGCGCTTGAGCACTTCAAACGTGCCGCTACCAACCGTTCCTATGCCTAGTAAACCAACGTGTATGGGTTTCATGTGTTGTGTAGTTTTCTATAAGTTTCTAAAAATTTTGCAATGCGCCCAACAGCAATGCGCAAATCATCTTCATGGGGTAAAAACACAATTCGGAAATGATCGGGTGCGTGCCAATTGAATCCCGTTCCTTGAACCAACAATACTTTGGTTTCTTGCAACATTTCGTAGATGAATTCTTGATCGTCTTTAATGGGATAAATTTTTGGATCTAAGCGTGGAAACATGTATAAAGCGGCTTGTGGCTTGACACATGTGACACCTGGTATTTGAATAATCAATTCATAAGCCAGATCGCGCTGTCTGCAAAGCCTGCCACCAGGTTTGACCAAATCATCAATACTTTGATAGCCGCCCAATGCGGTTTGAATCGCGCTTTGACCTGGCACATTGGCGCACAAACGCATGGACGACAACATGTTGAGACCGACGATGTAATCTTTGGCAGGTTTTTTATCGCCTGAAACAATGAGCCATCCCGATCGATAGCCACACGACCTGTAACTCTTGGACAAAGAGTTGAATGTGAGCGTTAAAACATCGCTAGACAAACTACCAATGGCCGTGTGTTTAACACCGTCATACAAAACTTTATCGTAAACCTCGTCTGCAAACACCACCAAACCATGCTCACGCGCAATAGCCAAAATACCTAACAACAATTCATTTGAATACAAAGCACCCGTTGGATTGTTCGGATTGATCACCACAATGCCTTTGGTTTTGCTGGTGACTTTTTTTCGAATATCGTCTAGATTGGGCATCCATCCGTTGGACTCGTCGCACATGTAATGCACAGGATGCCCGCCCGATAAACTAACAGCCGCTGTCCACAATGGGTAATCAGGCGCAGGGATTAACATTTCATCGCCATCGTTGAGTAAGGCATTGGTGGCCATCACAATGAGCTCGCTTGCTCCATTGCCCAAATAAATATCTTCTAAGCCCACACCCGCAATGCCTTGCTGTTGTGTGTAATGCATCACCGCTTTGCGCGCCGCAAAAATACCTTTGCTATCGGAGTAACCTGCCGCGTTGGGCAGATTACGAATCATGTCTTGTTGAATTTCTTCAGGTGCGTCAAAGCCAAACACAGCCAAATTGCCGATGTTGAGCTTGATGATTTTATGCCCCTCCTCTTCCATTTGATGGGCGCGCTCAAGAACAGGTCCTCGTATGTCATAACAGACGTTATCAAGTTTGGTAGATTTGTGGATTGTTTTCAAAGTCCCTCCCTAGGACTTCGCTAAGGGCGAAGAACTATAATTTGACCATAATTATTCATCTTTTTCCGATTCAGGCGGGCTCAATTCTCTATGAAACTACAACCCGATCAATTTGAATCAACTTCCATCACCGGATATGGCCCAGACTGGGTTGCTGTCAATGGAGAAAAGCTATTTCACAGTTTGATTTTGACCTCTCAAGGTCAGCGCATCGACTGGAAATGCGGTAGTTTTACTCAGCTCAACGAGTTTCACTTCAAACAATTGGCTGATCTTGAGGTGGAATTGATCATCTTTGGCAGCGGCCGACAACTCCGTTTTGTCCAAGGCTCATGGTTAATGCCCTTGATGCAGCAAAAAATAGGGCTAGAAACCATGGACACGCAGGCGGCATGCCGCACCTACAACATTTTGGCTGGTGAGGGAAGAAACGTGGCCGCAGCCCTGTTAATTGAATTGACCTCAACCCATCCAATGGATTGAAGTTACACCAAAGGTTTAATTACAGATTCGTTCATCCCCATCAAATTTCACATGAAAACAAGATAAAATAGTGAATTGTGCTGCCTCATTCGCAGGTTGCACTGTCACTTCTGGATATATAGAACATGGCTATCGTTGTAAACAAACCCCTCCCAGAGTTCGAAGCAAATGCCACCAATGGCGTCAAAGTTTCCAATCATTCGCACTCCGGTCAACCAGTGGTTTTGTACTTTTACCCCAAAGACAACACGCCTGGATGCACCACTGAAGCCATGCAGTTCAGAGATAAATTCAAAGATTTCACCAAAGCAGGGGCCGTTATTTTTGGCGTATCCCGCGACAACATGAAGTCCCACGATCTTTTCAAAGAAAAATTAGAGTTACCCTTTGAACTCATCGCGGATACAGAAGAAAAAATGTGTCACATGTTTGGCGTTGTCAAAAACAAGATCATGTATGGCAAAAAAGTAAAAGGCATCGAAAGAAGCACTTTTTTAGTTGGTGCAGATGGCTTACTCAAACAAGAATGGCGTGGCCTCAAAGTCCCAGGGCATGTAGACGAAGTGCTCAAAGCGGTAAAGGCCATCAAAAAAGCGGCTGTTACAACAGTTTGACGCTTCGGTTTTGCAGTCCCTCCTCTTCAAACATTTTCTTATCCATGAGATAGGGTAGCGTTTTACATTTCAATCCAACATGCCTCTGCCACCCGCCCCGACCCATCGTGCAATGCTGTTAAACAAAGATTCAATTGGCTTAACAGTCTCTCAAAAATCCCCCCGTAAATCTGAAATCCGTCATGCGGACATAGAAAAATCGACGCCTGCTTCTCTCGAGCTATTCGAACCCCAAACGGGGGCTGGTGCAAAAGTTGAGGTTTTAGAGCAATCACCCCGCGAACCGATTGCTACACATAAAACAAACGCAGCATCAATCAAAAAAATTAAATTCAAAAACAAAGGTCCTGCTAAATTATTTGTACTCGATACCAATGTATTGATGCACGACCCCATGTGTTTATTTCGCTTCGAAGAGCACGACGTTTTTTTGCCGATGATTGTTCTTGAAGAGCTCGACAACAACAAAAAGGGAATGACAGAAGTTGCACGCAATGCGCGGCAAACCAGTCGAACTCTCGACGCATTGGCTGGTATCGCCAATGCCGATATGACCCAAGGTTTAAAGCTTGATAGCACAGGACACATTGAAGTTTCTGGCAAACTTTTTTTTCAAACTCAAGCTTTGCACTTTGACTTACCCAGCAGTCTTCCACAAGGCAAAGCAGATAATCAAATTTTAGGTGTCGTTGAAGCGCTGCGAGCGCAACACTCACCGCGCGAAGTCGTATTGGTTTCGAAGGACATCAACATACGCGTCAAAGCACGCGCACTTGGACTTGCTGCCGAAGACTACCAAAACGACAAAACGCTTGAAGACGGCGACTTGTTGTATTCAGGATGGTTAGCACTACCTTCCAATTTTTGGTCCAAGAATGGAAAAGCTGTTGAAAGTTGGCAATCAGGTAGCAATACTTTTTATCGCATCAACGGCCCCATCGTTCCCGAATTGCTCATCAACCAATTTGTTTATTTTGAAGCGCCAGGTGAGCCCTCTCTTTATGCAAGAGTCACAGAAATTCGCGGAAAAACTGCAACGCTCAAAACACTCAAAGATTACACCCACATCAAAAATGCGGTGTGGGGTGTCACTGCGCGCAATCGCGAACAAAATTTTGCACTCAATTTATTGATGGACCCAGACATTGACTTTGTCACACTCGCAGGCACAGCAGGCTCAGGCAAAACACTCATGGCGTTGGCGTCGGGCCTCACCCAAGTGCTCGATGATCGTCGCTACACAGAAATCATCATGACACGCGCCACTGTGAGTGTAGGCGAAGACATTGGTTTTTTACCTGGCACCGAAGAAGAAAAAATGGGCCCATGGATGGGCGCTCTTGACGACAACCTCGAAGCGCTCGCCAAAACCGATACGAACGCTGGTGAATGGGGCCGCGCTGCAACCAATGAATTAATTCGCAGTCGCATCAAAGTCAAGAGCATGAACTTTATGCGTGGCAGAACATTCATGAACAAATACGTCATCATCGATGAAGCTCAAAATTTAACGCCTAAGCAAATGAAAACGCTCATCACACGCGCAGGTCCTGGAACCAAAATTGTTTGTATGGGTAACTTAGCTCAAATCGATACGCCCTATCTCACCGAGGGCTCATCGGGGCTCACCTTTGCAGTGGATAAATTTAAAGGTTGGCCTCACGGTGGACATATCACCTTGGCCAGAGGTGAGCGTTCGCGCTTAGCCGATTTTGCAAGCGACGCGCTTTAATTAATAATCGCTGTGGCTTGAAGCCATCGATTCAAATTTGGTAATGGGCTTAAGGAATGTGAGCTTGACGGTGCCCGTGGGTCCATTTCTTTGCTTACCAATAATCACTTCAGCAACGCCTGGCTCTTTGCTGTCTTTGTTGTAATAGTCATCGCGGTAAATAAACATAATCACATCGGCATCTTGCTCAATCGCGCCCGATTCACGCAAGTCACTCATCATTGGTCGTTTATCAGTACGTTGTTCAACACCTCGATTGAGCTGTGACAATGCAATCACAGGACACTGCAATTCTTTAGCTAGCATTTTTAAACCGCGAGAGATTTCTCCCAATTCGGTAGCGCGATTTTCACCATCGCTTCCACTGCTACCCGTCATCAATTGCAAGTAATCAACCACAATCAAACCCAGCTTACCGCATCGACGCGATAGGCGTCTTGCATTGGCACGTAACTCAGACGTTGTTAAACCCGCCGTCTCATCAATAAATAAAGAAACCGATCTCAGCTTTTCGATGGCTTCAGACAAGCGAGGCCATTCATCTTCATTTAATTTTCCTGTTCGCAATCGACTTTGATCAATGCGCCCAATTGATCCGACCATACGAATTGCCAATTGAGACGCACCCATCTCCATTGAAAACACAGCAACGGGCAAACCTTCTTGTAATGCGACATGCTCTGCGATATTAATCGCTAATGCAGTTTTACCCATCGATGGACGCGCGGCTAAAACAATTAAATCACCGGGTTGCAAACCCGAAGTCATGCGATCGAAATCATAAAAACCAGTGGGTACGCCAGTTATGTCGTTTGGATTTTTTGCCATCTCCTCCACACGGTCGAGCAACTCAACGACCAAGTCTTCCATGGAATGAAAGCCTTGACGCATGCGCGAGCCTTCTTCTCCAATGCTGAAGATTTTTTGTTCGGCATCATCCAAAATTTGAGAGACTTGTCGGCCTTGTGTATTAAAGGCTTGTGTCGCGATATCGTCGCTGACGGAAACCAATTTTCTGAGAATTGCGCGCTCACGAACAATTTCTCCATAGCGACGAATATTGCTGGCACTGGGCACATACTGAGCCAATGAGTTGAGATAGGCCAGACCACCCACCTCATCGGTCTTACCTTGACTTTGTAAATGTTCATAAACCGTAATCACGTCTGCGGGACGCGAAGTGCTCACCAATGCATAAATGGCTGCATAAACTTGGCGATGTTCGTAACGGTAAAAATCATTTTCATTGAGTAAATCACCCACACGATCCCAAGCTGTGTTGTCGAGTAACAAACCGCCGAGCACACTGGCCTCCGCCTCTAATGAATGAGGAGGAATACGCAAATTGGCAACTTGCGGATCAAAAATATGCTGTGAATCTGAATCGGATAAAACTGCTGACATGAACTTCCTTAGATATCAACTATGCTATCGGTTAAATGGCTCTCTGTCATCTCATGTCTGTGGATGATGCTGTGTATAAGTCTTGTATTGCTTGGGGAAATGCGGTCTTTTTTATTCTTTGCCGAAAAAAAGCCGCTCCAAAGAGCGGCCATCGCAAAACGCACACTATTTATGCTGTTTCGCCATACACGGAAACCGTGACTTCGATAATCATATCGGTATGTAACACCACATGAATTTTTGCATCGCCCACTGTTTTGATGAGACCAGAAGTAAGGCGGACATTTGCTTTTGCAACTTCAAAGCCCATTTTACCTAATTCTTCAGCAATATCAAACGTCGTGACCGAACCAAACAAGCGACCATCCACACCCGCTTTTTGAGTGATTTTGACAATCGTGCCTTTTAGTTTTTCGCCTTGCGCGGTTGCAACAGCTAATTTTTCGGCTGCCATTTTTTCGAGTTCGGTGCGTTTGGCTTCAAACTCTTTAATCGCAGTTTCTGTGGCACGACGTGCACGTCCAGCAGGAATGAGATAATTACGAGCGTATCCGTCTTTAACACGAACGATATCACCTAAATTACCAAGGTTCACAACCTTATCGAGCAGAATAATTTGCATGGTGTGACTCCTTAAATTTTGTGCTGGTCGCTGTAAGGCAACATAGCCAAAAAGCGCGCACGCTTGATAGCGGTATTGAGTTGGCGCTGATAAATAGCACGAGTGCCAGTTAAGCGAGCAGGAATAATCTTGCCATTTTCTGCAATGAAATCACGCAAAGTGTCCACGTCTTTGTAGTCGATTTCTTCGACACCAGTGACTGTGAAGCGACAAAAGCGCTTGCGTTTGAAAAGCAATGATTGCGTGTTGCGCTTGGGGCGCTTATCTTTGTTAAATTTTTTGAACGTGGCCATGAGGGCCTCCTATGAATCGGGTTAAAACTGAGTTGATGAATACCTTAAGCGGCACTCAAAATTAGGCTTGGAATTCGGCTTGTTGAGCCTTGCGAGCTTCCTCGCGCTCCACAGTTTTCATCATGGAAGAAGGACCTGTATCGGCCTTTTTCTTTGACACGGTGAGGTGACGCAATACAGCGTCATTGAACTTGAACGCATGTTCGAGTTCAGCCATCACAGCCTGATTGGCTTCGATGTTGACGCACAAGTAATGGGCCTTGGCTAGTTTGTTGATCATGTAAGCGAGTTGACGGCGACCCCAGTCTTCGACACGGTGCACTGCACCGCCGCCGGCAACAATCATGCTCTTGTAGCGCTCGAGCATTGCGGGAACCTGTTCGCTTTGATCAGGATGGATCATCAGGATGATTTCGTAGTGACGCATGGACTCTCCTTGAGGATTAAAGCCACCCGCAGCGTCGTGTTGCAGTGTGGCAAGGGAAAACCAAACATTATAACTGGTTTAAAACCTTTTTAGCTCGAGTCAGCAGACTCACAACAACGCCCAGAACAATCCCCGATGGAACGCCCCAAATGCCAGCGCATATAGGCTCCAATCCCCACCAAAGGGTTTGATCTGAACTTAAACCCAACTTGGTTTGAACCCAAGGTTGATTAACAAAAATGTAATATAAAGTAATACCCAGTCCGCCAAGCATCGCAGCAATCGCCCCAGAACGCGTAACACCCGTCCAATGAAAGCCTAACAACATCACCGGAAAAAACGTGGCGGCTGCCAAAGAAAAAGCGCAAGCGACCCAAAATAAAATATCAACAGGTTGGTTGGTAGCGACCCAAGCTGCAACCAGAGCAACGACCATCAACAATATTTTGCTCAGCATGACACGTCGAAGTGGGGTCACACTAGCGCTAAAAGTTTCAAAATACAAATCATGCGCCAATGCATTAGAGATAGTGAGTAACAAACCATCGGCTGTCGACAGAGCGGCAGCGAGTGCGCCAGCGGCGATCAAACCTGTGAAGACTGGCGATACATGAAGAATCTCAGGCGCCGCCAACACCAAATAATCACTACCAAAGCGGATATCACCGCTTTGAACAATGCCATCCAAATTCCAATCAGTGATGGACAACAACGCTAGTTTTTTCATCTTGAGTTGATCCGCCCACTCGGGCAACTGCAACATGGATGATCCAATTAATTCAAACAACACCGCATTTTTGAGCATGACGGCCAATGCACTGGCCGATAAATAAACAATCACCACAAACATCAAAGCCCAAACAATCGATCGTTTGGCCTGCGTGGGAGAAACGGCTGTGAACGAGCGAATTAATAAATGCGGCAATGCAGCCGTGCCTGTCATCAAACAAAACACCAAGGCCAGTGTGTTCATCAAACCTTTGCCAGAAGTTTCCGCTTCAAAAAAAGCTTGAAACCCAACGGGTCTTGATAAATTATTCAAAATTTCTGCGCGCTCTTTTTTCCATGACTCCACTAGGCGCTCACTCGTTGAGTCTCGCCAAGCAATGCTCATTTCAAATCGATGCAAATCACGCAGAGGGCCGTTCTCTGCTTTTAATTTTTCAATTTTTTGACCAATTTCTTGTTTCTCTAATTGATGCGCCGCATCGGGTGATTGTATTTTTTGATCCAAAACGGCGATTCGATTTTTAATTGCAAGTTGAGTTGTCACTTCGCCCAAGTTGGTCTTTAAATAGTCGACTCGTTCATTAATTTCTTGCATCGCTTGATCAGCTGCCAAGGGTACAAAAGGATGACCTTGGGAGCGCCAAGAGACAGCCACTGCAATACTCAACATTGCAAACACAATAACCACGCATTGAACCACTTGCGTCCAAGTAACGGCGCGCATACCGCCCAAAAAAGAGCATAACAAAACACCACCTAGCGCAAGAAAAACACCCAACTCAAAAGTAAGGCCCGATAACAAGGATGCAACCAAACCAATACCGTAAATTTGCGCCACCAAATAAACGCTAGAACACAAAATTGCACCCCATGCGGCAATCCATCGAACAATAGCACTGTCAAAACGAACACCCAGCATTTCAGGTATGGTGATCGACTGCGTTTGATTGAGCTTTGCAGCGAACAACAAACCCAACAAACAAAAACCACCCGTCCAACCTAAAACATAGGCCAGTCCACCTGGTTTTTGTCCGTCGCCCACATAACCGTCGGCAAGAAGCAAACCTGTGAGGCCAATAAAGGAAGCAGCAGACATCCAATCTGCTGCAGTAGCCATGCCGTTGTAATGCGCAGTGACTTCTCGTGCAGCCACGTAATATTGATCCGCTTGCGATGTTCGACAAACCATTCCAACAACCGCATAACCAATCAATGAAATGATCAAGAAAAAACTATTGATTAAACTTTTTGAAACACCCCATTGATCAGCGGTCACCATTGCGATCGTTAAAAGAACGACCGAAATCACACCCACCAGCACACATCGACCATTCCAAACATTGCTATTCATCATGATGAGACTGCAATGGCTTCGCCCCCCAATAAATAATAACGAGATAAATCAAAGGAATAATTTGACTTAACCAAAAATGTTCACGCGTTGAAGTTGGATAAAGCCAAACCCAATAAAGGGCAACCGTTGTGATGATGAGCAATACAAGCAAACACAACACCGTTCGTATCGAAAGAGATGAAGTGTTTACAAGATGTTGCATTTATTAAACCATGGACTTAGCCAACGATTGCCAAGTCGAAACTACGCTATCGGGGTTGAGTGAGATCGACGCAATGCCGTTTTGTGTTAACCAAATGGCAAAGTCAGGATGGTCGCTCGGGCCCTGTCCACAAATACCCACATATTTGCCAGCAGATATACATGCATCAATAGCTCGGATGAGCATGGCTTTGACAGCGGGGTCGCGCTCATCAAAATCGGCCGCAAGCAAATCAAGGCCCGAGTCACGATCCAATCCCAAGGTGAGTTGCGTTAAATCGTTAGAGCCAATTGAAAAACCATCAAAATATTTTAAGAAGTCTTCAGCCAAAATTGCGTTGCTAGGCACTTCACACATCATGATGACTTTCAGTTGATTTTCACCACGCACGTGCCCATGTTGCGCCAACAATTGAATCACGCGATCGGCTTGCGATAACGTTCTGACAAACGGCACCATGATTTGAACATTGGTTAAACCCATGTCTTTTCTCACGCGCGTGAGTGCTTCGCACTCCATGGCAAAAGCTTCGCCGAAGTCTTTGCTGAGATAACGCGCCACGCCCCTAAAACCCAACATTGGATTTTCTTCTTCGGGCTCGTAACGACTTCCACCTATTAATTTTCGATACTCATTCGATTTGAAATCAGACAATCGAACAATCACCGTTTTGGGCCAAAATGCTGCTGCAATCGTGGCGATACCTTCTGTGACCTTGTCCACATAAAAAGCGCGTGGCGATGAATGCCCACGAGCCACTGACTCAACAGCCTTTTTGAGATCCGCATCCACATGTGGGTATTCCAAAATTGCTTTTGGATGAACACCGATGTTGTTGTTGATGATGAATTCCAATCGCGCCAAGCCCACACCTTCATTGGGCAATTGCGCAAAGTCAAATGCCAATTGTGGGTTACCAATATTCATCATTATTTTTGTTTTGATGCTGGGCATCTCACCGCGCTGAACTTCAGTCACTTCGACTTCTAATAAACCATCGTAAATAAATCCTGTATCGCCTTGCGCACAACTGACCGTAACCAAAGTTCCAGTTGTTAATTTTCCGGTAGCATCACCACAACCTACAACGGCAGGTATTCCCAGTTCACGGGCAATAATGGCCGCATGACAGGTTCGTCCTCCGCGATTGGTGACGATGGCACTTGCACGTTTCATCACAGGTTCCCAATTGGGATCGGTCATGTCAGTGACCAACACGTCGCCCGCTTGCACTTGATCCATCTCACTGATGCTGTGCACCAATCGAACAGGACCCGTTCCGATTTTTTGACCAATGGCTCTACCCTCTGCTAACACAGCGCTTGAAGACTTGAGTTTGTAGCGCAATTCGGCTTTTCCCTTTTGCTGACTTTTGACGGTCTCGGGTCTGGCTTGCAAAATATAAATTTGTCCGTCAATGCCGTCTTTGCCCCACTCAATATCCATGGGACGACCATAATGTTTTTCAATCACCAATGCGTAAGTGGCCAATTGCTCAACCTCTTGATCGGTTAATGAATATCGATTGCGCATTTCAACGGGCACACCTTCAGTCTTGACCAATTTGCCCGATGATTTTTTTTCATCAGGACTTGCAAACGTCATTTGAATTAATTTTGATCCGAGGTTGCGTCTGATTACCGATCGATTCCCTGCGCGAAGCATGGGTTTGTGCACATAAAACTCATCAGGATTGACAGCGCCTTGTACTACCGTTTCACCCAAACCATAACTGGAAGTAATAAACACAACATCTTCAAAGCCAGACTCGGTATCGATGGTGAACATCACACCCGCACAGCCCAAATCAGATCGGACCATTCGCTGAACACCCGCAGAAAGAGCAACGCCATCGTGCGCAAAGCCTTTGTGAACACGATAACTGATGGCGCGATCGTTGTAGAGCGAAGCAAATACTTCACGCATTTTGTGCAACACATCCTCGATGCCCGTGACATTTAAAAATGTCTCTTGCTGACCTGCAAATGATGCGTCTGGCAAATCTTCTGCGGTGGCAGAAGATCTCACTGCAAATGATGCGTCGGCGCGTCCTTCGCTCAATGTTTCAAAAGAAGCACGAATCGCTTTTTCAAGATCAATGGGGAAAGCTTGATTCATCACCCACTGGCGAATTTCAGCGCCTACTTTTACCAAGTCATGCAGATTATCGGTGTCGAGTGCAGCGAGTTTTTTTTGAATACGATCGCTTAAATGATCGTGTTTTAAAAACTCACGAAACGCATGGGCTGTTGTTGCAAAACCTGTCGGGACACGCACACCTTGCGGTAATTGTGAAATCATCTCGCCAAGGCTTGCGTTTTTACCGCCCACAACCTCGACATCGGTCATTCTCAGGTTTTCAAACGGAACGACCAAGGCGGTCGAGCCAAATAGTGCAGACATAGGGATGCTCCAGAGTTTAAAAACGTCACAACTTCATCCCGTATTGTTAGGGAGGAAGCGAGCATGCCTAAAACACGTCCCGACGGGTGTTTTTGTTGCTTTATAAGGAAATGAGTTAAAGGCATACAGAAATTTGGATAATGGTTGATATTGTAGTTTGCTTCAACCCGTCTTAGCCTAGGATAGTCATGGCCAATCGCACTGTTTTTTTTGTATCGGATGGAACCGGTATCACAGCCGAAACATTTGGCAACGCCATCTTGGCACAATTTGAAATACAACCGCGTCACGTTCGCTTGCCATTTATTGACACTGTCAACAAGGCCCAGCAGGTGGTGCGGCAAATCAACCACACGGCAGAGTCTGAAGGCAAAAGGCCTATTGTTTTTACTACTTTAGCAAACGCTGAAGTCTTTCAGGTCATTGAAAGTAATACGCAATGCATGCTGATGGACATGTTTGGGACTTTTGTGAACCCCCTCGAAAAAGAACTTGGAATTACATCGAATCACCGCATTGGACGATTTTCAGATGTGAGTAAAAGTCAGGCCTATCACGATCGCATCGAGGCCATCAATTACAGTTTGGCTCACGACGACGGCCAACTGAATGTAGATCTCAACCTGGCTGACGTTATTTTGGTGGGGGTGAGTCGCAGTGGGAAAACCCCAACCAGCCTTTATTTGGCGCTTCAGCACGGTCTCAAAGCAGCCAATTACCCACTCATTCCTGAAGATTTTGAAAGACAACAACTTCCACAATCCTTGCAACCGCATATCAAACGAATTTTTGGCCTCACTATTCAACCCGAACGTTTGAGCGAAATTAGAAACGAGCGCCGGCCCAACTCACGCTATGCGAGTTTGCAAAACTGTCGCATGGAAGTACGTGAAGCTGAAGCCATGATGCGCAGGTCGGGCATTCGATGGCTATCAACCACCACCAAAAGTATCGAAGAAATCGCAACGACAATTCTTCAAGAAATCAGACCCGAACGATTGATTTATTGATTAACCCAACGCGGCAATACCTGCTTTGGCAATTTGTGCATCCTCTATTGATTTCACACCACTCACGCCAACCGCTCCAAGCAATTGACCATCTTTCAAAATAGGTACGCCGCCTTCAAGTAAGCCCTCAATAAAAGGCACGCTTAAAAATGAATAACGTCCTGCGTTAATCATGTCTTCATAAATTTTGCTTTCTCGTTTGCCCAAGGCTGCAGTTTTAGCCTTGGCAGGCGCCATGTGAGAAGACATGGGTGCTGCGCCATCGAGTCTTTGTAGCCACAACAAATGACCGCCATCATCAACAATGGCAATGCATACGGCCCAATTGTTTTTCAAGGCTTCTGCTTCTGCGGCCTGAGCAATCTTTTTGACGTCGGACAATTCTAAAAATGATTTCGTTTTCATGAAAAAAGTCTCTGTGATGATTAAAAAACCTGAGAATAACCGCAATTAGCCCCTTTAACCCTTCCGAATGACCCCTCAATTTGTTTGCTTATTGACTTTGTGAAGCTTTAAGGTTCTAAAATGGTGACATCTGCATGTGCAGGTTTATTGGAGACTGACATGAACGATCAAGTTCAAAATTTTGACTATTCCTACGCACCCCTTGATGCCGCACAACGCAATCGCGTTCTCAGAAATACCTACTGGCTACTCGCATTGAGCATGTTGCCCACCGTTTTGGGTGCTTGGCTCGGCGTATCCACAGGACTCAGCCACGCGATGTCGGGCGGCATGGGCTTGGTGATCTTTTTGGTTGGAACATTTGGCTTCATCTTCGCCATCGAAAAAACCAAAAACTCTGGCGCGGGTGTACCCGTCCTACTTGGCTTCACCTTTTTTATGGGCATCATGCTGTCCAGAATGATTGCGATGGTGCTGGGTTTCAAAAATGGCACCGAGTTAGTCATGACCGCATTTGGCGGCACTGCAGGTGTGTTTTTCTTAATGGCCAGTTTGTCAACCGTGATCAAGCGTGACTTGTCTGGCATGGGCAAATGGCTCTTTGTTGGTGTCATCGTATTGATGGTGGGTAGCATCATCAATATTTTTGTAGGCTCAACCATTGGAATGATGGTCATCTCCATGATGGGTATTGCCATTTTCAGCGCCTATATGTTGTATGACATCCGTCAAATCATAGACGGCGGTGAAACCAATTACATCAGCGCAACGCTCACGCTTTACATGGACATCGTTAATGTCTTCCAAAGCCTGTTGGTTTTGCTTGGCATCATGGGCGGCGAAAAAGACTAATCTCCTTTTTCAAATACGGCAATGCTCTCAACGTGGGCGGTGTGAGGAAACATATTCACAATACCCGCTTGAGAGCATACATAGCCCCCTTGATTTACCAATAGCTCTGCGTCCCTGGCCAAAGTTGCAGGATTGCAACTGACATACACCATACGCGACGGTGGCTTCCAGTCACTACTTAAATCATTATTTTGTATCAACTCAACCAAGGCTTTGATTAATTCAAAAGCACCTTCCCTGGGTGGGTCAATGAGCCATTTATGGGCAAAGCCCAATTCTTGCAATTCACTTGAATTGATTTCAAATAAATTTTTGCTTTTAAATTGCACGTCACACAAAGCGTTCGATCCAAGTGTTTGTCGTTTGGTTTGATTAAAGATAAAATTTTCTTTCGATCGCTGAATCAACTGAGCGCTTCCCTCCACACCAACAACCGATTTTGCTTGCGTTGCCAGTGGTAATGTGAAGTTACCCAATCCACAAAACCAGTCAATCACTCTGTCTTGCTTTTGAACCGCTAAAAGTTGTAAGGCCTGCGCAACCAACACCCGATTAATCCAAGGATTGACTTGCGTAAAGTCAGTTGGCATGAACGGCATTTGGATATCAAATTCGGGTAATGAATATGAAAGTGAAAGCGATTGAGAAGAATCCATCAGATGAATCGAATCAAGACCGCCGGGTTGCAACCACCACTGAACAGGGTATTGATGGGCAAATTCTTGTAATGTGTTTTGATCGCGCTCAGTTAGGGGTTCGAGATTACGCAAAACCAAGGCCGTTACATCGTCTCCACACGCCAATTCAATTTGAGGGCAAGCATCTCGCGTATCGAGCTTGCCAATCATTTCACGCAAAGGTATCAACATGGCGCTCACATGTCCGGGCAACACAGCGCAAGATTCCATGTCTGCTACATAACCGCTTTTTCTTTCATGAAAACCCACCAACACTTTTTGTTTTTTAATGACAAAACGAACAGATAGACGTGCCCTGTATCGATATCCCCAGCTGGGGCCATGAATAGGTCGCAAAATAAGATCAGGTTTGATTTTTCCTAGGTGCCATAAATTATCTTCTAGGACGCGTTGCTTGACCGCAATTTGCGAGGGGCTGTTGAGATGCTGCATTTTGCAACCACCGCATGCACCTGCGTGATAGCCCGCGTGCTTGCATTTTGGAGTTACCCGCTGAGAAGAGGCTAAATGAATTTGAGTGAGTGAACCTTTTTCCCAATTATTTTTTTTGCGATTGATATTGACGCTGACTCTTTCAAAGGGCAGCGCACCATCCACAAAAACAACCTTGCCATCTTCGCGATGCGCAATCCCTTGCGCGTCTAAATCGAGAGATTCAATCAGCAATGATTGTTCTGGCCAAACTTTATTTTTTTCCTGCATGTTGAACAATCAATACGAGGTCAACGCGCAGCTAAGAATTTGAGTGGATCGACGGGCTTGCCCGTGCGTCTGATTTCAAAATGGAGTTTGACTTGATCAGCATCGCTATTGCCCATCTCAGCAATTTTTTGTCCGCGTTTAACACTTTGATCTTCGCGCACTAAAATTGTTTGATTATGTGCGTATGCAGTTAAAAAAGTATTGTTATGTTTAAGAATAATCAGATTGCCGTATCCCCTCAGACCCGAGCCTGCATACACCACGCGACCATCGGCAGACGCCAACACGGGGTCACCTGCTTTTCCTGAAATATCAATGCCTTTATTTTTGGCCTCATCAAAACCAGTGAGGACACCGCCTTGTGCAGGCCAAACAAAAGTAATCGCGTCTTCTGTGGGTTCGGTAGGCGGTTGTGGGGCAACTGCGTTAGCAGGCTTTTGTGGTTCTGTTGCCGCAAGGGGTTGATTGGACGTTGTTGTTGTGGGTGATGTGACTGGGCGAACAACCACACCTTCGGGGTTCACCGTTGTGCCTGGTGGCACAACTCGCAAGACTTGACCGACTTCTAAATTATTTGGGTTGTCAATATTGTTCCATCGCACGATGTCACGCCAGTTTTGTCCTTGATCCAAGCCAATGCGAATCAAAGTGTCGTTGGGCTTGACAGTATAAAAACCTGGTTTGGCTGCATTTTCAGATATAACAGGCGCAACAGCAGCTTTGGTCGTTGAAGCGGACTGCGCACGAGGTTTACTAATGGTTCGATCTTCAACAGGTGCAGGCACACCATGACTGGCAACAACGCAGCCAACTAAAGCAATGCTTGCAAAAATGGTGATTAAAAAAACCGACATCAGTCGTTGCATTGATATTTTCCTAATGATTACTCAAGCCCTGATTTTAAAGGCACAAAATGAACAGGCTCTAGTTGTTGCTGTTCAATCCCATGGGGTGTTTTATCGATGACCAACAAATACTGACTACCATTGGAATTGACCATTGGCGCCACAATTCGACCACCCACCGCTAGTTGATCAATCCAAGCCTGAGGTAAGGACTCACCACCTGCGGCTGAGATGATGCCTGAGTAGGGCCCGCAATCACTGTAACCTAACATGCCATCACCCAAAATCAATTGCAAATTGGCGATTCGCATTGGCCTTAAATTTTCACGCGCCTTTTCGTGAAGACCTTTGAGTCGCTCAATGCTGTGAACCTCTTTTGCAACACAGCTGAGCAATGCCGCTTGATAACCGCAACCCGTTCCTATTTCTAATATACGACCTAATTTTCCGGTGATCATTAAATTGCGACCTTGACGTAATAATGAAATCATTCGGGCAACCACATTGGGCTTAGAAATTGTTTGTCCTAAACCGATCGGCAAACTGGTATCTTCATACGCTTGATTAACCAACGCACTATCAACAAAACGATGTCGTTCGATTTTTCCCATGGCATCTAAAACCATCGCATCATCGATACCTTGAGCCTCTAACTTAGCAACCATTCGAGCGCGCACGGCCGATGAGTCCAATCCAATGCCCGTAGGACTCTCCATGGGTGCCGACGGTTTAGCGATTAAGTCTTTGGGTAATTGTCGGTAGGGGTCAGGATGCGTTTTTACAGGCTTAGGAGGCGCAAACTGCTCCAATTTGAGAGGGAAGCCTGGACGTTTTTTCATTTGGCTTTTTGCCACTCAGAAATACTTTGATTCCAACTTTGCAGTTGTGAATGCTCTGTTAAATCAACCTGCAGAGGTGTCACAGAAATATGACCCTGCGCCGTTGCAAAAAAATCGGTGTCATGCGCGTCGTCTTTGGCAGGACCTGCGCCACCAATCCAATACATGGTTTCTCCGCGTGGACTTTGTTGTGTCACGACTTTTTCTGCGGCGTGTCTTCTGCCCAATCGACAAATTTTGATCTCACCCATTTGATGAGTGGCCACGTTGGGCATATTGACATTGAGCAACCAAGGCTTGGGGTCTTTTGCAACACGCTTGAGTAACTCAGACACCATCTGTTGAGCTTTCAGCACTGCAGCGTCTAAATGTTTCCAACCTTTTTCGACTTGCGAAAAAGCAATCGCAGGCACGCCAAATAAATACCCCTCCATGGCGGCGCCGACTGTTCCTGAATAGATCGTGTCGTCACCCATATTGGCCCCATTGTTGAAACCAGAAACGACCATATCGGGCCGATAACCCAACAAACCCGTGAGCGCTATGTGAACACAATCGGCGGGCGTGCCATTGACATAGCGAAAACCATTGGACGCGCGATGAACATAAAGCGGCGAGTACAACGATAGCGAGTTGGATTTGGCACTGTTGTTTTGTTCTGGAGCAACCACTTCTACCTCAGCCATGCCTTTGAGTGCGTCGTACAACTGAACAATGCCAGAGGCTTGATAACCGTCGTCATTAGAGAGAAGAATTTTCATGTGTGTTGCCTTAATGCCGATTGTAGGGGCCACATCGCGTTCATTTCTATACTTTATGATGTCTTAATTCAAAAAAGGAGACTGTTGTGCACGCTTGGCTATGCGAAGACCCCGTTGGCATCGATGCCGTGACATGGAAAGAACTCCCGACACCTCAACCCGCAAATGGCCAAGTCTTGGTCCAAATTGAAGCGGCCAGTCTCAATTTTCCTGATCTATTAATCGTTCAAAACAAATACCAGTTCAAACCCGAACGCCCCTTTGTACCAGGCTCCGAATACGCAGGCAAGATTGTTTCTGTTGGGCCCGATGTCACGCATTTCAAGGCAGGACAAAGAGTAGCCTGCCTCAATGGCACGGGCGGTTTTGGCACTCACACACTGGCACCTGCCAAATCATGTATTGCATTGCCCGAAGACTTTCCCGCCGTTGACGCGGCGGCATTCATCATGATTTACGCCACTTCTTATCACGCACTCGTCGATCGTGGCCAACTCCAAAAAGGCGAAACCGTATTGATATTAGGTGCGGCAGGTGGTGTGGGTTCCTCGGCCATTCAAATCGCAAAAAACATGGGCGCCAAAGTCATTGCGGCTAGTTCCTCGGATGAAAAATGCCGATTGTGCAAACAATTGGGCGCTGACGAGACCATGAATTACACAAAAGAAAATTTACGTGAACGATTGAAAGAAATCACCAACGGCAAAGGACCTGACGTGATTTATGACCCTGTTGGCGGTGATCTGGCAGAACCCGCGTTTCGCTCGATTGCGTGGCGCGGTCGCTATTTGATCGTTGGATTTGCAGGCGGCACGATTCCTTCATTGCCACTCAATTTAGCATTACTCAAAGGCGCATCGATGGTTGGCGTTTTTTGGGGTGATTTTTCGAGGCGTGAAGCCGATGCCAATGCGGCCATGATGGAAAAATTAGTGGGTTGGTATAAAAATGGAAAGATCAAACCATCAATTGACTGCACCATGCCCATGTCGGAATTGAAACAAGCCTATGCCCGTATGGGGTCACGACAAGTCATGGGCAAATTGGTGATGGTGAATTAAAAATTTGGGGTGGCTGATGGGGCTCGAACCCACGACAACAGGAATCACAATCCTGGACTCTACCAACTGAGCTACAGCCACCGTAGAAATACAATTATAACGACTTGCGCAAAGACCTCGTTTTTTGTTCAAGAGGCCTTGGTTGGACTCAAAGGGCTGGGCACACGAATCTGCACCTTGAATTTTTCTTTGAGGAAGTTGTAGTAACTCAAACTCTCGGCTGCAGAAATTAACTGCTGCAATCTTTCATGCATTGCCTTTTTGTCGGTTTTTTCGGTAGCTGCACTCACCTGATTAATACGAGCGATGGCATAACCTTGCGCACCCAAATCAGCACCGACCCACGCAGGAAGTGTTTCCGCTGGCGCTCTATAAACAGCATCCAAGAGTTGTGGAGGTAAGTTGGAGGGTTTGTTGCGAGACAAGTTAACAGCCGCACTCAATTTTTGAGCGGGCTCGCCTTTTTTCCATGAATCTAATTTTTGAACGCCTTCTTTTTTGGCCAACTCGGCAGATTGATCTTTGACCAAGGTTTCTGTGACAAGTGGCTTGACCTCATCTAAGGCCAAAGTTTTAGCAGGGTAATATTTCGTGACACGCGCGGATACCAATTGATTGGGTGCGGTTTCAACGGCTTCGGTGTTTCGTTTTTTGTCTAAGCTATCAGCAGAAAAAATTGCATTCAATAATTTAGAGTTAGACAAAATATTTTTGAGCGATGTATCTGCAATTCGCGTGAGACCAGATGATTTTTGAATTTGTAACTTGAGTTTTTCAACCAAGGGCTGCAAACTGTCTGATTGCTCATAAACAGTATTGGTAAATTGCTCAGCCACTTCAGCAAATTTACGCTGAGCCTGTTGCTTGCGAACCTCGGCTTCAATTTTGGGGCGCATTTCTTCAAAACTAGGCAGCTTAGGTGATTTAATGTCAGTAAGTTTGATGATGTGATATCCAAAATCGGACTCTACTACATCGCTAACGTCCCCTTTTGCCAGTGCAAATGCGGCCTCGTCAAAGGGTTTGACCATGGCGCCCCGCGCAAAAAAATCAAGATCTCCACCTTTAGGTGCAGAGCCTGGGTCTTGTGAATGTTTTTTGGCCACTTCAGCAAAATTTTGCGGTGCTTTGCGTACTTCTTGAAGCAATTGATCGGCCAATGATTTGGCTTTTTGTCGATCAGCCTGCGAAGCAGACTGAAGTGCGTTTATCAAAATATGACTTGCACGTCTTTCTTCTTTGGCAGAGAGTCTTTCTTGATTTTGTTGATAGTAAGTTTTTAAATCGGCTTCGTTGAGTGTGATGGTTTTTTCAACTTGTGCCAAATCCAATACAACGTATTCGATGTCGGCTTTTTCGGTGGATTGAAAACGTTGGTTATTTTTGTCGTAAAACGCTTGAATTTGTTCCGTGGTGGGTTTGATTTGCATACGGTAATCGGATGCTAAAAATTGCACAACTTGAACTTCGCGTTGTTGCAACCAAGTATCTATAGCTATATTGGCCCATACTGGCTTGGCAAATGCAGAAGCAGAAACACCCACCATGACTTGACGCACCGACAAATCACTTCGAATCGATGCCTCGAACATTTCGGGTGACATGCTTTGAGCCGCCAACAATTGCTTGTAACGCTCGACGTCTAATGAGCCATCAGTTTTGCGCAAAGCTGCAATAGTTGGGTTTTGTTGAAGCTCTTGGGCAAGTTTGGAATCACTGGCGGTGAGTTTGGCATTTTCTACAGCGGCTTGCAAAATTCGATCACGAACCATGCGGTCCAAAACGCTGTATTTAAAAGCGTCCGAGTCCAACATTTTTAAATCGATGTTGGGCATAGAGTTGCGAGTTCGATCGGCTTCGCTTCGATGCGCAGCGTCCCACTGTGATTGAGTGATTTCAACGCCATCGATAACAGCGACAGCGGCTCCAGTATCACGGAAACGGTTATATCCATCAATTCCAAATAAAACAAATGATGGAAAGATGAGCAAGACCAGCAGAAACTGCATGATCTTTTTATGCTGACGAACAAAATCAAACATGCTTGAGAACTCGGTTGGGGTCAAGAAAAAAGAAAAGGCGAACCCTGTTCGCCTTTGAATCTTTGGTGGGTGCTGACGGTCTCGAACCGCCGACCTACGCCTTGTAAGGGCGCCGCTCTACCAACTGAGCTAAGCACCCCACCGATTCAATATGTTAGTTTAGAGCATCTTTGAGTGCTTTACCTGGACGGAACTTAGGAACTTTCGCTGGCTTTATTTTAATAGGTTCTCCAGTGCGTGGGTTTCTGCCTGTGCGGCCCGCACGTTTGGTGACCGCAAAAGTACCAAAACCGACCAAAGAGACCGTTCCGCCCTTTTTAAGTGTTGTTTTAACAGCACCAATCGTCGCTTCAAGTGCACGCGTTGCAGCAGCTTTAGAAATATCCGCATACTTGGCAATATGTTCAATCAATTCATTTTTATTCACAAAAAAATCCCCTAACAAACTGGTATCAAAATCACATTAATTTTCAAAGAAGTCGAATTCTATTCTTTTTTAATTCGCAGACAGGTAAAAAATATTTTTTTACCCTAATGTGCTGACTATGGCTTTCCCTAGGTCAGAAGTACTTGACTTACCCCCTAAATCGGGTGTGCGCGGCGCCCCACTTTTGGGATCAAGGGTTTTTTCTATTGCAGACAATATGGCATCGTGAGCATCTTTATAGCCCAAAAATTCCAACATCATGGCACCGCACCAAATTTGACCAATTGGATTTGCAATACCTTTGCCTGCAATATCAGGCGCTGAGCCATGCACAGGTTCAAACAAAGAAGGCATTTCACGCGATGGATTAA
This sequence comes from Betaproteobacteria bacterium, assembly GCA_009921265.1. Classification (GTDB taxonomy): domain Bacteria; phylum Pseudomonadota; class Gammaproteobacteria; order Burkholderiales; family Burkholderiaceae_C; genus Limnohabitans. The sequence continues at coordinate 56,280 of RFYV01000001.1, read as the reverse complement.
GGTTGGCACTGGGTGCAATACCAATCGTGCCTGTGCAGGCAGGGCCAAGATCACTCAATATGTCACCAAATAAATTGCTCGCCACGACCACATCAAAAAAATCAGGGCGCTGAACAAAGTGCGCAGTCAAAATGTCGATATGAAATTTATCGAGTTTGACTTGCGGATATTGTTTACCCATGAGCGCAACTCGCTCATCCCAATAAGGCATGGTGATTGCAATACCGTTGGATTTAGTGGCACTGGTGAGATGCTTTTTGGGTCTTGACTGCGCTAAATCAAATGCAAACTTGAGCACACGATCAACACCAATTCGTGTCATGACACTTTCTTGCATCACGATTTCACGTGACGTTCCTTCAAACATGCGGCCACCGATACTGGAGTATTCGCCTTCGGTGTTTTCACGCAAAATATACATATCGATTTCGCCAGGTTGTCGCGCAGAGCCATCTCTGCGAACCACGGGTGCAATGATGCCAGGCATCAAACGGGCGGGCCGCAAATTGATGTATTGATCAAACTCACGGCGAAATAAAAGTAAAGAACCCCATAACGAGATGTGATCTGGAATTTTATCGGGCCAACCCACAGCACCAAAATAAATAGCATCATGCCCACCGATTTGCTCTTTCCAGTTATCGGGCATCATCTTTCCGTGTTTTTCAAAATAGTCCCAGCATGAAAAATCAAAATGATTGAATGTGAGTGGGATATTCATTTTTCGCGCGACGGCATCCAATACCCTCAAACCTTCGGGCATAACCTCTTTGCCAATCCCGTCTCCTGCGATCACAGCAATTTTTTTGTTCGACATAATTACCTCTTTAGAATTTTTCAATGATAAATCATTGCTCGTTATTTGTCTGACTGTGTGCTGACTGGACGCACGACCAAGCTGACTCCCACCGCCGTTAGGGCAATTCCGATTAATGTAAGTGCCGTAATCACCTCGTCAAACAAAATCCAAGCCAACAAAGCTGTTGTGGGCGGCACCAAATACATTAAACTAGTGACGGAGGCTGCCGCACCGCGTTGAATCAACATGTATAACAAAGAACTGCCGCCTAGGGTGAGACCCAAAACTGACCAAGCCATCGATCCCCACAGCTGAAGATTCCATTGCATGTCGCCTGCTTCTAGAAATGCCAGTGGCGCTGTTAATAAAAGCGCAGAAATTAATTGAACAGTATTAGCGCTTCTGACATCGCAGGGTTGAACAAACTTTTTTTGGTAGAGCGTGCCAATGGTGATCGATGCGAGAGCAGTTAAAATACAAAGCAAACTCCAAGGGGTGACTTCTAATGAAGATTCAATTTTTTTGGACACCACCAACATCAAACCCAAAAAACCGAGAATCAATCCCAACCATTGACGTTTTGTGACTTTCCCTCCTGTTGAGGAAAGCCATATGCCAGTTAACACAGGCTGAAATCCAACGATCAGAGATGTCAGGCCCGCGCCCATTCCGAGTTTGACCGCTGACCACACGCCCCCTAAATATCCAGCATGCATCAATGCGCCAGTTACCGCCAAATGAAACCATTGCCTGGAGTGATTGGGCCATGCAACTTTTGCAAAATAAACCCAAAATAAAAAGCAAGTAATCGAAAAAAGATAACGCCAAGCCAAAAAATGAAAAGGCGGAGCATAGGGCATTCCATATCGAGCGACAATAAAACCCGTGCTCCAGATCAGAACAAAAACGATAGGCATGCTATTGATGCCTAGCAAGGATTTAAATTTAAACATTATTTAACGCTGGAGCGAATAAATGGCAAGGCTTTTTGCAAATAAAAAATCATCGACCACACAGTAAGAATGGCTGCGATCCAAATTAAAAATAATCCCCAAATATGAGTATCCATCCAACCGAACAAAACGCCATCAAACAACAAAAATGGAATAGCGATCATTTGCACGGTGGTCTTTATTTTTCCAAGCATATGAACCGCCACGCTTTTGGTGGCTCCCATTTGTGCCATCCATTCACGCAAAGCAGAAATGGCGATTTCGCGACCAATAATAATGAGCGACACAAAAACATCGGCGCGACCCAAATGAACAAGAATTAAGAGGCTTGCGCAAACCAAAAATTTATCAGCAACCGGATCTAAAAAAGCACCGAACGCAGAGGTTTGATTGAGTTTGCGAGCCAAGTATCCATCCAACCAATCGGTGAGTGCAAAAATAACAAACATCACAGTGGCTACTAAATTGTGCGTTTGAACATCCAAGGGTAAATAAAAAACGGCAACCATTAAGGGAATCGCAATAATGCGCGTCCAAGTAAACAAAGTGGGAATATTAAAGAACATTAGGTTTCAATCATAAATAATTTGGGCTTGACCTTGATGTGCCTGTGAAGTCCATGCGGCCAAAGCTGCATCCGTAGGGAAAAATTTGGCCGCCTCGCCCAAATCAATTTGCGCCTGCGCGCCATCACGAATCAACTGAAACCTTACTGACAAGCCACGAATTAAATTGCCATTTTCTGTGGACTCCACGCGTGCAGGATGATCTTTGAGGATTCGATCCAAATCAGGTAGTTTGCCGTTGACGTTGATTTGCATGTATTTTCCAAACCGACAACGCGCGCCCGCCAAATCCCACGCTTGTTGAACTTGAATACGCAAACCACCCGAGAAACGATCGGGCTGAGCTTTAACCATCAGTATGACCAATTGATCGTCCTTTATTAAATGTTTGTTCGCATTGAAGACCGCCTCATCCACTGTGACCTCGATAGAGGTTGATTTGTCATCGAGTTTAAAAAATGTGAGCTTGCCTCTTTGTATATTGATTTGACGCAAGTCACTAACGATACCTGCGACAACCACTGGCTCGCTCAATTCAATCAAATCTTTCAATCGCAATTTGGCAAATTGCCTCACCTCACTATCGACCTCATCAAATAAATGACCAGACAAATAAAAACCAACGGCTGTTTTTTCTTGCGTTAATCTTTCTTTGACGTGCCAAGGAACCACTTGGATCAAGTCGGGCTCTTGGGTACTCGATCCGTGCGTATCTGCGCTGTCAAATAAACCACTTTGCAAGGCATTGACCTGCTGTGATTGAGAAAAATCAAATGCACGATCAACCGAAGCAAGTAACGACGCACGATTGAGATTGATGGTGTCAAATGCACCCGCTTTGATCAATGACTCGAGTGTGCGTTTATTAAATTTTGAGCGATCGACACGAACTGCAAAATCAAACAGGCTGGTGAATGCACCCCCTGCTTGTCGGGCTTTGACAACAGCCTCAATCGCTTGCTGCCCCGAACCTTTGATGGCGCCCAAACCATATCGAATCACACGATTAGAGACGGGCTCGAATCGATAATTTCCACGATTGATATCGGGCGCTTCAAAACTCAAACCCAATTTGACTGCGTCCTCGTGCAAGACTTTGAGTTTGTCCGTGTCGTCCATCTCAACAGTCATGTTGGCGCAGAAAAATTCTGCGGTGTAATGGACCTTAAGCCAGCCCGTGTGATAGGCCAACAGTGAATACGCAGCGGCGTGTGATTTGTTAAAGCCGTAACCCGCAAATTTTTCCATCAAGTCAAAAATTTCATCTGCTTTGTTCGGACTGATGTTTTGTTTGGCCGCACCTTCTCTAAAAATATTACGGTGCTCGGCCATCTCTTCTGGTTTTTTCTTACCCATTGCACGACGCAATAAATCTGCACCGCCCAATGTGTAACCACCCAATATTTGTGCGGTTTGCATCACCTGCTCTTGATACACCATGATTCCGTAGGTTTCAGACAACACCGACTCAACCAAGGGATGCGCATATTCCACTTTTTCACGGCCATTTTTGCGCGCCACAAAACTGGGGATTAAATCCATGGGACCCGGGCGATACAAGGCGTTGAGCGCAATTAAATCTTCCAGGCGTGAAGGCTTTGCATCGCGCAACATGCCTTGCATACCGCGACTTTCAAATTGAAAAACAGCTTCTGTTTTGCCTTTTGCAAACAGTTGATAAGTTGCGGCATCTTTGAGCGGAATATTTTCATATGAAAAATTTTCTTGTCCTTGATGGCGACTGACGATTAAATCTTTAGCAATTTCCAGGATAGTGAGCGTTGCCAATCCCAAAAAGTCAAACTTGACCAAACCAACGGCTTCCACATCGTCTTTGTCAAACTGACTGATCGCCGCATCACTTCCAGGCTGTTGATACAGTGGACAAAAATCGGTGAGCTTGCCTGGAGCAATCAATACACCTCCAGCATGCATGCCCACATTGCGAGCAATGCCTTCCAATTTTTGAGCCAAGTGCAACAAAGCCTTCACATCTTCTTCTTTGTCGAGTCGTTGCGCCAGCACAGGTTCAATTTCAATAGCCTTAGCAATCGTCATGTGCTGTCCGGGCTTATTGGGAATGAGCTTTGCGATGCCATCGCAAAAGTTGTAACTTAAATCAAGCACGCGCCCGACATCGCGGATTGCAGCTCGTGCGGCCATGGTTCCAAATGTGGCGATTTGACTGACCGCATCACGACCGTACTTTTGTTTGACATACTCAATCACACGGTCGCGATTGGTTTGGCAAAAATCAATATCGAAGTCAGGCATCGATACACGCTCAGGATTGAGAAACCGCTCAAACAGCAAGTTGTATTGCAAGGGATCTAAATCAGTGATGTTGAGGGCATATGCAACCAAGGAACCCGCGCCTGATCCTCTGCCAGGTCCAACAGGGCAGCCATTTTTTTTTGCCCAATTGATAAAGTCACTAACGATCAGAAAGTAACCAGGAAATCCCATCTTGATAATGGTCTTGATTTCAAAATCCAAACGGTCTTTGTAATGCTGTTGATTTTTTTCAAGTTCTATTTGATCGGGATAGAGATGCAGCAACCTTTGTTGCAATCCTTGATGCGAAGACTCATGAAAAAAAGTTTCAATCGGCAGCGGTTTTCCATCGACGATAGGTGTTGGGAAATCGGGTAACTGGGCCTTTCCTAAATCCAACGTGAGATGACAACGTTTGGCAATTTCGAGTGTGTTTTGAATCGCTGAAGGCAAGTCTTTGAATAATTCCAACATCTGATCGGTTGATTTAAAAAACTGATCGTGCGTGAATTTTCGAACGCGTCTAGTGTTGCCTAATATTTCGCCATCGGAGATACAAACACGCGCTTCGTGCGATTCGTAATCATCGGGGTTTGTAAATTGAACAGGATGCGTAGCAATCAATGGAAGTTTCAATCGAGAGGCCAATTGCGCGGTGGCACTCACATGCAATTCATCATCGATTCGCCCCGCTCTTTGAATTTCCAAATAAAAGCGATGCGGAAATATACGCGCCAATTGAAGTGCGAATTCGGAAGCACGTTGTTGTTTGCCTTGTATCAAGGCTTTGCCCACAACGCCGTCTTGGGCGCCAGATAAAACAATCAAGCCTTCGGATAATTTTTCTAACTGAGTTAATTGAACAACCCCTTGCGCATGCGCGCCCATCTGCGACCATGCACGCGTGAGCAGTTCACATAAGTTGAGATAGCCTTGGTGATTTTGTGCAATCAACAACAATCGACTGATCTCGCTTTGCTGAGATGTGTCGTCTTTTAAATAAATATCAGCGCCAATAATGGGTTGAATGCCATTAGAAAAAGCAGCTTTATAAAATTTGATTGCGCCAAATAAATTACCCAAATCAGTAATGGCCAAGGCCGGTTGACCGTGTTGTGTTGCCATTTGCAATGCATCATCAATACGGGTAGTTCCGTCTTGTATCGAAAATTCGGTGTGCAGGCGTAGGTGAACAAACATGCAACTATTGTAGGTTCTTAGATACCCTAGGGGGAATCAAAAAAGATGTTAAATATCCTCTGCTGAGTCAAAGCCACACCTTTCTGTCACAATCGGGGTATCCATCAAAATTAAGATTCATTTCACAAGGATTCAGCATGGCCAGCGAGTTAATTAAACATGTTTCCGACGCTAGTTTTGACGCCGATGTCATTCAATCGGCGCAACCCGTATTGGTCGATTTTTGGGCAGAGTGGTGCGGTCCCTGCAAGTCCATCGCTCCCATTCTTGACGAAATGGCTGGCACCTATGCGGGTAAGTTGCAAATAGCCAAGGTCAATGTAGATGAAAATCGCGACATACCCAGCAAGCTTGGTATTCGTGGAATCCCCACCCTGATGCTTTTCAAAGGCGGTCACTTGGCAGCAACCAAGGTTGGCGCTCTCAGCAAAGCCCAACTGACTGAGTTTTTAAATCAGGAACTCGCCTAAATATTCCCCCAAGATCGCAACCATCCAACTGCGGTCTTTTTTCCTGTCATAATCTCTTCACTATCCCGCCCACCCTTTTTGGCGATCGGGTCAAGAACCGGTCTTGAAGCACTCCTCGCTTCTTTATTGACCTCCCCCTTGTTTTTTTCGAACTCCCAATTGGAGTGATCATATGCATCTGAACGAACTCAAGGCACTTCACGTGTCTGAAGTATTGAAACAAGCTGACGAGCTTGAAATTGAAAACACGGGCCGTATGCGCAAGCAAGAGCTCATGTTTGCCATCATTAAAAAACGTGCACGCGCTGGCGAACAAGTATTTGCTGACGGTGTATTAGAAATTTTGCCCGATGGGTTTGGTTTTTTGCGCAGCCCCGATACGAGCTATACCGCAAGCACAGACGATATTTACATCAGTCCAAGTCAAGTGCGTCGATTCAATCTTCACACAGGCGACATGATCGAAGGCGAAGTACGTATCCCAAAAGAAGGCGAACGCTACTTTGCACTCACCAAACTTGACAAGGTTAATGGTGACTTGCCAGAGAATAACAAACACAAAATCATGTTTGAAAACTTAACGCCCTTGTTCCCCAAAGAACACATGCGTTTGGAACGTGATATCAAAGGTGAAGAAAACATCACAGGTCGCATCATTGACATCATTGCACCGATTGGTAAAGGTCAACGTGCATTATTAGTTGCGCCACCCAAAAGTGGAAAAACCGTGATGATGCAGCATATTGCTCACGCCATTACAGCCAATTACCCCGACAGTCACATGATGGTTTTGCTCGTTGATGAGCGCCCTGAAGAGGTGACCGAGATGCAACGCAGTGTCAAAGGAGAAGTGATTGCATCCACATTTGATGAGCCCGCTGCTCGTCATGTGCACGTTGCAGAAATGGTGATTGAACGAGCCAAGCGCTTGGTCGAACTCAAAAAAGATGTCGTGATTTTGCTCGACTCGATTACACGATTAGCCCGTGCCTACAACAATGTGGTGCCTAGTTCTGGCAAGGTTTTATCGGGTGGTGTGGACTCCAACGCCTTACAAAGACCCAAGCGTTTTTTTGGCGCGGCTCGCAAAATTGAAGAGGGTGGCTCGCTCACCATCATCGGAACCGCTTTGGTCGATACGGGTAGCCGTATGGATGAGGTGATTTTTGAAGAATTCAAAGGAACAGGTAATTGTGAAATTCACCTCGATCGCCGTTTGTACGAAAAAAGAGTTTTCCCAGCTATTCAACTCAACCGCAGTGGTACGCGCCGCGAAGAATTGCTTTTGGCCCCAGAAATTCTCCAAAAAACCCGAATTTTGCGTCAATTCATCTACAACATGGATGAAATTGAGTCGATGGAACTCATGCTCAAGAACATGAAAGCAACAAAATCCAATGTTGACTTCTTCGATTTGATGCGTCGAGGCGGCTAAACAGGCCAAAATGGCTACAAAAGTGGCATAATTGTAGAATTTGCGGAAAGTGAGATGGAATAGGCCATCGAGGCTGCTGCGTCTATCAAGGAAATATCATGAAAGAAGGCATTCATCCCAAGTACCAAGACATTTGCTTTGTCGATTTGTCCAATGGGTTTAAGTTTGTTACACGATCTTGCGCCAATACCAAAGAAACCATCAAAATGGACGATGGTCGCGAATTACCCCTTTACAAGCTTGATACTTCAAGCGAGTCACACCCCTTCTACACAGGCACACAAAAATCTGTGGATACCATGGGTGGACGCGTTGAACGCTTTCGCAATCGCTTTGGTAAAACAGCAGCAAACTAATTTCATTTCATTCATCAAGGCAGCCCGGCTTGGTCGAGCTGCCTTTTTTTATGTCTAAAAAATTCATTAATTCCATTTGACACCGTGAATCAAACCAATCCAGCAATCGTGTCGCAACAAGCTGTACAGCAACTTCCCCGTTGGCTGCTGTTCATCTTGTGTGGCATTTATATTTTGGCGGGATTCATTGGAAGAGAACCATGGAAAGCGGTCGACATAAACGCGTTTGGATTCATGTTGAACTTGGCAACGGGTCAAACCGATTGGTTACGCCCCGAGATCTTGGGACAAGCTCCCGAAGTGGATGGATTGATTCCCTATAACGCAGGCGCATTGTTTATTTATTTATTCGGTCAGTGGCTCACACCCGCATTAGCATCACGCTTACCATTTATGTTGATGATGACACTTGCATTCACATGCACTTGGTATGCGGTGTATTACCTTGCACGCAGCCCACAGGCGCAACCGATTGCATTTGCGTTTGGCGGTGAAGCCAAGCCCAAAGACTACGCAAGAGCATTGGCCGATGCCAGTGTGCTGGCGTTTGTCTCTTGTTTAGGGCTTGCACAACCTTCGCATGAAATCACGCCCATGGTTTTCCAGTTGGGCTTTTTTGCAATGGCATTTTCAGGTGCCTGCATGATGCCATTTAGACCGATTCGAAGCTTTGCTGCATCTTCCATCGCAATCATTGGCTTGTCGTTAAGTGGCGCGCCCACGATTGCCTGTGTGATTGGATTGTGGACCTGGGTCACGACCCGATTGGATCGCGAGGTCAGAAGTAAAACTACCTCTACATGGTTTTTAATTGTTCTTGCTTTTACAGTGGCTTGTATTTTTAGTTTAGATTTATTTCGATGGCGCATTGCAACTCCAGATAACCTGATCAGTCTGCGCAATTGGTTTCGATTATTGATTTGGTTCACATGGCCCGTTTGGCCACTTTGCGTATTGGCATTGTGGCGATGGCGCTCGGCTTGGAATCTCAAACAAGTGGTACGTCACTTACAGGTTCCATTGATGTTTTCGCTGATTGGTATTGTTAGCGCTTGGCTCACCTGGTCAACCGATAGAACGCTCATATTAGCCTTACCCTGCATGTCTGCATTGGCTGTTTTTGCTTTACCTACTTTGAACAGAAGTGTTTTGGCATTAATTGACTGGTTCACACTTTTATTTTTTAGCTCGTGTGCATTTGTTATTTGGGTGGTATGGCTTGCCGCCGTAACAGATTGGCCTGCACAACCAGCGGCCAACGTGGCTCGATTGCTACCTGGTTTTCAAACTCAATTTGATGGGATTACTTTTTTAATTGCGCTTATGTGGACCATTTGTTGGATCGGATTGGTTCATTGGCGCGTTGGACGTCATCGCTATGCAATTTGGAAAAGCCTTGCATTACCTGCCGGCGGTGCGGCCTTGTGTTGGGTCTTGCTCACCACACTTTGGTTGCCGCTGTTAGATTTTGCGCGCAGTTACAAACCCCTCATTTCAAACGTCAGTCGCGTCGTACCCAACGACGCGTGTGTCTATGTTTATGGGCTCTCTAGCGGACAACTTGCAGGATTCCAATACCACGGCGCCTATCAATTATTGGTATTGAATCCGAAAGAAAAACAAACCTCTTGCGATTGGTTGATTGTTGATGCGGATGCACTTTCGCAAGCCGCTCTCAGAAATCAAATGGATGATTGGTCGATGCCACAAAAGTTTCGTCGACCATCGGATGACAACGAAGACGTTATTGTCTTTCAGCGGAAAATATATAAGTCCGAATGAGTGAGCGACAAACCATTGCAAGACATGCAGGAACTGTTTTAATTGGCCAGTTGGCGGTAATGGCATTTGGCATCACGGATGCGATTGTGGCAGGGCGCTACGATACCAAGGCACTTGCAGCGCTCTCAGTAGGTTCTTCGATTTTTATCACAGTCTTTGTTGCACTGATGGGTATTTTGCAAGCCCTGCTTCCTATGCTTTCAGAGCATCGCGGAGCCAATCGATTGCCGCATGTTGGAAAAAGTTTTAGGCAATCGTTGTATCTCTGCATTTTTGGAAGTGCTATCGGCTCTATCGTTCTACTTTCTCCTGAATTTTTTTTCAACGCCACAGAAATTCCTACTGAACTGAGAATCGAGGTCAGTCATTACTTGGCCATACTCACTTTTGCATTGCCGACCGCACTTTTTTTTCGGATGTTCGGTACATTGAATCAAAGTTTGGGACATCCAAAAAATGTTACCTTGATTCAAATCGCAGGATTTATTATCAAAGTTCCTTTATCCATCATATTGACTTTTGGTATGTGGGGCATTCCTGAGCAAGGTTTGATTGGATGCGCCTATGCCACTTTGATTGTCAATCTAACCATGGCCTTAACAGCTGTGGCGATGTTGAAGATCAATGCTCTCTACCATCCATATGAAATATGGAAAAAGTTGGAAGCGCCCGATTGGGTAGAAATTAAAAAACTATTAAAGATTGGCGTGCCCAACGGATTGAGCATCACCGTCGAGGTGACTTCTTTTACGTTGATGGCTTTGTTTATTGCTCGCATGGGCACGCATGCATCGGCGAGCCATCAGGTGGTCGCAAGTATGGCGGCGCTCACCTATATGATTCCTCTATCGCTTTCAATTGCTACGAGCGCTCGCGTGAGTTATTGGATCGGTGCAGAAAATCAACATCAAATGAAGCAAGCCATTCGTTCGGGTTTTGAAATCACTATTTTGTGCGCACTTGTTAACGCATCCTTACTGGCTTTGTTGCGTTATCCGATTGCCAGCTTATATGCCAAAGACCCTCAAGTAGTTGAAATGGCGGCTTTGCTTTTAGGATGGTTGTCTCTCTATCATCTGGCCGATTCGATGCAAGTGATGTGTTTTTTCTTGCTGCGATGTTTTCGAATCACTCTATCGCCATTACTCATTTATAGTACCTTGCTTTGGGGCGTTGGATTGATGGGCGGCTATTTTTGGGCATACGGAAGGACGATTTTTCAACCTGCGGTTGCTACACCCGAAGTATTTTGGATCAGCAGTTCATTCGCCTTATGCTTCACATCCACTTTATTAATTTGGATTTTGAATAAAAGACTATCCATTTATTAAGAAAAATAAGTTAAATCTCTGATTCGACTTCAAGCTTGATGCGCTCTTGCGGCAGTGTGAAAGAAAAGCGCGAACCGACACCCAATTGACTTTGAATTTTTAATTCGCCGCCCAATCGCTGTGCGACGTGCTTCACAATCGCCAAACCCAAACCTGTCCCCCCTGTTTCGCGTGAGCGACTTCGATCGACTCTGTAAAAACGCTCTGTGAGTCGAGGTAAATGCTCGACGGCAATTCCAGGTCCAGAGTCTTGGAAAATAAATTCGATGCGTCCTTCAATTGCCACACATCCAAAATGTATCGATCCACCTGGCGGTGTATAACGAACGGCATTGCTGGCCAAATTATCAAATGCGCTGATCAACTCTTGGCTAGAACCCGCAAAAGATAAATCTTGTAAAAACGTTGCGGTGTCTGCATCGATGATTTGTTTTTGTTCTGGATACAAAGTATTGGAGAGTGAAATGGCGTTATGTATACAGTTTTCCCAAATGCTTTGAAGCGGCGAAAGTTCTTGCATACCTGGCAATGGACTTCCCTCTAGTTTGGATAAAGTGAGCAAATCTTCGACCAAGGTTTGCATACGTTTGGCTTGCTGGGCCATCAATGCCAAAAATTCGTCTTGACTCGCCTGATCAAGTTTGAGGTTTTGCAAGGTTTCGACAAAACCTGCCAGCACGGTGAGTGGTGTTCGAATTTCATGCGAGACATTGGCCACAAAATCACGTCGCATGGCTTCTGCTTGCTCAATTTGCGTGACATCGCGCGATAACAGTAGACGTCGCCCCTCACCATAAGGAAAAATTTGAAAAGATATACGCTGAGTGAAATCAACACGCGTTTGACGTGAATCAATCACAAGTTCATGACTTTCTAATTCGTCATTTAAAAACAAATGAAACGTGGGGTCGCGCACCAAATGCGCAATATGCTGCATATGATCTCGTGTTACATCAATGCCTAACTGTTGTGCGGCCATTAAATTACACCATTCGATGCGACTTTCCAAATCCAACAAGATCACGCCATTGGGTGAAGCTTGAATCGCTGATAAAAATTGTTGCAAGCGAAGATTGCTTTGAATCAATTGCTGCCGAAATGTACGACGCTCTTTAGAAAATTTTTCTAGCCATTCATTCCAAATACCTGCCCAAGAAATGGACTGGGGTAACTTCTCATTCAAAAGTTGTCGCCATACGCGCGAAATTTGAATGTGATCCCAAATCATCCATACAAGCGCTCCCAAACTCGCGCCCAAGGCTTGATTGAATGAGGAGAAAAGTATAGGTAAAAAAGCATGGCCGAACCATGCACCCGATGCTATGCAAATGAGCAGGCCAAAGGCTCTAGCAATCATTTTTGAATTCCAGACTATTATTTTTGCTGTAAGGTGGTGATTCTATAACCTGCACCCCGCACGGTCTCGACCATATCGCCAGCAAGACCGAGCACCTCTCGCAAACGCTTGATATGCACATCGACGGTACGCTCTTCGATAAAAACATGATCGCCCCAAACCTTATCCAACAAGGAGGCTCTGCTGTGTACGCGCTCTGGATGATGCATTAAAAAATTCAACAACTTAAATTCTGTAGGCCCCATTTTAATGGGCTGACCCGCATGAGATACACGATGCGAGGCGCCATCTAAGGTGAGTTCGCCCAAAGTGACATTGTCGCTAGCCTGCTCTGGCGTTCTTCTTCGCAAAACCGCACGAATACGCGCCAACAACTCTTGCGTCGAAAAAGGCTTGGTGATGTAGTCATCGGCGCCTGCATCTAAGCCACTGACTTTATCGCCCTCTTCGCTTTTTGCGGTGAGCATAATAATCGGCACACCCTTGGTGCGACTATCCAAACGCCATTTGCGAGCCAATGTAAGCCCGCTTTGCCCAGGCAACATCCAATCGAGCAAAATCACATCAGGCAACACAGCATCAACTTCAATTTGTGCACGTTCGGCGTTTTCGGCCCATATAGGCGTTAAACCGTTGTGTCGTAAATTAACTGCGATGAGCTCTGCAATCGCCGACTCATCTTCAACAATCAAAACACGGGGCAAGTTTCGCATGATGTTTTAACTATTGAGCGATGACTCGATGTCAGCAATCGATGTATGACGCACATCATTACCATTCACCACATAAATAATAAACTCAGCTATATTTTTGGAATGGTCACCGATACGCTCAATGGCTTTGGCCACAAACAACAAATCAAGGCCCTGTCCAATGGTTCGCGGATCTTCCATCATGTAAGTAATGAGTTTTCTAACAAAACCGTCAAACTCGGTGTCAATCAAATCATCTTCTTTGAGAATCGTTAGCGCAGATTTCACATCTAATCTAGCAAATGCATCCAAGGCTTTGCGCAACAAACCAGAAGCCAAATCGGATGCAATGCGCAATTCAGATGCAGGTAAATTGCGATACGTGCCGTTACTCACAATGTGCTTGACCATACGCGCAATTTTTTCAGCCTCATCGCCCGCACGCTCCAAATTAGTCGTGATTTTTGAAATAGCCATCAACAAACGCAAGTCACGCGCAGTTGGTTGTCGTCTCGCAATAATGGTGGACAAGTCTTTGTCAATTTCCACCTCTAAGGAATTGATATTTTTTTCTTCTGCAATTACATGATCCGCCTCATCGACATTGAATTGCGACAAAGAAAGCATGGCGTGTCTGATTTGAACCTCGACCATGCCACCCATTTGTAAAACACGCGACGAAACGCTGGTCAATTCTGAATCAAATTGTGTTGATATATGTTTATCCATTGCAATATTCCTTGTAATTAACCAAATCGGCCAGTGATGTAATCTTCTGTTTCTTGACGCGCGGGTTTCATAAAAATTTGCTCGGTTTGACCAAATTCCACCATCTCGCCCAAGTACATGTAAGCGGTGTAATCGGATACACGCGCGGCTTGTTGCATATTGTGTGTGACGATAGCAACGGTGTATTCACTTTTTAGTTCATTAATCAACTCTTCGACTTTAGCCGTAGAGATGGGATCAAGTGCTGAAGTGGGTTCGTCCAGCAAAATCACCGATGGTTTGACCGCAACCGTTCGTGCAATGCACAAACGCTGTTGTTGACCACCAGACAATGACAAACCACTTTGGCCTAATTTGTCTTTGACTTCATTCCAAATAGCCGCTTTACTCAAAGCCCATTCGACGCGATCGTCCATGTCGGAGCGTGACAGGTTTTCGTATAAACGAATACCAAAGGCGATGTTTCCATAGATCGACATTGGAAAAGGCGTCGGCTTTTGAAACACCATGCCGACTCGCGCTCTTAATAAATTCAAATCTTGGTCGGCATCTAAAATATTTTTTCCATAAAAACTAATTTCACCTTCTGCACGTTGCCCTGGATACAAACTGTACATGCGATTGAGTGTGCGAAGCAATGTGGATTTACCACAACCCGACGGTCCAATGAAGGCCGTGACTTGATGCTCTGCAATATTGAGGTCAATATTTTTAAGGCCTTTGAATGTGCCGTAAAAAAAATTGAGATTGCGAATTTCAATCGCATATTTGGGTGGAATGAGTGTAGTATTTGGCATATGGTTAAGAATTGAATCAGCCTTGTACTTTTTCTCTGAAAAAGACACGAGCCATGATGTTAAGAATCAGAACGGTGAGCGTGATGAGCAATGCCCCGCCCCAGGCCAATCGAATCCAGTTGTCGTAGGGGCTCATCGCAAACTGAAAAATCACCACTGGCAAATTAGCCATCGGTGCATTCATATTCCATGAGAAAAATTGGTTATTAAGTGCAGTAAACAACAGTGGAGCTGTTTCGCCACTGATACGCGCTAAGGCCAACAGCAATCCAGTAATTACACCCGATTTAGCAGCTCGCAATGTAACCATGGTGGCCACTTTCCAGCGCGGTGCGCCTAATGCAAATGCGGCTTCACGCAAACTACCGGGCACCAAGCGCAACATGTTTTCGGTGGTTCTCACAATCACAGGAATCGCAATTAAACCTAATGCCAATGAACCTGCCCAGCCTGAAAAGTGTTTGACTTGCGCGACCAAAATCGCGTAAACAAATAATCCCAAAACAATGGAAGGTGCAGACAACATGATATCGGTTACAAATCGTGTGAGCTCTGCTGTATAGCTTTCGTCCCCGTATTCTGCCAAATAAACGCCCGCCAAAATACCAATCGGTGTTCCAATAACGGTGGTGACCAAGACCATCATTAAACTGCCGACGATGGCGTTGGCCAATCCACCGCCTTCTGAACCGGGTGCTGGTGTGGAATGTGTGAACATGGCCCAATCGAGCGATTGAATTCCATTTTTGAAGAGAACAAACAAAATCCAAACCAAAACAAATAAGCCTAAACACATGGCAAACATTGAGAGCGTGAGGCCAACTTGGTTAACCATTTTTCTGCGTTGATAAATTTGAAGGTCCATAATATAGCTTTTAAGTTTTGCTGCCTTTGGATTTTTCTGTGCGTCTGATCATAATTTTGGCTGCAGCTAAGACAACCAATGTGATGACAAACAACAAAAAACCCAAGGCGAATAAAGTAGATAAATGAAAGTCGTCTGCTTCGCCAAATTCATTGGCTAAGGTAGACGCAATGGATGTACCAGGAGAAAATAAAGATGCACTCAATCGTTGCGAATTACCAATAACAAATGTGACCGCCATGGTTTCTCCTAAAGCGCGTCCCATACCCAGCATGATTCCGCCAATCACACCTTTTTGTGTGTATGGCAACACGATGTGGCGCACAACCTCCCATGTGGTGCAACCCAATCCATACGCAGATTCGCGCAACACAGGGGGTACAATTTCAAACACATCGCGCATCACCGCCGCAATAAAAGGCAAAATCATGAAGGCCAACACAATGCCTGCAGCCAAAATACCAATTCCGTTCATGGCACCACCAAATAAGCTGCCAATGATGGGCATTTTTCCAAGCACGCTTTGTAGCGCAGGCTGACCATAATCTGCAAATAAGGGCGCAAACACAAACAAACCAAACATGCCATAAATAATAGAAGGCACAGCGGCCAATAATTCGATGGCCGTACCCAAAGGTCTACGTAAATAAGTGGGACATGTTTCAGTTAAGAAAAGTGCAATGCCAAAAGAAAGCGGCACCGCAATAATCAAAGCAATAACGGCACTCATGACCGTGCCAAAAATAGCGATCGCAGCACCAAACTCTTGATTAACGATATCCCATTCAACACGCCAAATAAATGACAAACCGAATTTTGAAAAGGCTGGCCATGCGTTGATGATGAGAGAAACAATAATGCCCATTAAGGCAAATAAAACCAACAACGAAAAAGTTAAAGTGATTTTATGAAAAAAAAAGTCTTGCAGACGCTGTTTTTTGACAACAGCAAGCATGCCTTGTGTGGGCATATTATTAACGGCAACTGATGCGTCCATGATGAGCCCTTGTGACATGAGTCAATCACTCAATGATAAGGAATAAGTCATACCATGACCTATAGGGTGATGGCATGACATTATCCACACTTAATTTTTAATCTGTGACCACACACGCTGGCGAATTTGATTGGTTAGCGCATCGGGAAGCGCCACATAATCTAGCTCTTCAGCCATCTTCTTGCCGTTCTTAAAAGCCCAGTCAAAAAATTTAATGACTTCTTTGGAAGCAGTCTTGTCTGAAGGATCTTTGTACATCAAAATAAAAGAGGCTGTACTGATCGGCCAAGCTGTTGCACCTTTTTGATTGACGATGGATAACGCCATACCTGGAACGCTGAACCAATCAGCGCCAGCGGCAGCGGCCGCAAAAGTCAAATCATCGGGCTCTACATATTTACCATCTTTATTTTGTAAGGCCAAATGAGGAATATTGTTTTTCTTTGCGTAGGCATACTCCACATAACCCAAAGATCCTTTGATGCGAGAAACGTTGGCAGCAACGCCCTCATTACCTTTACCACCCACTGAAGAGTTGGCAGGCCATTTAACTGCTGCGCCCTTGCCTACTTTTTCGGCCCAAGACTTACTCACTTCATTCAAATAAT
Source organism: Betaproteobacteria bacterium (assembly GCA_009921265.1). GTDB lineage: Bacteria > Pseudomonadota > Gammaproteobacteria > Burkholderiales > Burkholderiaceae_C > Limnohabitans. The sequence goes on along the minus strand of RFYV01000001.1, from coordinate 39,069 downwards.
CGGTGAAATTAAAAGTAGTACCAGAACCATCTGCGCGATGCACAACTGTGATGGCTTGATCGGGTAGTTTTTTGCCAGGATTGTGTGCGGCAATTTTGGCGTCATTCCAATTACTGATTGTTCCCATGAACATATCAGCCAAAACAGCACCTGTAACGCGCAATTCACCGGGCTTGAAGCCTTCTAAATTAATAACAGGTACAGTGCCTCCAATAATGGCAGGAAACTGAACCAATCCGTCTTTGTCCAACTCTTCACCGCTCAAAGGTGCATCACTGGCACCAAATGTAACGGTCTTGGCTTTGATTTGACGGATACCACCAGACGATCCAATGGATTGGTAATTAAGACCCACATCGCTGGCTTTTTTGTAGGCTTCAGCCCACTTGGCATACATGGGGTAAGGAAAGGTGGCACCTGCACCTGTGATATCAGCCGCCCAAGCAGTGGCAGTGAGTGCTGTAATTCCAAGCGCGACTAGCATTGATTTCATTTTTAACATGTCAACTCCAAAGTAAAGGACTACGGTGTCTTGTCAACAATCTTGATCAAGAGCAGACTTGAAGATAACCTTCAAATATGACAAAACCGTGTCAAAATAATTTAGACGGGTCTATTATTAACTAATTAGTATTTATTTTTGAGATAAATTGATCGATTGAGCGATCATTTGCGCACAACTTTGTGACAACTGAGCATCTTGGGCCTCCACCATCACTCGTAGCAGTGGCTCGGTGCCGCTGGGTCGTATCAAAATTCTGCCCGTATCACCGAGTTGTTTGAGCGCTTTTTCTTGGGCTTGAACGAGAGCATCTGACGACTTCCAATCTTGCCCCGCTTGCAAACGAACATTGATGAGTGTTTGCGGATACAAAGAAATGCCTTGCAACAATTGACTCGGCGTTTGTTTGGCACGCACACAGGCCTCTAAAACCAACAATGAACTCACCAAGCCGTCACCGGTTGAATGCTTATCCAAAGCTAGCAAATGTCCCGAGCCTTCACCGCCCAAAATCCATTTGTTTTTTTCTAGTTCTTCCAATACATAACGGTCGCCTACTTTAGCTCTGACAAAATCAACGCCTAAAGCATGTATGGCTTTTTCGATCGCCAAATTGGTCATCAAAGTGCCCACCACACCTTTGATTGTTTCACCACGCTTGATGCGATCTTGCAACATCAAATAAAGCAACTCGTCGCCATTGAACAATCGACCATTGGCATCAACCAACTGCAAACGATCGGCATCGCCATCGAGTGCAATACCCCAATCTGCTTTGTGCTCTTGCACCGCTGAAAGCAACGCTTGTGGATGCGTTGCTCCCACATGGTCATTGATATTCAAACCATTGGGCGCACATCCGATTGAAAAAACCTGCGCGCCCAATTCATGAAAAACTTTGGGTGCAATTTGGTAAGCGGCGCCGTGAGCAGCGTCGACCACAATTTTGAGTCCATCTAAATTCAAATCTCTTGCAAATGCATTTTTACAAAACTCAATATAGCGGCCAGCTGCATCATCGAGTCGTTTGGTTTTTCCTAAATCGGCCGATTGTGCCCAGCGAGACTCTAATTGCAATTGTTGTTCGACTTCAATTTCCCACGCGTCGTTCAACTTGCTGCCTTGCGCATTAAAAAATTTAATGCCGTTGTCTTGAAAAGCATTGTGACTGGCGCTGATGACCACACCCAAGGACGCGCGTTGTGCGCGGGTGAGATAAGCAACGGCTGGTGTAGGAATAGGGCCGAGTAGCAAAACATCCACGCCCGCAGAATTGAATCCCGCTTCTAAGGCCGATTCCAACATGTAGCCCGATATGCGTGTATCTTTTCCAATCAATACCGTTGGGCGTTTGTGGTGACGTTTGAGCACTTGACCGACCGCATGTGCCAAGCGCAACATGAAGTCAGGCGTTATAGGCTGATACCCTACTATGCCACGAATGCCGTCTGTTCCAAAGTATTGTCGGGTCATGAAATGATTTATATTTAAAAGTTGTATTGTCTCAAATTTGCAAGGCTGCTGCGCGCACTTGCAAGGCTTGAACCGTAGCGGCCACATCATGCACCCTAACCACATGGGCACCGCGCTCAACGGCTAATAACATAGCAGCCACACTGGGCACAAGCCTTTGACCGACCGATGTCTGCGTCACCACACCTAATGATGATTTGCGTGACCATCCCGCCAAGAGTGGATAACCCAACTGAAGCAATTGGTCTTGGTGGTGTAATAATGAAAAATTTTGCGCCACTGATTTTCCAAATCCAATGCCAGGATCGATCAATATGCGATGCGGATCAATGCCATGCGACAAAGCGGTTTGTATTTGTTCATTTAAAAAATGCCTGACCGTATGCACCGCATCGGCTTGTAATGGATTGCGTTGCATGTTTTGTGGATTCCCGTGCATGTGCATGATGCACATACCGCAGTTCGGATGATGGGCCACCACTTCGATAGCCCCTGGTTGCCTAAAGCCCCAAATGTCATTGATGATATCCACACCGATATCGAGTGCACGTTGCATATTCATAGCGTGATAGGTATCTACTGAAATAGGATGCTGAATAGCTATGAGTTGTTTGAGCACAGGCTCTATGCGAGACCATTCTTCATCGGCATGCAATGCGGGTGCGCCCGGTCTTGAAGACTCGCCTCCAATATCTAATAAGTCGGCACCCTCATCAATTAATTGATGTGCATGTTGGAGTACGGCATCGACATGATGAAAATGTCCGCCATCAGAAAAAGAATCTGGCGTGACATTCACAATGCCCATTACCAAGGGAAGCTTGAGCGAGAGTTGAAAGCGAGAGGTTTGCCAAAAAGGCAAATGGGGCCGAAGCCCCATGTTCATCTGATCGTGGCTGACAGGCATCAGGCCACTTTAGGAGAAGGCTGAGCGGGTACAGCTGTATTACCACCACCATCACCAGAAGAAGGTGTGCGAGGTGTCCAATCTTTAGGAGGACGCGGCGGTCTACCTGCCATGATGTCATCGAGCTGATCAGCATCAATGGTTTCCCACTCCAAAAGTGCATTAGCCATGGCGTGCATCTTGTCAGAATTTTCTTCAATCAGTTTGCGTGCCAAGTCGTATTGGCGATCAATGATTTGACGAACTTCGTTATCCACTTTTTGCATGGTGGACTCACTCATGTGGGTTGTTTTGGTAACGGATCGTCCTAAAAACACTTCGCCTTCGTTTTCAGAATAAACCATCGGGCCTAAAGCCTGAGTCATCCCATAGCGCATCACCATGTCGCGCGCAATTTGTGTTGCTCGCTCGAAGTCATTGGATGCACCAGTGGTCATTTGCTTCATGAAAACTTCTTCAGCAATACGACCACCAAACAACATGCTGATTTGATTGAGCATGTATTCGCTGTCGTAACTGTAGCGATCTTTTTCGGGCAAACTCATGGTGACGCCCAAAGCGCGACCACGCGGAATGATGGTAACTTTGTGAACAGGATCGCATTTAGGCAAGAGTTTGCCAATGAGCGCATGACCCGATTCGTGATAAGCAGTGTTGCGCTTTTCTTCTTCGGGCATGACCATACTTTTACGCTCGGGGCCCATCAAAATTTTGTCTTTTGCTTTTTCAAAGTCTTGCATCTCAACCACTCGTGCATTGCGTCGAGCGGCCATCAATGCGGCCTCGTTGGTGAGATTGGCTAAATCAGCGCCACTCATGCCTGGTGTCCCGCGTGCAATCACAGCAGGCGCCACATCTTGTCCCACAGGAATTTTTCGCATGTGTACATTAAGAATTTGTTCACGGCCACGAATATCAGGCAATGTGACATAGACCTGTCTATCAAAGCGTCCAGGTCTGAGCAAAGCCGAATCCAAAATATCGGGACGGTTGGTTGCTGCGACAACTATCACACCGAGATTGGTTTCAAACCCATCCATCTCAACCAACATTTGATTGAGTGTTTGTTCACGCTCATCGTTACCACCACCGAGGCCAGCGCCACGTTGACGACCCACGGCATCGATCTCATCGATAAAGATAATGCAAGGTGCGTTTTTTTTTGCGTTTTCAAACATGTCACGCACACGTGCAGCACCCACACCCACAAACATTTCAACAAAGTCAGAACCAGAAATACTGAAGAAAGGTACCTTGGCTTCGCCAGCAATTCCTTTGGCTATCAATGTTTTGCCCGTTCCTGGAGGACCAACCAATAACAAGCCACGTGGAATACGTCCGCCGAGCTTTTGAAATTTTTGTGGGTCTTTGAGAAAGTCAACCACTTCTTTGACTTCTTCTTTGGCTTCGTCGCAACCCGCAACGTCTGCAAATGTGACTTGATTGCTACTTTCATCGAGCATGCGCGCTTTGCTTTTGCCAAAACTGAATGCGCCACCTTTGCCACCGCCTTGCATTTGTCGCATGAAATAAATCCACACGCCAATTAGCAACAACATGGGGCCCCAACTGACGAGAAGAGTCATAAGCAATGAACCTTCTTCACGTGGCTTCACGTCAAACTTCACGTTGTTGGCGATCAAGTCACCCACCAAGCCGCGATCTAAATACGTTGCGTTGGTTCGAATTTTTCTTTCGTCATTCGTAACAGCGATGATTTCTGTGCCGCCTTGTCCCTCTTGGATGGTCGCAGTTTTGATGCGTTTGCTTCGCACCTCATCTAAGAAATCAGAATAGGCCATGTAGCCCGAGCTTGTACCGCTTCGGGTATCGAATTGTTTAAAAACAGTAAACAGTACCAAGGCGATGACTAGCCAAACAGCAAGTTTAGAGAACCATTGATTGTTCAAAATAGGCTCCAGAATGAACAGCACTTGAGACAGGGCTTCAAGTACATTTGCGACTTATTTTAGGCTTTTCAAGAAGTAAATCCTCAAAAGCGATACATTTCAGCCACTTATAAAAAAGGGTATTGTTTTTTGAAGGGCTGAAGCAGAAATCCACCCATCATTATATAATTATTTTGTATTCAATTAAATAGGTTTATTTGCTTTTTGTGTGCGATTTGAGTCCAACGCCAACCAAAAAGGTTTCTGAAGATTTATCACGACTGGCCTTGGGTTTAAAAGGCTTAACAACCTTGAAGGTTTCCTTAAAAAGTTTGGCCAATTGGCTGTAACCACTGCCGTGAAAAACCTTGGTGATCAACGCGCCTTGCGGGTGCAAATATTGAATAGAAAATTCGATGGCTAATTCCACGAGATGTGCAATGCGTGCCGCGTCAGCCGATTCAATACCCGATAAATTGGGAGCCATATCCGACGCCACCACATTGACGGGTCGCCCATCCAAGACTTTCAATAATTGTTGATTTATCTCGTCTTCTCGAAAATCACCTTGTAAAAAAATAACGCCTTCAACGGGCTCCATCGGCAATAAATCGACGGAGATGATGACCCCGTTGAGGTCGCCAACTGCTGCGCCTTGGGGCGAAAGTTTTCGACGAACATATTGACTCCATGCGCCTGGTGTTGATCCTAAATCAACAATGACATGCCCAGGCTTGATCAGCCCCATGGTTTCGTCTATTTCTTTAAGCTTATAGGCCGCACGAGCACGGTATCCATCTTTTTTTGCTAATTTGACATACGGGTCATTGACATGGTCATTGAGCCATGATTTATTGACTTTTTTGCTTTGTGTTTTAACTTTCAACTCTTTTCCTCTCGGGAGCAGGGATAATAGCGCCTATGACTGCCATACTCTTAACACCCTCCCAACGTAAGGTGCATCGCGCACAAGCCCATCACTTAGACCCATTGGTTATGATCGGCGGGGATGGATTAACCCCCTCCGTCATCAAAGAAACTGACTCAGCCCTCAATTCACACGGTTTGATAAAAATTCGCGTCCATGGCGACGATCGGGTTGCTCGTGAAGCGATGTATCAAACCTTGGCAGATCAACTGAACGCCGCGCCCATTCAACACATTGGCAAACTTTTGGTGCTTTGGAGACCCCAACCCGAAAAACAACGCACGGTTGATGAAGATCGAATGGCGGGCCCAAGAGACTTCAAAGTTTTGAAATACAGCAAGCGTGGCGGGCAAAGACCTGAAGTGAAAATGGTCCGTGTACTGGGCAACCAACGATTAACGCCTGGCGGTCAAGTCAAGCGCAACAAGCCCAAGCTCAAATCAATCAAAAAAAGCAATCAATCTTCTTGATGCTTAACGGTAGTGAACGGCGATGATTTCATATCGCTTGATGCCACCAGGTGCTTGCACCTCGGCTACATCGCCTTCTTCTTTACCTATCATGGCACGTGAGATGGGACTGCTGATATTAATCAGTCCTAGTTTGAGATCGGCTTCGTCTTCTCCCACTATTTGATAGGTTACTTTTTCGCCTGTTTTTTCGTCTTCTAACTCGACGGTCGAGCCAAATACCACTTTACCTTCAGCATTCAATGAAGTGGGATCGATGATTTGCGCAATCGACAATTTGCTTTCAATTTCTTGAATACGGCCCTCAATAAAACCTTGTCTATCTTTGGCCGCATCGTACTCCGCATTTTCGCTTAAATCGCCTTGCGCACGCGCCTCAGCAATAGCGTTGATCACCCATGGACGTTGCACAGTTTTGAGTTCGTGCAACTCTTCTTTGAGTTTTTCAGCGCCGCGCTTGGTAATTGGAATAGTGGCCATGATTTTTTATGCTTTGAGTTGTGCGTGTAATTCTTGAATTGAATACACGTCTAAATTATCCATGTATTTCATTCCCTCAACAGCAGCTTGTGCGCCAGCGATGGTAGTAAAGGTGGTGACCCGCGCCAGCAATGCAGAAGTGCGAATTTGACGAGAATCCGCAATTGCATTTCTGCGCTCTTCAACGGTGTTGATAACCAATGCGATTTCATTGTTTTTGATCATATCGACAACATGGGGACGACCTTCGGTAACCTTGTTAACTGCAGTCACAGAGATACCCGCATTTGAAATGGCTGCTGCTGTGCCTTTGGTCGCTAACAACTCAAATCCCATCGCACTTAGTTGGCGTGCAATATTAACAGCTCTTGGCTTATCGTTATTTTTAACAGTTAAGAAAACTTTTTTAACATTGTCAGTGGGTCGCGGCAATTTGGTGCCTGCGCCTAATTGACTTTTGACGAATGCTTCGCCAAATGTTTTACCAACACCCATCACTTCGCCTGTGGATTTCATTTCAGGACCAAGTATCGTGTCCACACCAGGAAATTTAACGAAGGGAAACACGGCTTCCTTGACGCTGAAATAAGGTGGCGTGACTTCGTGCATGATGCATTGCGACGCCAAGCTTTGCCCCGCCATACAACGAGCAGCAACCTTGGCCAATTGAATGCCAGTTGCTTTAGAAACATAAGGTACTGTGCGAGAAGCGCGCGGATTGACTTCTAAAATATAGATGACGTCTTTATCATCTACATGTTGAATCGCGAACTGCACATTCATGAGACCCACCACATGCAATGCTTTGGCCATGGCCGATGTTTGACGTTTGAGCTCTATGATTGTTTCAGACGACAAGGAGTAAGGTGGCAACGAGCAAGCGGAATCTCCACTGTGAACACCCGCTTGTTCAATGTGCTCCATCACGCCACCGATGAATGTGGTTTCTCCGTCGGACAAACAATCCACATCACATTCAATCGCATCATTAAGAAAGCGATCCAACAATACAGGTGAATCGTTGCTGACTTTGACGGCCTCTCGCATGTAACGCTCAAGATCGCGTTGTTCATGCACAATTTCCATTGCGCGCCCACCCAATACATAACTGGGTCTAACAACCAATGGATAACCCAACTGCGCCGCTTTTTCTAGCGCTTCAGGCTCTGTGCGTGCAGTGGCATTAGGGGGTTGTCGCAAACCCAATTGGTGCAATAGTTTTTGGAAACGCTCGCGGTCTTCGGCCGCGTCAATCATGTCTGGGCTTGTGCCAATAATTGGCACGCCTTCGGCCTCTAGACCCAAGGCTAATTTGAGTGGTGTTTGTCCGCCGTATTGAACAATAACCCCCAAAGGTTTTTCTTTGTCAACAATTTCAAGCACATCTTCTAAGGTCAGTGGTTCAAAATATAAACGATCGGATGTATCGTAATCGGTAGAAACTGTTTCGGGATTGCAATTGACCATGATGGTTTCGTAACCATCTTCTCGCATGGCCATCGCGGCGTGCACACAGCAATAGTCAAACTCGATACCTTGACCAATTCGATTGGGGCCGCCACCTAGCACCATGATTTTTTTATTGTTGGTAGGTTCGGCTTCGCATTCTTCTTCGTAAGTTGAATACATGTAGGCCGTGTTGGTTGCAAACTCTGCCGCACAGGTATCAACTCGCTTATAAACAGGACGAATTCCTAAGCTGCGACGATGATCGCGCACTTGTTTTTCGGTTTTCTTGAGCAACTTGGCCATGCGTCTGTCAGAAAAACCTTTTTTTTTGAGAATACGAAATTCTTTGGGAGTGATAGCTTCTAGCGTTGTGGTTTCAAGCTCTAGTTCAATTTTGACGATCTCTTCGATTTGAATCAAAAACCATGGATCAATTTTAGTGAGATCAAAAACTTCTTGCACACTCATCCCCATGGCAAAAGCGTCGCCCACATACCAAATGCGATCGGGGCCTGGTTCACCCAATTCTTTTTCGAGTACTTCACGATCTTGGGTTTTTTCGTTCATCCCATCCACACCCACTTCAAGACCGCGCAAGGCTTTTTGAAATGACTCTTGGAAGGTGCGCCCAATTGCCATAACCTCTCCCACCGATTTCATTTGTGTAGTGAGTCGGCTATCGGCTGTTGGAAATTTTTCGAATGCAAAACGTGGAATTTTGGTAACCACATAATCAATAGAGGGCTCAAATGATGCTGGCGTTGCACCGCCTGTGATTTCATTGCGCAATTCATCTAATGTATAACCAACCGCCAATTTGGCCGCTACTTTTGCAATCGGAAAGCCCGTTGCTTTGGATGCCAATGCAGATGAGCGCGACACACGCGGGTTCATCTCAATAACAATCATTCGACCGTCTTTGGGATTGATAGAAAACTGCACATTAGATCCACCCGTATCAACACCAATTTCGCGCAACACGGCCAATGAGGCGTTACGCATGATTTGATATTCTTTATCGGTGAGTGTTTGTGCTGGCGCAACTGTAATGGAGTCACCCGTATGAACGCCCATGGGGTCTAAATTTTCTATTGAGCAAACAATGATGCAATTGTCGGCCTTGTCGCGGACAACTTCCATCTCGTACTCTTTCCAACCCAGCAAAGACTCCTCAATTAATAACTCATTGGTAGGTGACGCCTCTAAACCACGTTTGCAAATGGTTTCAAACTCTTCGGCGTTGTATGCAATGCCGCCACCCGTTCCGCCCAACGTAAAACTGGGGCGAATGACCGTTGGAAATCCAACACTCTTTTGGACAACCCAAGCCTCGTCCATGTTGTGTGCGATACCTGAACGCGCAGAACCCAATCCGATTTTGGTCATGGCGTCTTTGAACTTGAGTCGATCTTCTGCTTTATCAATGGCTTCTGGAGATGCACCGATGAGCTCAACTGTATATTGATCCAATACTCCATTGCGCCATAAATCAAGCGCGCAATTGAGCGCTGTTTGACCACCCATGGTGGGCAAAATCGCATCGGGGTTTTCTTTGGCAATAATTTTTGCAACGGTCTGCCAAGTAATGGGTTCGATATAAATCACATCGGCCGTTGCAGGATCGGTCATGATGGTTGCAGGATTGCTGTTGATCAAGATAACCTTGTAACCCTCTTCGCGCAAAGCTTTGCAAGCCTGCACGCCCGAGTAATCAAACTCGCAAGCCTGTCCAATGATGATGGGACCTGCACCAATGATGAGAATGCTTTTTATGTCTGTACGCTTAGGCATGTTAAACAGCCTCCATCAAATGGATAAAGCGATCGAATAGATAGCTGATATCGTGTGGACCGGGTGATGCTTCAGGGTGCCCCTGAAAACAAAATGAGGGCTTGTCGGTGCGAGCCAGTCCTTGCAAAGTGCCATCAAACAAAGAGATGTGTGTGGCTCTTAGATGGGGTGGTAATGTTTTTTCGTCAACGGCGAATCCGTGATTCTGACTTGTGATTGACACGCGATGGTTGTCCAAATCTTTGACGGGATGATTGGCGCCGTGATGGCCGAATTTCATTTTGAAAGTTTTGGCACCGCTGGCCAAAGCCATGATTTGATGCCCCAAGCAAATTCCAAAAGTAGGAATACCTGAATCAATTAAAGTGCGCGCAGCGTCAATGGCGTAATCGCAAGGCTGTGGGTCCCCAGGGCCGTTGGATAAAAAGACACCATGGGGTTTGAGTTTTAAAACCTCTTGCGCCGATGTTTGTGCGGGAACAACCGTGACTTTGCAACCGCGTTGGGCCAGCATTCGCAAAATATTTTTCTTGACGCCAAAGTCGTAGGCAACAACGTGAAAAAGCGATTGCATTAAATCGGTGTAGCCTACGTCCAATTTCCATTCGGTCTGAGTCCAAAAATAAGATTGCGCTGTCGAAACTTTTTTTGCCAAATCCAAACCGGCCATCGATGGTGCAGATTTCGCCGCACGAATGGCTTCGTCTATTTTTTGTTGTGTGGATTCTTCATCGATCGCCAGACCGACTATCGCGCCGTTTTGTGCACCCGTGCTACGCAAGTGTCTTGTGAGTTTGCGCGTATCGATATCTGAAATGGCAACCGTGCTGTTGCGAATTAAATAACTCGATAAGTTTTCTTGACTTCTAAAGTTAGAAGCTAATAGGGGTAAATCTTTAATGATTAAACCAGCGGCATAGACTTGTTGGGCTTCAATGTCTTCTGAATTGATACCGTAATTGCCAATATGGGGATAGGTCAGTGTGACCAATTGTTGGCAATAACTGGGGTCGGTCAGTATTTCTTGATAGCCAGTCATGGCGGTATTAAAAACCACTTCACCCACCGTGGTGCCAGAACTTCCGATCGATTGACCCACAAAGACTGTGCCGTCTGCTAACGCCAAAATGGCGGAGGGGAATTTTCCCTGAAGAGACAAAAGCACTGGGTTCTCCGTATAGGCGTAAAGTTGTGTGCGAAAAAGCCTCTCATTATAGCTGACAGGTTTTCCTCGAAGAATGGATGGTTTTTAGGTGAAGGAAAGTATCAATTAGGACGAGTCGACGCGTTGGTTGCACTGGCGTGCATACAAATGGCGGCGGCGGCTGCCACATTAAGGGATTCTTCGCCTCCTGGCTGATAGATTCTTATCCAATCAGTGGCACGGTGAGACATTTCTTCTCTAACACCCTGCCCTTCGTGCCCGAATAACCAAGCACAAGGCATTGAAATTTTGGATGATAACTTGAGCGATTGCCCTTGGTGTGAGCTTGTCGCCAAAATTGGAATTTGGAGTGCGTCGATCGCGTCTTCATCAATGGATTCAATTAAATGCAAACCAAAATGAGCGCCCATGCCAGCGCGCAATACTTTGGGACCCCAAAGGGCCGCCGTTCCTTTGACCGCCAAAATTTGAACAAAACCAAATGCCGCAGCAGTTCGCAAAATAGAACCTACATTGCCAGCGTCTTGAACACCATCAAGAATCACGCTCGGCATCAAAGGCTCAATAACAGGTGTTACGGACAAATCAATCACAAAACCCATCGCTTGAGGCGATGACAATGTGCTTAGATTTTTCATCAACGCGTGATCTAACAAATATATTTTTTGCGCGGCTCTGGCATATTTTTTTTGCAAATCAAAACTAATCGAATCCCAATAAATTTTTTCGAATACAGCTTCAAATGTATAAGTAGGATAAATCATTAACGCATGACACAGATGCTCGCCCTCAATCCATACCTTACCCATCTTTCTGTATTTCATATTTTCAGACGTTAACAAACGCAATTGCTTCACAAAGGGATTTTCTTTGGATGAAATAAAAATAGGTTCGATCGATTCAGACATGGCTCAATCCTTTTTGCTCTAATGCCAATGCAACAGGCGCAAATGATTTGCGATGCCAAATAGTGGGACCATGCAGTTGCAATGCTTGCATGTGTAACGCGGTTCCATAACCTTTGTGGGAGTCAAACCCATATTGAGGAAATTGCGTTGCCAATTGCGCGCACCAACGATCGCGCTCAACTTTAGCCAAAATGGAGGCGGCCGAAATAGCAGGAACTTTGGAGTCCCCTTTGACAATAGCTTCTGCCAACACATCTAATACGGGTAAACGATTGCCATCAACCAATACCCGATATGGTTTGAGTCGCAAACCGGCAATTGCTCTTTGCATCGCAAGCATTGTGGCTTGCAAAATATTGAGCGAATCAATTTCTTCGACACTGGCTTCTGCAACACTACAGCACAAAGCTTTGGCACGAATTTCATCAAACAAACGATCGCGCTGCTTTGCAGTGAGTTTTTTTGAATCGGCCAGTCCTTTGATTGGATTTTGATCGTCCAAGATAACTGCTGCTGCATACACGGGTCCGGCCAAAGGGCCACGTCCCGCTTCATCAACGCCAGCAACGAGTCCTGGGGCCTCCCATTGCAGAGGGGCTTGTTCAGCGCGTAAGAATTTTTTGGATCGCATGAAGAGCTAATTGAGCCGTGTCTTTGAGTAGTGTTTGATGCAATTCGTGAAATCTCGATTGCACCATTTGACAACGTTGCGGTTGATCCAGCCATTGTAAAACTTCATGGGCTAGGTTTTTGGGCTGTGCTTTTTCTTGAATTAATTCGGGAACGACAAACGATTGACTAAGAATATTGGGCAATCCCACCCATTCTTGGAGTTTTTGTCTACGCATGATTTGCCAACTGATCCAAGGCATGTGATATGCAATCACCATGGGGCGTTTGAACAATGCAGCCTCGAGTGTTGCGGTGCCACTGGCTACCATCGCCACATCACACGCAGCCAACGCAGTGTGCGATTGCCCATCGAGCAAGATCATGTGATTTGTGAGTTGATACTGCGCAATCTTTTGTTTGATTTGTTGTTGAAATGCAGGCAGTGTTGGCAAAACAAATTTGAGACGTGGCGATTGATTCAACATCAGCTGAGAGGCCTTTAAAAATCGATCTAGCATTTGTTCGATTTCAGACGCACGCGAACCAGGCATCACACAGACCAATTTATCTTCGCAGCTCAAACCCAATGTCGCTCTGGCTTTTGATTGATCGGGATTCATAGGAATGACTTGCGCCAGAGGATGCCCTATAAATGTGGCTTCAATTCCGTGCTGGGCAAGCAACTCTGTTTCGAATGGAAAAATACAAAGAACATGAACGACACTTTTTTGAATATGATGTACACGTTTTGCCCGCCAAGCCCAAATCGATGGGCAAATCAATTGCATGGTGGGTACTCCATTTTTTTTGAGATGCTGGGCTAAATCAAGATTAAAGTCTGGCGCATCAACGCCAATAAAAACATCAGGCTTTTGCGCGGTCCATTGCGCTTTGAGTTGATTGCGTATACCTACGATGCGCTTGTAATGTTTGAGCACTTCAATATAACCACGCACAGCCAATTGATCGCTGGACCATTGCGCATCAAACCCATACTTTGTCATCCGAGGTCCACCCACGCCGAACAATCGCGATTGTGGCCACTGATGTGAAAGAGACGGCAAAATAAGGCTGGCTAATAGATCACCTGAAGCCTCTCCCGCCACCATGGCAATTTGTGGTGCGGTGATAGACATTGTTAAGAATCGCCCTCTTTATCGAACAATGCCACGTTGCTCAGGATTTGTTTTTAAAAAATCAAGCAGTATGTCAATATCTTGCAAAGCCTCTGGATATATGGGCTTGAGTTGTTCGATGGTATCGATGGATTGTTTTAATGTCAGATTGTCGCGATACAAAATTTTGTGAATGGCTTTGACGGCAGAGATGCGTAGCGCAGAAAATCCGCGACGACGCAAGCCTTCAAAATTCATGGACCGTGCTTGTGCGGGCTGCCCCTGACACATTACATAGGGTGGTAAATCTGCAAATAACAAAGAATACATGGCTGTAAAACTGTGCGCACCCAAGCGACAGAATTGATGGACAACGGTGAAGCCACCCAAAATAGCCCAGTCCCCCACATGCACATGCCCCGCCAATTGGGTGTTATTGGCAAAAATCGTGTGATTGCCCACCCGACAATCATGCGCCAAATGCACATACGCCATGATCCAATTGTCATCCCCAACGCTGGTTATCGATTGGTCTCCCACCGTACCCAGATTGAAAGTACAAAATTCTCGAATGGTGTTGCCGTTTCCAATTTGAAGCTGCGTAGGCTCACCGTTGTATTTTTTGTCTTGCGGAATAGCGCCTAATGAATTGAATTGAAAAATTTGATTGTTGTTGCCTATCGCCGTGCGTCCCTCAATTACGCAATGCGCACCAATGCTTGTACCTGCGCCAATCTTGACATGAGGTCCAATAATGGAATATGGCCCAATCGTGACACTACTATCGATTTGCGCCTTCGGATCAATAACAGCCGTAGAGTGAATCAATGACATGTCAAATAAATTATTCGATGGTTCGCATGGTGCACATCAATTCGGCTTCGACGGCCAATTCTTCTCCCACTGTGGCCCAAGCTTTGAATTTAAAAATACCAGCTTTCATGCGACTGAGTTCGACATTCAAAATGAGTTGATCGCCGGGCTCAACAGGACGCTTGAAACGCGCCGCATCAATGCCTGCAAAATAATAAACCGTCTTTTCGTCTGGCACGACATCGAGCGTTTCGAAAGCCAACAAAGCGGCTGTTTGCGCCAAGGCTTCCAACATCAAGACGCCTGGCATGACGGGTCGATGCGGAAAATGCCCTTCAAAAAAAGGTTCATTGATTGTGACATTTTTAAGTGCTTGGATCGATTTTCCTTTTTCGATCTGCAACACGCGATCCACCAACAAGATGGGATAGCGATGGGGTAATTTTTTTAAGATTTGATGGATATCCATGGTTTTTTCTTTAAGTGTTACCTTTTTCAAGACCTTTCAATCGATGTCGCAATTGATTCAACTGACGCAGGCTTGCTGCATTTTTTTCCCAAGTCGCATTGTGGTCGATTGGAAAAAAGCCCGTGTAATTACCCGCTTGAAGAATGGAGCGCGTCACTACAGAGGCCGCCGATATATGAACATGGTCGACCAATTGCAGATGACCTAAAACCACAGCGCCTCCACCAATGGTGCAATGCGCACCGATACGCGCACTGCCTGCCACCCCCACACATCCAGCCATTGCCGTATGGGCGCCGACGTGCACGTTGTGTCCGATTTGAACCAAGTTATCGAGTTTGACGCCGTTTTCAATCACTGTGTCTTCGAGAGCACCGCGATCAACGCATGAATTGGCACCTATTTCGACGTCATCTCCAATGTGCACGCCCCCTAGTTGCTCGATCTTGATCCAATGACTATTTTCGGGTGCGAAACCAAATCCGTCGGCACCAATGACAACGCCCGAATGAATGATGCAATTTGCACCGACCTTGCATTGTCGAGAAACGCTGACATGTGACTTGAGCCAAGTGTTAGCGCCAATAGTAGCACCCGCATCAACCCAACAAAATGGACCGATGCGCGCACTCGGATGAACTTGCGCCAAGGGATCAATCCATGCCGTTGGATGAACGAAAGCTTGCGGCTCAGGGGAGTGCTGTGATTTCCATAATTGCGTTAATCGTGCATAGTAAGCATAAGGGTTATCAACAACAATGCACGCACCTCGTTGTGATGCCAAGTCTTGAAACTGTGGAAAAACAATCACGCAAGACGCTTGCGTCTTTTGAAGTTGATCGGCAAATTGGGGATGACTTAAAAAAGTAATGTCTCCAGCCTTGGCTGATGCAATGGGCGCCAAGCCCACTATCTCTATGCTCTTAGAACCGATTAATGCTCCACCGAGCGCTTGATGAATCTGACCTAGGAGCAAGAGCACTGAGGCATCACTTGGTTGCGTTGATGGTCTTGATCACCTTGTCAGTGATGTCGTGCTTGGGGTTGATCCAAACCGCTTCTTGAATAATCAAATCATATTTTTCGGCTTCGGCCACTTGCTTGACGATGCGGTTGGCTCTTTCTAAAACAATTTGAAACTCTTCATTTTTACGTGCATTTAAATCTTCTTGAAACTCACGACGTTTGCGTTGTAAATCACGGTCTAAATCGCTGAATTGCCTTTGTCTTGTGGCCCTTTGTGTTTCAGACAAAGTGGGCGCATCACGTTCGAATTTTTCGGAATTGTTTTTAAGCGTGTTGCCCATGTCGACCATTTCTTTTTCGCGCTTAGAAAATTCTTGCTCCAAGCGAGTCTGAGCGGCCTTGGCTGTATTGGCCTCACGGAAAATTCGGTCGGTATTGATAAAGCCAATACGAAATTCTTGTGCCAAAGCTGCCCCAGACACAAAACCTGCCAAAAGAAAAGTAATGAAATATCTCATAAATTGACTCGTTTAAAAAGTGGATCCAATTTGCAATTGAAACTTCTCGATTCTATCCCCAGAATGCTTGGTAACTGGTCTTGCAAAACCAATACGCAAAGGCCCCATGGGCGATACCCAATTGAGACCAATACCTGTTGAAGTACGCAACTCCTTGACTAACATCGGTTGATCGGCGCCAAATACATTTCCTACATCGTAAAAACCAAACAATCGAAGCGTTCTGTCATTGCCAGCACCGGGGAAAGGCAATTGAAATTCGGTGTTGAGTAATATTTTTTTAGTACCCCCAATAGCCAAGCCTGTAACATCTCTCGGACCCATACTTCCTTGTGTAAATCCTCTAACAGAGCCCAAACCTCCCGAATAAAAGTTTTTAAATACAGGAAATGGTTGACCTTTTAAACCCTCTCCATACCCAAACTCCGCATTAAATGCCAATGTGTATTTTTTGGATAGAGGCATATAGTTTTGCATTTGCGCACTGGTTTTTAGATAGTGGATATCACCTGCAACACCCATTTCACCACTCAGTCGGGCATATCGCCCCTTGGTTGGTGCAAGTGCACTATCTCTAGAGTCATTTGCCCAACCCAAAGTAAGTGGCAAGGTATTACTTTTGCAACCAAATGAATTGCAATAATCTATATAAGCTGAGGGAATATTGTT
Organism: Betaproteobacteria bacterium; assembly: GCA_009921265.1. Classification (GTDB taxonomy): domain Bacteria; phylum Pseudomonadota; class Gammaproteobacteria; order Burkholderiales; family Burkholderiaceae_C; genus Limnohabitans. The sequence goes on along the minus strand of RFYV01000001.1, from coordinate 21,945 downwards.
GCCCTTATAGATGGTAGTTTGCTCCAAACCTGCCCCTACAAAAACCCTGTCTTTTTCGCTATAGGGCAAGCCAAAACGAATACCTGCTCCAGAAGTGGCCAACCTGAAGTTACCCAATTCGGCATTGTAGGGTTTTGACTCTCGATGGTACAGATCGTAGGTGCGAGAAATGCCGCCCACGGTGAAATAGGGGTCAGTTGCACTCAAAACAAAGATTTGATTGAATTTACTAAGGTTAACGTTAAACCCCAAATAATTACCCGAACCTAAAAAATTATCCTGCGTGATTCCAAAATTAAAAATAATTTTTTCTACGCTTGAAAACCCCGCACCCAATGTTAGTGCACCTGTAGGTTTTTCAACCAGCGATAAATTTATATCTATGAGATCAGCCGAGCCTGGAACCTCTTGCGTTTCAATATTGACGTCCTTGAAGTAACCCAAACGATCGATGCGATCACGCGAGAGTCGAATTTTTTCTCCGTCGTACCATGAAGACTCCATTTGTCGAAATTCGCGCCTCACAATTTCATCACGCGTTTTGGAGTTTCCAGTGATATTGATCCGTCGAACATAAGCGCGCCTAGAAGGATCGGCTCGTAAAACAATTGAAACCAAATTGCGCTCTCGATCAATTTGAGTAATAGGATCGACTCTGGCAAATGCGAATCCAAAATTTCCAAAATATTCAACAAAGGCTTTGCTTGTTTGCGTCACATCGTTGATGTTGTATTGACTACCTGGCTTGATGGTGATTAGAGATTTAAATTCGTCTTCACGTCCTAAATAATAGCCTTCTAATTTGATGTCAGATACCACATATTTTTGGCCCTCGGTGATATTGATAGTGATCGCAATATCTTGCTTGTTGGATGAAATCGAAACTTGAGTGCTATCAATATTGAACTCTAAAAACCCTCGGGTCAGGTAATAGGATCTGAGGGTTTCAATGTCAGCATTAAGTTTGGACTGAGAGTAGCGATCGGTTTTGGTGTACCAAGAAAGCCAATTGGGCGTGGACAAATCCAGTTGATCGAGCAATTCAGATTCTGAAAAGTATTTATTTCCAATGATGCGTAAGCTTTTAATTTTGGACACATCGCCTTCGATCACGTTAAAGGATAAATTAACGCGATTGCGATCAATAGGGGTAATAGTTGTAACGACCTCGGCACCATAAAGGCTTCGATTGATGTATTGCCTTTTAAGTTCTTGTTCGGCTTTATCAGCTAACGATTTATCAAAAGCCCGTCCCTCAGCCAATCCAATATCACGCAAAGCTTTTCTTAAAGTAGTAGCGTCGAACTCTTTGGCACCCACAAAATCAACGCTCGCAATTGTGGGGCGCTCCTCAATCACAACCAACACAGCCGTGCCATTGACTTCAATTCGAATATCTTTAAACAGGCCCAAATTAAACAATGCACGAATCGACTGCGTGCCTTTTTCGTCGTTATAGCTGTCACCCACACGAAAAGGCAAGGTGGCAAAAATAGTTCCTGGCTCAACTCTTTGTAATCCTTCAACGCGAATATCAGAAACAGTGAATGGTTCAACCGCCCATGCCGATTGAGCGAGCACCAAAACCAAAAACAAGGAGCGAACCAGTTTCTGTATAAAAGAAGAATTACAGAAATTCATTTTGTTTGTTGTTGAATGATTAAAAAGCACCAATCCAGCGTTGGAGATCGTTAAATAAAGCAAAGGACATCAGCATCAAGATAACGCCTAAACCCAATTTCTGAAACCGCTCCAACCAAACCTCAGAAGGTGAAGTACCTACAACGGCCTCCCAAAGATAATACAACAGGTGTCCGCCATCTAATACGGGAATGGGCAAAAGGTTCAAAATACCCACGCTGACACTCACCAAGGCCAAAAACTGCAGATAAGACTGCCAGCCTGACTCGGCAGATTTTCCAGCGGCGTCTGCCATGGTGATGGGGCCGCTTAAATGCTGCCAAGAGGCCAATCCCACTAATATTTGGCCCATGAGTTCTAGAGTGAGCCACGACTGCTCCCAAGTCTTCTCCGCACCCATCTGCAAGCTGGTGAAAAAGTCGTAGCGAATCGTTTCTAAAGTAGGAGCCTCACCTATTTTTGCTTCAATTCGACCAAAGGGCTCTTCATTAATCCATACTCTTTTGGGCTTAATTTCGATCAAGACAAGGCCTTGGCCGCGCCTATTGACTTCCCACAACTGCATCTCTGGGTCACCCAGTCGCCCCGATTGTCTAATTTTTTCTCTTAACTGGCCGGCGTCTTCAATGGCTTCGCCCTGCACTTTGAGGACAACGTCGCCACGCTTCAAACCCGCTAATTGAGCCACTCCGCCTTGCAAAGGCTCAGCAATGACTGGCGCAGTCCATGGGCCCGTGAGGCCGATATCTTTGAGTGAAAAATCTTTGGATTTATCCGCTGGCAATTGACTCAGGGGAACAATGATTTCTCTTGCGGACTTTCCACGCGATTGAACCTCGAGCAAGACATCGCTACCAGACATTCTCGCTTTGATCATCAACCAATTGAGACTGCTGTAACCTTGCAATGCCCTGAACTCATCATTGATAAGCGCGCCTTTGGTAATGAGGTCCCCACTGCGTAGCCCCACTTCATGCATCAATGAATGGGTTGACGGCGCTGACAAAATCGCACGCGGTTGTATTTCTCCGTAAATGAAACAGGCTGAATAAATCAAAATGGCCAGGGCGAAATTAGCCAAAGGACCAGCAGAAACAACAACCACTCTTTTCCACAATCTTTGTGTATCTAAGGCCCATTTTTGCTCATCGGGCAAACAGGTTTTGCTGTCGAGCATTTGTACATAACCGCCAAATGGAAGTGCAGAAATCACAAATTCAGTTTGTTGTTGAACCGAGTGTTGACGAACCTGCCAACTCATCAATGGTTTTCCAAAGCCCAAAGAAAAACGAGTAACCTTGACGCCACAAGCCAATGCTGCACGGTAGTGCCCATATTCATGCACAAAAATAATAACGACGAGCGCTAAAAGAAAAGAAAGAAAGGTCAGCATGTTTTTAGGCGCTCCACTGCTTCACAAACGAGTTAGCGTAAAGTCTTGCTTCATGATCGATTTGAAGCAAATGACCTAATTCTGTAGGCGCTGAATAGGCAAGGGTCGATAGAGTTTGAATGGTGACATGATGGATTTGATCAAATCGAATCTGCCCCGCCAAAAACGCCGCCACCCCCACCTCATTGGCCGCATTTAAAACAGCAGTTGTTCCACCTTTGGCATTGAGCGAATCCCAAGCTAATTGCAATCCAGGAAAACGCAAACGATGTTGATTGGACTCAATCGATTCAAAAGTCATCGGCGGCAAATTCATGAAGTCGAGCTTGGATGCGCCCGAACTCAAACGATAGGGCCAACCCAGGCCATAAGAAATAGGCATTCGCATATCAGGCGTACCCAATTGAGCCATCACCGAGGTGTCTTTGTATTCCACCATTGAATGAATAATGCTTTCTGGGTGAATCACCACTTCAATTTTTTGGGGCATCCAATCGAACAAATAACGTGCCTCAATCACTTCTAAGGCCTTGTTCATCATGGTGGCTGAATCCACGGATATTTTTCTGCCCATGACCCAATTGGGATGAGCGCAGGCTTGATCAGGCTTTACATTTTTGAGATGTTCAATCGCCATCTGACGAAACGGTCCGCCAGAAGCGGTGAGAATGATTTTTTCGACACGATCTATCCAAGTGGAACGATCTTCTGGCATCGATTGAAAAATAGCAGAATGCTCGCTATCAATGGGCAACAACAAGGCACCACCTTCACGCACCGCACTTAAAAAGACTTGACCGCCAACAACCAAGGCTTCCTTGTTGGCCAACAACAAGCGCTTGCCTGCTTTGGCAGCAGATATGCAAGAGGAAAGACCCACTGCACCCACAATAGCTGCCATGACCATATCGACTTGCGGGTCACTTGCCACCTCGTCTAATGAATGCGAGCCCGACAATACATTAACCGATGAGCCTGCATTTTTAAGTTTTTCTTTTAATGATTTTGCACAGTCATCTTGAACCATCACTGCATACTTCGGTTTAAATTGCATGCATTGCGAAAACATCAAATCGACTTGTTGAGCGCCCGTGAGCGCAAACAATTCAAAGCGATCCAAATGATGACTGACAACATTCAATGTGTTTTTACCAATGGAGCCTGTAGAACCCAAAATGGTGAGTTGTTTTTTTGACTGATTCATAAAAGCACCAACATCATGGAAAGTGGCAATGCAGTAAGCAATGCATCCACTCGGTCTAATACGCCGCCGTGCCCCGGCAGTAACTGGCTGCTATCTTTGGCGCCAGTACTTCGCTTGACCAATGATTCAAACAGATCACCGACAACGCTCATGGCTGATAAAAAAAACAAGGACATCAAACCATAAAGCCAACCATGCTTCCACAATAATTTAAACAAACTAGGGGAGTTCCAAGCCAATGATTCTTCAATCTGCATCCAAATCAAGGCCAGTACGAAGACGCAAAACATACCACCCCAAACGCCTTCCCAACTTTTGCCAGGGCTAATAGCAGGAGCGAGTTTGCGCTTACCCCATGCGCGACCAAAAAAATAAGCACCAATGTCTGCAACCCATACTAAAGCCAACATTGTAAATATTAAATTGGTGCTCATCGATTTGGCTTGGTAAATAGCACACCAAGTAAAAATCAAAACCATTAATCCAACAATGACTCGCACAATTGGATTGATTGACTGCCAACCACTCACACCGATTCGAATGATGTAGAGACTACCCATCACCCATAAACAACCAACACCTAACCATAGTTGGCGCCAATTGCTATCTAGCATACCGCGATCCCAAATAAACAAACAAATCAAGACGCACAATGCTGCCAAGACCATAGATACAAAGGTTTTGAGTTGATTGAGTTTTGCCCACTCCCAAACAGCAGCTCCAATGAAGGCCAACGACAAAGCACCCAATAAGCTGGCGTCTGGATAAAAAAATGCTGGCAAAAATAAGGCCAACAAAATAACAGCAGTGATGATACGTTGCTTGAGCATACGGGCTTATACAGCCATTATGTCTTGCTCTTTGCCAGCAATCATTTTGTCAATATCGACAATGTGTTTATCGGTTACTTTTTGGACATCGGCTTCAGCGCGTTTTTGTTCGTCCTCAGAAGCCAACTTGTCTTTGACTATTTTTTTGACAGCGTCGTTGGCATCGCGTCTTAAATTTCTGATTGCAATTTTGGCGCTCTCACCTTCGTTTCGAACAACCTTGGTTAATTCTTTTCGACGCTCTTCGGTCATTGCGGGCATCGGCACACGAATCAAGTCACCCATCGCTGATGGATTTAAACCCAAATCGCTATCGCGAATGGCTTTTTCAATTTTGGCTCCCATGCCTTTTTCCCATGGCTGAACGCTGATGGTTCTAGTGTCGAGCAATGAAACATTGGCGACTTGATTGAGTGGCGTTGGATTTCCATAATAGTCGACAATCACGCTATCGAGAAACACAGGGTTGGCGCGACCTGTTCTGATTTTTGTGAGATTACTGCTAAAAGCCGCAATGGTTTGATCCATTTTGGTTTCCATGCTTTTTTTGAGTTCGGCAATCGTAGCCATTTTTTTCTCCTTGCATCAATTGATTATTTAGGCATAAACCAAAGTGCCTTCGTCTTCACCCATCACAACCCGCTTCAGCGCGCCATTTTTAAAAATAGAAAAAACTTTGATTGGTAGTTTTTGATCGCGACACAACGCAAATGCAGTGGCGTCCATGATGCCTAAATTTTTTCCAATGGCTTCATCAAAACTGATACTGCTGTAACGCGTTGCATGGGGATCTTTTTTGGGATCTGCAGAATAAACACCATCGACTTTAGTGGCTTTGAGCACAACTTCTGCGCCAATTTCTGCGCCCCTTAATGCAGCAGCGGTGTCGGTTGTAAAAAATGGATTGCCTGTTCCTGCCGCAAATATCACAACCTTGCCTTCTTCTAAATATTGCAGTGCCTTGGGCCTGACATAGGGCTCAACCACTTGTTCAATACCAATCGCAGACATGACGCGAGCTGTCAAACCCGCTTTGTTCATGGTGTCGGCTAGAGCTAAGGCATTCATCACGGTGGCCAACATACCCATGTAATCGGCTGTGGCTCTATCCATTCCGACGGCACCACCTGCAACACCTCTAAATATATTTCCACCACCAATAACAACCGCCACCTCAACGCCTAAACGTGTGACCTCTGCAATTTCTTCAACCATCCGAACAATGGTTGCTCGGTTAATTCCAAATGCATCGTCCCCCATCAAGGCCTCGCCAGAGAGTTTTAACAAAATTCTCTTATGGGGGGTCTTGTCAGCCTTCATTGATTACTCCTATATGTGCAAGTTTAGCGTTGTTATGGTCTGCAAGGTAAAAAAAAAGGGGACCTGAGTCCCCATGAATGGTTTAAGCCGATTGTTTGGCGGCAGCTACTTGAGCGGCCACTTCGGCGGCAAAATCATCGGTCTTTTTCTCAATGCCCTCACCCACAATATAGAGCGTAAATCCCTTGACCGTGGTGTTAGTAGCCTTGAGCATTTGCTCTACAGATTGCTTGTCGTTTTTGACAAAGGTCTGATTAAACAAAGAGACTTCTTTGAGGTATTTTTGAACCGAACCCTCGACCATTTTTTGAATGATGTCTGCAGGCTTATTGGTTTCAGCAGCCTTTGCAACTGCAACCGAACGCTCACGCTCAATGAATTCTGCAGGAACATCCGCACTGGTGAGCGACACGGGTTTCATGGCCGCCACGTGCATTGCCACGTCGCGCGCGGCGACTTCGTCGCCTGTGTATTCGACCATCACGCCAATGCGTGTCCCATGCAAATAAGAGGTAACGGGTGTGGCGCCAGAAAAAAGTTGGAAGCGACGAAAGCTCATGTTCTCGCCGATTTTTCCAATTAGTCCTTTTCTGACGTCTTCTAGTGTTGGACCGAATCCATCTTGGCTATACGAAAGTGCGCCGAGAGCTTCAAGAGTAGCAGGCTTATGTTGAACAATCAGTTGCGCGGCGGCTTGAGCCATGGCCAAAAAACTGTCGTTTTTGGTGACGAAATCAGTTTCGCAATTGACTTCAAGTAATGAGCCCACATGGCCACTGATAGAACTGGTGACTACACCTTCCGCAGTGACGCGTGATGCAGCCTTACCCGCTTTACTACCCAACTTGACGCGCAAAATTTCTTCTGCTTTGTTCATATCGCCTTCGGCTTCGGTGAGTGCTTTTTTGCACTCCATCATGGGCGCATCTGTTTTTGCGCGAAGCTCTGCAACCATGCTTGCTGTTATTGCTGCCATATGCCTTCTCCAGTTTCAGTTCAAATATTCATTCAATAGAAATTAAGAAAAAGGGGCTCACAAGCCCCTATGATCTAGACGATGAAGAGATTAGGCAGAAGCCTCATCCTCAACTTCGACAAACTCATCCGAATCAGTTTCTGATACCGCTTTGACCACGTCGTTGACCGCATTGGCACGTCCTTCAAGAATGGCGTCAGCGATTCCACGTGCATACAAAGTAACAGCCTTGGAAGAGTCGTCGTTACCAGGAATGACGTAGTCTATGCCTTCTGGCGAATGGTTAGTATCCACGACACCAATGAGAGGAATGCTTAATTTTTTAGCTTCTGCAATGGCGATTTTGTGATAGCCCACGTCGATGATGAAAATTGCATCTGGCAATGTGGCCATGTCTTGAATGCCACCGATGTCTTTTTCTAGCTTTTCGAGTTCGCGCGAGAACATGAGTTGCTCTTTTTTGGACAAAGCGTCAAGACCCGACTCTTGCTGGATCTTCATTTCTTTGAGACGCTTGATAGAAGCTTTGACGGTTTTGAAGTTGGTGAGCATGCCACCCAACCATCTTTGGTCGACAAAAGGAACGCCTGCGCGCTTAGCTTCTGTTGCGACGATTTCACGCGCTTGTCGTTTGGTGCCCACCATCAAAATGGTTCCGCGGTTGGCACTGAGTTGTTTGGCAAATTTGGTTGCTTCTTGATACAGGGGAAGCGTTTTTTCCAAATTAATAATATGGATTTTGTTGCGATGGCCAAAGATGTACTGGGCCATTTTAGGATTCCAAAAGCGGGTTTGGTGACCAAAATGGACGCCCGCCTCTAACATTTCACGCATAGTAGTTGACATTTTAAAAACTCCGAAGGTTAGGTCTAAAATCCGGCTCATGATTGAGATTCAAACAAATAATGAAATTTGCACGAAACACAACACCTTGAAAGAACCGGTTTGTGATTTACCCTGCAAATAAAACAAAAAGTCTATCAATGCAAAGCTTAAATATTGTAGCACAGACATCCCACCCCAATCAGGGGCCTGCCAAATGAAAATTGCCGTTATCGGTGCTGGAATTGTGGGCGTTACGACCGCATTTGAATTGGCTCAAAAAGGCCATTCTGTTAGCGTCTACGAGGAACACAGCTTCTGCGCAGAAGGAGCAAGTTTTGCCAATGCCGGCGTGCTCGCTCCAGGTTACGTGACGCCTTGGGCCGCTCCTGGCATGCCTGCCAAGGTTCTTCGCTACCTTTTTTCAAAACACGCACCCGTTCGGGTCAAGGGCTTGGGTTCTGCCGAACTCAAATGGATTTGGCATTGGTTGCGCGCTTGCCGAAAAGAAACCTATTTAGGTCAAAAACACCATCTCCACAGGCTGGCTTTTTATAGTCGTAAAATTTTGCACGACATCACGATTCGACATAGATTAGATTACGAAAAAACCCAAGGCTACATGGTTTTATTGCGCGGCGATCAAGAAGTTAATTTGATGGCGCCCACCCTAGAAATGCTCAAGGAAACAGGAAACAGCGCCAAACAACTCAGCGCGCAAGAAGCCTATGCGATCGAACCCGCGCTCAACACCGACACCAAGCTCAAAGCTGCTATTTATTTGCCCGATGATGAGGTTGCTAATTGCCGACAGTTTGCTATTCTTTTAAAAGATTTTTGTGAACAACGGTTAGGCGTTGAATTTAAATTTGGTCAAAAAATTGCACCACTGCAATCGACCCATCCACTGGAAATTCGCACATCGAGCGGTCAGGTCTCTTATGAATCCGTAGTTATTTGTACAGGCATATCGAGCGCGCAATTGCTCGCTCCACTGGGCATCAAAATTCCCATGCTGCCTGTTTACGGTTACTCGATCAGTGCAGCCATCAAAGAACCGATGGACGCGCCCCACAGTGGCTTGATGGATGAGCGATACAAAGTATCTATTTCTCGATTAGGACAACGCGTTCGAATTGCGGGTGGCGCACAAATAGGTGGTGACCCAAAAGGGCAAGATCAAAAAGCGATTTCAACTTTGTATAAAGTTTTAAACGATTGGTTTCCCAGTGCTGCGCGACACAACGACAACCTTCAGGTCTGGAAAGGCGCTCGACCCATGTTTGCAAATCGTCCGCCTATGATTGGCGAAACGCATATCCCTGGTTTATGGCTCAATACGGGACACGGATCGAGTGGTTGGGCACTCAGTAATGGTAGTGCTCGCATCATTGCAGACTTAATGAGCGGACTGACAACTGAAATTAACACCCAAGGCTTTACATTTAAAAAACCTTGAAGTGGAAATTAGCCTCTTCCAACAAATGGCATCTTGGTGGCCATCACGGTATGGAACAACACGTTAGCGCTAAGAGGTAAGTTAGCCATGTACAAAACGGATTGGCCCACAATATTAACGTCCATCAACGGTTCAATCTTGATTTCTAAATTGGCTTGCGGAACACCTTTGGCCATGCGAGCGGCCATCTCAGTTGCAGCATTGCCAATATCAATTTGCCCCACACAAATATCGTACTTGCGTCCATCGAGCGCCGCAGTTTTCGTCAAACCCGTGACAGCGTGTTTGGTTGCCGTATAGGCAATCGAGTTTGGTCTTGGTGCGTGGGCAGATATAGATCCGTTGTTGATGATGCGACCGCCCATGGGCGATTGTGATTTCATTGTTTTGAATGCATGCTGAATGCAATAAAACATGCCATTGAGATTGATATCAACTACATTCCTCCATTGCTCAACGGTGAGGTCTTCTAACAAAATACCAGGCGCATTGACGCCCGCATTGTTGAATAAAACATCCAATCGACCCCATTTTTTTACAGTTTGATCGAATAAATTTTTGACAGAATCAGGGTTGGCTACATCGGTAGAAACAGCGAAAGCCCGATCTTTTGCGCCCGACTCTTGAGCCACCTCTTGAAGAGGTTCTAGCCTGCGACCCGCCAAGGCAACGCTCCAACCATCTTTGAGCAAAGCCAACGCAGCAGCTTTTCCTACACCCGAACCTGCGCCTGTCACAATTGCAATTTTTGAGTTTGTCATGTTTTACCTTTCAAAAGATTTAGCGTCGCGACTTGCGACTTTTGAGTTTTTTGGCTACGGCTTTTTTAACTTGTGCTGTTAATTGAGTCAACGGTGATTTTCCTCTAATTGAGGAATTGTTTTTGTCACCTGAGCTAATATCATCCCGCGCCGTGGCTTTCTTCTTTTTGGAACTCGACTTGCTTTCACAATCTATTGCACCGGAACCACTTGAGCTGCGTGAAGAATAGGTCGACGGCTCTTCGTCATTGACCAATCGAAAGTCAATTTTGCGACCGTCGAGATCAACACGACTGACTTGCACGCGAACGCGCGAACCAATGGCATAACGAATGCCTGAGCGTTCCCCGCGAAGCTCTTGTCTGGCCTCATCAAAACGGAAATACTCGCTACCCAATTCGGTGATATGAATCAAGCCTTCAACATACATAGCGTCAAGCGTGACAAACAATCCGAAATTGGTTGCTGAAGAAACAACTCCACCGAATTCTTCGCCCAAATGCTCGCGCATGTATTGACATTTGAGCCATGACTCCACATCGCGACTGGCTTCGTCTGCCCTGCGCTCATTGGCACTGCAATGCAAACCTGCCGCTTCCCAAGCCAACAAATCTGGACTGGTTTTTTTGGGTTTTTTATTTTCTTTTGACGCCTGTTGTACCGCTAAGCGTCTGGCCAACTTGGCGTGCGCCTCACCTGGCAAAGGCAAGGCAGGTAGGTTGTAAGTTTTTTTAGCCAAGATCGCTTTGATGACTCGATGAACCAATAAATCAGGGTATCGACGAATTGGACTGGTGAAATGGGTGTAGGCCTCATAAGCCAATCCAAAGTGACCACTATTAAAAGGCGTGTAGATGGCTTGTTGCATGCAGCGCAACAGCATTGTGTGAATTTGTTTTGCGTCGGGTCGGTCTTTGGTGGCCAAAGCAATGGCTTGAAATTGTGCGGTGGTGGGCTCTTCGCTCAGCGCCGCAGTCACACCAATGGCCTTGAGATAGTTGCGCAAGGTTTCGCGTTTTTCTGGCGTTGGACCTTCGTGCACACGAAAAACTGCGGGATGCTTGCTCTGCAAAATAAAATCTGCACTCGACACATTGGCCGCTAGCATGGCCTCTTCAATCAATCGATGCGCTTCATTGCGAACACACGGCACGATTTTTTCGATACGACCACTTTCATCGCACACAATTTGAGTTTCAGTGGTTTCAAAGTCAACGGCGCCACGGCGATGTCTGCTTTTTAACAATGCGCGATAAACATCATATAAATTTAGAAGATCAGGGACTCGTGCTTTTCGCTTCGCAGCCTCGGGGCCGCGGGTATTTGTCAAAATAGCAGCCACTTCTGTGTAAGTGAATCGAGCATGACTAAACATGACTGCAGAATAAAATTGATAGGCGTAGATATCGCCCTCTTCTGAAATCAACATGTCACAAACCATGCATAAGCGTTCCACATCGGGATTGAGTGAACACAAACCATTGGATATTTTTTCGGGCAACATGGGGATCACACGTCGAGGAAAATAAACGCTGGTTGCACGATCGTAAGCGTCGATATCAATCGGACTATTGGTATCGACATAATGACTCACATCTGCAATTGCAACCAATAATCGCCAACCTTTTCCCTTGCCTACTTTGGCGGGCTCGCAATAAACAGCATCATCAAAATCTCTTGCATCTTCTCCATCAATCGTCACCAATGGCACATCGGTGAGATCGATTCGATTTTTTTTATCAGTAGGACGCACTTGATCAGGTAATGTTTTGGCCAATTCCAAACAAGCATCAGAAAATTGATGGGGCACACCATATTTGCGCACCGCAATTTCAATTTCCATTCCAGGGTCGTCCATCTCACCGAGTACTTCGATCACGCGACCCACGGGTTGACCATACAAACTAGGCGGCTCAGTGAGTTCAACCACAACCACTTGACCGATCTTGGCTTCACCCGTTGCACCTTTAGGTATCAATACATCTTGACCGTATCGCCTATCTTCTGGCGCAACCAACCAAACGCCGCTTTCTTGAAGCAACCTTCCAATAATGGCTAGTGCAGGTCTTTCAATAATTTCTAAGATGCGACCTTCGGGTCGGCCTTTGCGATCCATACGAGCAATACGCACACGAACCAAATCGCGATGCAACACAGCGCGCATTTCGTTGGGAGGTAAATAAACATCGGATTGTCCATCGTCGCGTTGAACAAACCCATGTCCATCGCGATGTCCTTGAACGATGCCATCAAACTCATCGAGGAGATTGATACGTGTTGTATTCATTTGTTTGATAGAATTTCTTTCTTTCCTGAATGCCCAGGTGGCGGAATTGGTAGACGCACTAGTTTCAGGTACTAGCGAGTTACATCATGGGGGTTCGAGTCCCTTCCTGGGCACCAATATAGGGTTTACCCTAGTACAAAAACCCTTACAAATCAACAACTTAGCGTACGGTGGCGTACAGAAAAAGACCCCAAATTACACACGAACTACACATAGATTACACATATTTCGTACGCGAAATGACCCTTTTTCAAAGTCTTGATCGCCTTTTGCAACTACACAAAAATTAATTTAAAAAGGTCTTAAATTATTGTCGTGCATTCACACGAGATGATACTAGTTTTTCATGGTTAGATTAAAGTGCCATCACTAGTTGACCCAACGACCGCATCAACCTTCTTATCGAGCATGGTGGTAAAAAGATGCGGTCTTCGGACGGCCAAAATTTGTTTTAATTCGTTTTAGCATTTGACTAATCATTGGGGTGCACTATTCAATTGCCAGCCAACCCAGACCCCATCGCAGCCTCACCTCCTGTTTTGGGAATAGCCCTGACCTGAGTTAAATGTTGAAACAATCTAAGTAAGATTTTTTAGTCTAACTGATTTCACTGCAAACAGAATCGTTGTTGTCCACCTCACTTTTGAACCGTATCAGGATTAGAACTTTTGCCAAAATAAGTTCGAGCCCCTAACCTGCGTCTAACTTTTTTCTTTTTGGATTCGAACCCTAATTGCTATGTCGCAGCGTTTTATTGCGAAAGGCTTCAATGTAATCAAATACATCAGCTCGGACTTTAATCCAACGCCTTTTGGCATAAATTAATCCTTTCGAGTGATAAAAAATAAAGTTTCTCTCACTCAAATTGGATCAGTTTTTAAACGCAGGTCACATCTGTTTTAACTTGAATCAAAGCCCGGGTTGACAGCGTTGTGCAGGCTCTGTTGTTAAGTTTTGCAAGGGCGATGCAGTGATTGAATATCCCACAATCAGTTGATCAAAAGCCACTTGTTGCAATGCTTTCACATCTGAGACAGATAATCCGAGCTCAAAACCCGAGCATTCATTACCCCCCAATGATCGTGGATCGCGAAGCGTCAAAGCGCCAAACACAACCAAGGCTTTTAAGTAATACCCTGCTGTACTTGCATGGTAGTTGTCGTAGGTCCATAAATTTAATTTTCCAGCATCAACACCATCTAAAGAATTTTTATCAGCGACACCCGCATCCATCGCTCTCACCCATGCCTCTCCAACAGGGATGACGCCCTTGATGGCGGGATGCGATTTGGCAGCTTGGTCATAGCCAGTGCGAATATCTTTGGCCATGTCCCCAATTGTTTTTCCATACCAAGCGCCTTTAGGTCCGTATGTTTCATCTGCACGCGGAAAAGTTGCTTCAAGTCTTAAATCTGCTTTTGGATTTCTTTGCACAAGAGCCGTCGCCAATTGCTTGGATGTCTCAATTAATTTTGTCGCATCACCTGGCTTTTGAGAATCAAGCGTACTAAAACCATGAGCAACAACAATATCCCATGGCTTTTGCGTAATCACACTGAGTTTATTGGCAAGATGCCAGTCGATACCTGTTCCACCGCGCGTTTCGATAGCCACATCAAAATCCAAACCGACTTGTTGCGTAAAGGATTTAAACAAAGCGGGCACACCGCCTTGCCCTTCAAGATTCAGATCCTTGACCGTATGCGGTCTGTAATATCTGACAGGGGAACCATGCCCATAAGTGAAGCTATTGCCAATGAATAATACGCTTGTACCCGCATTGCTCGACACACTAAAAAGTAAAGAAGCGATGAAGGGTATGGCGCACGTGATTTTGAACGCGCCGCCTTTGTTGATATTAAATTGATTCATTGTCATTCGTCCTTTAAAAATAGATGAAACACCTAGCTTAGATTCGATTGTGGTGTTAAATCATCATTCGCCTCTAGGCATCAGAGTCCCTCAGGCGACAAACCGTAAATTAACTGCAAATGGACTAGCGTAATCCCTTAGTGAATCGCTGACATGACCCCAACCCTTTCCATAATAATTTAAACGGTCGATTCATTGATATCCATACCATTCAACCGAAGGACTCCCCCATGAAAATTATTTACAAATGGTTGAACGTTTTATTTTTGGTTTTATGCGCACAAGCATTTGCACAAAATACAGCAACACCACAAAGTGATGTTTGGGTCGCAAAAGACTTTCGGCTTCACACTGGTGAAATCATGCCATCCATGAATATTGGATACACGACCTTAGGCAACCCCTCAGGAGAACCCGTTGTGATACTGCACGGTACAACGGGCACTGGCATCGGAATGCTCAATACCGCATTTGGTGGCGAATTATTTGGGCCGGGTCAACCCTTAGATGCCAACAAATACTTCATCATCTTGCCTGATGCAATTGGTACAGGCAAATCAAGCAAGCCATCCGATGGATTAAAAGCCAAATTTCCAAAATACAACTATGACGATATGGTATTGGCTCAATATCGCTTGATCACAGAAGGACTCAAACTCAAACACGTGCGCATGATTTTAGGAAATTCAATGGGTGGTATGCATACGTGGCTTTGGGGTATTTATTACCCAGAGTTCATGGATATTTTGGTTCCCATGGCGTCAACACCTTCAGAGATGTCAGGGCGCAATTGGATGATGCGTCGACTCATCATTGACTCGATTCGAAACGATCCAGATTGGATGAATGGTAATTACGTCAAGCAACCGCGCAGTCTGCAATTTGCGTCTGTTTTTTATGCAATTGGAACCAGTGGCGGCAACCAGGCATTACAACGAGTAGCACCAACACGCGCCAAAGCCGATCAACTGATAGATCAACGATTGAATGCAAAGTTTGACGGCGATGCCAACGATCAACTTTATCAGTGGGACTCATCCAGAGACTTCAGTCCGTTTGACAAGGTCCAGCAAATCAAGGCAACTGTTCTTGCGATCAACTCAGCAGACGACGAGCGAAATCCGCCCGAGCTCAAAATCATGGAACTTGCATTGGCAAAAATTCCTCGTTCACGCTTGTTGCTTATTCCCGCAAGCGATCAAACAGCAGGTCACGGCACAACAGGACAAGCCAAATGGTGGAAAAATGAAGTTGGCTCACTGATTCAATCTGCACCTCGTTTGAAATAACCCTTAGGTACAAATGAAAAATTCAATTACGCATCACGCGTCACGTCAACTTTGTTTTTTATTATTAACAGCTTGTGCTTTTTCTGCGCATGCGCGCATCACCAAAATCGTTATCGATGAAGTGAAACCTTTTGCAGCGGCAGAATCAGGGGGCGTCGCCACCGAACAAATTGCGGGACGTGCATTTGGAGAAATTGACCCCACAAGTCGTGTCAATCGAATCATCAACGACATTCAATTCATCAACGACAAAGATGGAAAGGTTCGATATGTCGCAACGTTTGTCATCACCAAACCTGTGGATTCCAAACAAAGCAGTGGCTTGTTATGGCACGAAGTACCGAATAGAGGATTGAAACGTCCAAACGTGATTGCTGAACGTGCCAACGGCGACATCGATTTAACCAGTGCATGGCAAGGCGATAACTCTGGCGCAACCGCTGTTCGAGCTTACGCAGGTGTGGATCAGCCACACTGGTTGCAGTTGCCAATTGCAAAGCAATTAGACGGCAGTCCCATCACAGGCAATGTTCTCGCAAGAATTGTCAACAAAAGTGGCCCCGCCTCTCAACCACTGATTATTCAATCCAATCCTGTTCCATACAAACCCAATACCTTGGATACACAAAAATCAAAATTGGTGTCGCGTGTTGGCGAGTCCACTCGCGGTGAAGTCATTGGTGAAACAGAAATTGCTTCTGCCGATTGGGCTTGGGCAAAATGCGACGCCAACAATCCTTTTCCGGGTACATCCGACGCCACACAGATTTGTTTAAAAAATGGATTTGATGCGTCTAAGTTGTATCAAGTTGTTTTTCCATCCGATGATGCCTATGCACTAGGCGTTGGCTTTGCAGCATGGCGCGATGTGGGCACTTTTTTTAAAACTGCAAAGACCGACGACGCTGGAACACCCAACCCCATTGCCAATCTTGTTTCTCACAGCATAGGACGTGGCGTTTCACAATCAGGAAATTTTTTACGCGGTTGGTTGCATTTAGGCTTCAATCAAAATGAAGCGGGCAAACAAGTTCACGATGGTCTTTGGCCCATCATTGCAGGACGTCGCATTGCACTGAACTTTCGGTGGGCGCAACCCGATGGTGTTTTAGAGTTGTATCAAGCTGGCAGCGAAGGACCACAATGGTGGTTACCTCACCCTGATCCTGTCAGAGGAATTCGATCAATCGGTTTATTGGATCGTTGTCAAGCAACGCGCACCTGTCCAAAAATCATGGAACATTTTGGATCAGCCGAAGTATGGGCTCTCAAACTCACACCTGAGTGGATAGGAACCGACGCGAAAAAAGATTTGCCCTTGCCTTCCAATGTGCGTCGTTACTACATCGCCAGTTCCGCGCATGGCGGTGGCGCGGGTGGATTCAATACCAGTTTGCCTGGCGTTGCCTTGCCAGCGCAGCCGCCAACGTGCCCAGGCAACAACTATGGGAGCGCAATTTATCCTGCCAATCCTGTGCCCCATACAGAAACAGTCAATGCATTGCGTGTTCACTTTCGCAATTGGGTGATGCGAAATGTTGCACCACCACCAAGTCAATGGCCCAAGTTATCTAATAAAACATTAGTACCCGCAAATAAAACAGCAATAGGTTTTCCAACACTCAAACAACTTCGATCGACTGCGCCAGAAATAGATTTCATCATGCCCGTGATTGATTACGACTGGGGTGAAGGTTTCAATGCAGCCGATGGTTCTGGGGTCATCAGTCGCACACCACCATCCATCAAACAAGTTTTACCGATGTACGCACCCAAAGTGGATGGTGACGGCAATGAATACGGTGGTGTACCTGTTGTTTTACTCGATGCGCCATTGGGTACCTACATGGGTTGGAACATCACAGCAGGTGGTGCGAGACCATTTCATCAAGGACAAATTTGCAACTACGTTGGCGGGATGATTCCATTTGCAAAAACCGCGCAAGAACGCCAATCCAATAGCGATCCACGTCCATCACTCGAAGAACGCTATGTGAACCATGAGGGCTATGTAGAAGCCGTGAAAAAAGCCACGACGAGAGCCATTCGCGCTGGTTTTTTATTAAAAGACGACGCGAATCGTTTGATCAATGAAGCCCAAGAGAGCAAAGTATTGAAATAAAGTAGTACTTTTGGTGATTACGACCATCGCCAAAAGTAATTGATTCATACTTATTAAATGCTTGATTAGGACAATTACTAGTTTTATTTTATTATTTTTTGATTACATTTCCGTGTTGAATTTATAAAAAATATCAACTCGAGGAAAACCAATGACCAAAATCAATGTAAACGGAAAAATTCACACAGTCGATGCAGACCCCAACACGCCACTTCTATGGGTCATCCGAGAACAATTGGGCATGACAGGTACCAAATATGGATGCGGTGTTGCGCAATGCGGTGCATGCACTGTGTTGATGGATGGTGAAGCCGTTCGTACTTGTGTGATTCCTTTAAGCGCCATTAGCAACCAAAAAATCGAAACCATTGAGAGTTTAGAAAAACAAGGTCAACTCTCGAAAATTCAAAAAGCTTGGGTGCAACACGAAGTGCCCCAGTGCGGTTATTGCCAAAGCGGCATGGTGATGGCCACCACTGCTTTACTCAGAAAAAAACCAAAACCAACCGATGCAGATATTGATGAAGCGATCACCAATATTTGTCGTTGTGGAACTTTTCAAGAAGTTCGTGCAGCCATTCACAGCGTTTCCAAGTCTTGAAAGGAAAAACAATCATGAACGAAATTCTTTCAACACCAACGCGTCGTCAATTCATGGGCGGTACAGCAGCCATGGGCTCTGGCCTGGCATTGGGAATCCCCATGCTTTTAAACCCCACACAAGCAGTTGCCGCTGATGCCGCACCCGAAATCGGCGTATGGGTAGTCATTCAACCCGATGAAACAGTTGTTGTGCGCATTGTTCGCTCTGAAATGGGGCAAGGCACCCTCACAGGTTTGGCTCAACTCGTTGCAGAAGAGCTCGAATGCGATTGGAGCAAAGTCACAACCGAATATCCAACGCCTGGTGAAAGTCTCAAACGCAAACGCGTATGGGGCAGTTACTCCACAGGTGGTAGTCGTGGTATTCGTGAATCACAAGAATACGTTCGCCAAGGCGGTGCTGCTGCGCGCATGATGTTGATTCAAGCCGCCGCCAATACTTGGGGCGTGAGTCCTGATCAATGCACCGCTGCAAAAGGCGTCATCACGCATTCAGCAAGCGCACGCAAAATTTCTTACGGCAAAGTTGCAGATGCCGCCGCCAAGCTGCCCGTTCCAGCTCCTGCACAAATCAAATTAAAAGATCCCAAAGAATGGAAAATCATTGGCAAGCGTATACGTCGATTAGATACTCGCAACAAAGTCAATGGCAAACAAATTTACGGCATCGACCTTCAATTCCCGAATATGTTGGTTGCCAATATCAAAGAGTGTCCTGTGTTTGGCGGCAAAGTCAAAAGCTTTGATGCAACGCAAGCCTCTTCAATGAAAGGTGTTAAAAACGTACTGCAAGTGGGCGAAACCGCAGTGGCCGTGGTTGCAGAAACATTTTGGCAAGCCAAAACTGCTTTAGATAAAGTCAATATCGTTTGGGACGAAGGTCCCAATGCACAAGTATCAAGCGAAAGCATTGGCGCCATGCTTCAAGAAGGCTTAACGGCTCAACAAGCTTTTGTGGGCAACAAAGCGGGCGATATGCCTGCTGCGCTGACATCTGCAGTACACAAAACAGAAGGCGTTTATTTCTACCCCTTCTTGAATCACGCCCCCATGGAGCCGATGAATGCAACTGCACGTTGGACGCCAGAGCGTTGTGATGCATGGGTTCCCACACAAGATGGTGAAGCGTCTTTAGCGGCGGTGATTGCTGCAGCGGGTATTCCATCCGATCGATGCGATGTTCACAAAATCAATTTGGGTGGTGGCTTTGGTCGTCGTGGTGCATTCCAAGACTACACCACACAAGCGGTGTTAATTGCCAAGCAAATACCTGGCATTCACATCAAACTCATTTGGACGCGTGAAGAAGACATGACGCAAGGTCGCTATCACCCCGTCATGGCTTGCAAACTCACAGGTACTTTTGACGCCAATAAAAACCTCACAGGCGTTCACATGCGCTTGTCGGGTCAATCTATCTTGGCCGCTGTTCGCCCAGCTGTGCTCGAACAACAAAAAGGACGTGACCCCTTGGTGTTTCAAGGTGTGGCAGATGCGGGCGAACATGCATTTGGATACACATTTCCAAATTTATTGATTGATCATGCGATGCGTAACCCGCATGTGCCGCCAGGATTCTGGCGTGGTGTCAATGCAAACCAAAACGCTGTTTTCTTTGAATGCTTTGTCGACGAATTAGCAGAAACTGCTGGTATGGACCCCGTTGCATTTAGACGCAAATACATGGGCGACTATCCACGCAATCTTGCTGTACTCAATGCTGTTGCTGCAAAAATTGGTTGGACTAAAAAACCAGCAAAAGGTGTTTACAGAGGCGTTGCGCAAATGAAAGCATTTGGAAGTTTTGTCGCTGCTGCTTGCGAGTTATCGGTAAAAAATGGCAAGGTCAAAATTCACCGCATCGTCGCTGCAACCGATCCTGGCTATGCCGTTAACCCCGCACAAATTGAGCGACAAGTTTCGGGCTCATTTGTGTACGGTTTATCCGCATTGTTTGAACAAGAATGCACGGTCAAAGCCGGTCGCATTGTTCAAACCAACTTCGATACATTTGGTTCGATGCGCATTGCACAAATGCCTAAAGTTGAAACCATCATCATCGAAGGTGGAGGTGCCGAATGGGGTGGTATTGGTGAACCCACGATTTGTGTGGCCGCACCTGCTGTGCTCAACGCCATTGCCAAAGCAACGGGAAAACGCTATCGCACTGTGCCACTCAAAAATCATGGTTTAACTTTGGTTTGATTCAAAGGCGGCGTTACATGGGGTTGCAACATCTAATTTGTTACATCCCCCATGTCAGTTCAATTTTTTTGGGATTGTTGCTGTCATTTCCGCTAAGTGCATTAGCGCAACAAGAAATGACGCAACCCCTTCAAGGATTGATTGGACAAGCCGATCGGGGTCGCGCATTGGTGAGCAACAAACAAAAAAGTTTGTGTTTGTTGTGCCACCAAGGACCCATTCCTGAAGATCGTTTTCAAGGTAACTTGGCACCCGACTTAAGTTTGATTGCGCAACGACTCAATGCAGCACAACTGCGTGCTCGTATCGTAGACGCCAGTCAATTCAATCCGCAAACCATCATGCCCTCTTACTATCGAACAGAAGGACTCACTCGTGTGTTGCAAAGTTTTAAAGGACAAACCATTTTGACTGCGCAAGAAATTGAAGACGTGATTGCTTTTTTGGAAACACTTAAACCATGACGATTCAAAGACGTGATTGCTTGACTTGGTTAAGCGCACTCGGGCTGGCTCCTCACAGCATTGCATTTGCAAGCCCTGATCAAGCCAAACTAGCGATTCAAACGTTGGTAGGCGATAAAATCGTTCAAACGGGTCGAGTCATTCTTGATATTCCACCTCTGATTGAAAACGGAAACTCAGTTGTCATGACGCTGCAAGTTGAAAGTCCAATGACCCAACAAGATTATGTGAAATCGGTTCATGTGTTGGCCGAAGGTAATCCACTCCCCCATATATTGAGCGCGTATTTCACGCCACGCAGTGGACGCGCACAAGTGATGAGTCGTGTTCGCCTTGCAGAAAATCAACGCGTATGGGCCATTGCGCAAATGAGCAATGGTAGTTTTTGGCGTGGTTATGCAGACACCTTGGTTACCACCTCTGCATGTACGGAGGAAAGATGACGCGCCCCTTAAGAACCATTGTTACGGCTCCACCCAAAGCAACACGTGACCAATTGATCACCGTTCGCGCCTTGGCGCAACACCCCATGGAAAATGGATTTAGACACAATGAAAACGGTCAACGCATCGAGCGCGACATCCTCACCGATTTCATTTGTCTGTACAACGGCATTGAAGTGTTTCGCGCCAAATTACACACAGGCATTGCCGCCAATCCATTGATTGAATTCAATACCTTGGCCATTGAAAGCGGA